>JANPKP010000036.1:0-3677 GCA_031426095.1 Gemmataceae bacterium
CGGGGCGGAACAGGAACGCCCCCTTGCCGTCGCTCGCCGAGACGGCGTCGGCCCGGCGGTTCATCAGGGCGGCGAACAGCGTCTTCCGCATCACCCACGCCGTCGGGGCGTCCACCGCGTCCGGCAACTTCGCCTCCATCAGCGCGACGTCCGCCGGCTGGAAGGTGTCGCCGTTCGCCCCCGTCACGCTCGCCGTGTGGCTCACGATCCCGGGGTACGTGAGCAGCCCCTTGATCTGGGTGCCGCCGGTCCCGTCGAGCATGGCCGCGTCCGCCTTCAGGGCGGCCGCCCGGGCCATGTCGAACCGCACCAGCCCCTCGGCGCTCGGCGACGCGAACCGGAGCAGCTCGTTGTTGAGCTTCACCAGCACCCCGAGCTTCTTCGCCTGCAGGTCGAGGTTCCCCGTCGTCGGCTGGCTCTCCGTGATGGGGCTGCCTTCGCCCACCCAGTACGCCGTCGAAGCCCCCGTGAGCTTGGGGAACTGCACCCGCCCGTTCGGCGGCAGGGCGACTTCCTGCGACCCGGCCGTGGAGAAGACTTCGAGGCTCCGCTGGAGGTCGATCAGTTCGCCGAGGACGGGGAGCGACACGAGGGTGCCGCCGGCCGTGTCGGTGGCGGTGCCCAGGGCTTTGCCCATCAGGGGGCTGACGCCCCCCGCTCGCCCCGTGCGGCGGCCGATCCAGTCGGCCTCGTCCGGGTCGAACCGCCGGGCCTGGGCCGTCATCTTCTGCCGCAGCTCGTCCCGCAGCCGCATCCCCTGCGGCTCGAACACCGGCAGGTGGGCGCTCGCCAGCGGCACCAGGAACGACTGCTGCCCGTGGTGCGGGAGGAACCCGTACGCGGCGTACAGGTCGCGGAGCTGGTGGTGGGCGTGGATCTCCTCCTTCGCCTGGTCCGGGCCGACGAACCCGAGGGCGAACGCGGCCGCCTTCAGCACGCTGTACCCGGCCGAGTCCTGGCCGACCGGCCCGGACGTGACCCACGGCACCCGCCGCTCGACCCGGGTCGCCTTCTCGACGGCCGAGGTGGTCTGCTGCTCGATGAACGACACCAGCTCGTCCCGCGACTGGAACTTGTCGGCGGGGGCGGGCGCGATCGTGGACGTGGACATGGGGAACTCCGAATGGGGGTCAGGGGGACAGGGGACACGGGACAGGAGAAAAATGACCCCCGCGTAGCCGCGACGCGGAGTCTTCGGAGCGGAGCGCGGGAGCCACCAGCGCTCTCGTGGCGTGGTTGCACGCGCCCGCGCGCCCCTCCGCGGACGCGGGGTCGCGGCTACGCGGGGGCGGCCGCGACTTCCACCAACTCGCCCATCACGTCGTGCGCCCGCCACAGGCGGCCGCCGGCGTCGTCGGGCACCGCACGCTTGAGCCACTCCCGCAGCGGCAGGTCGCGGACGAGGCCCTTCTGGAGCGCGATCGTCAGCGCCCCGGGGTTCTCGGGGATGGGCACGGCCGAGTATTCGAGCAGGTCCCACTCCTCCACCCGCAGGCCGACCGGGGCGGCCTGCGCCAGCGGCCCCCGGGCCTCGATGCGGAACGCCTTCCGCGGCACGAACCCGATCGACCAGCCCCGCAACACGCCCTGCTCGTACAGCCGGAAGACGTCCTCGGCGAACGCCACGTTCTGGGCGAACCGCGTCTCGGCCACCACCCGCCGCGGCTGCACGTCGAGCCACTCGCACAGCCCGATGGGCGGGAACTGCGTCCGGTTGTGGGCCCACAGGACCACCGGATTCACCATGAAATCCTCGACGTTCCGCAGACCGGTGGGCACCACCACGTCGCCGGCCCGGTCCGGGTCGCCGGTGCTGATGACGCTGCGGAGGTGCATCCGCCCGGGGTCGATGGTGAGGGTGACGGCCCCCGGGTGGGCGTTCCCGAGGGAGCCGTTGGGCAGGGGGCGGATGCCGGTCGGGTCGGCGCGGGGCGTGGTCATACGTCCTCCGATGTTGGAGAAGAGAAGGGGTGAGAGGGTGAGCGGGTGAGGGGGAAGGAACGGATCGCGGAACGGGCGGGTCGCGTCTTCCAACCCCGAAGGGGTGTCAACCCCTGGAAGGCACGGAGAAGGAGCCTGGAACCCCAACGGGGTGGCAGTCGCGTTTGGCATGCGCGACTGCCACCCCGTTGGGGTTCCGCGCTTTCGCGGGGGTGGTTCCAGGGGTTCCGCTCCGCTCCACCCCTGGCTATTAACGGACACCCCTTCGGGGTTGGAAGACGCGGCGTGCGGTCATCCCGTTGCCGCTTCGCCGGCGGCTGCGGCCAGCTCCTTCGGCAGCATCGGCCGGTCGAACCGCGGGTCGGGGAACGGGTCGAGCCCCCGGCCCCGGCGGATCTCGTTGAACGTCCGCAGGCCGAGGCGGGCGTCGAGTTCGTCGTCCTTCCGCCGCTGGTCCTGGTTCCGCGGCGAACAGTCGGGGAAGCTCACCGCCACGTCCGGCCCGTACCGCCGGCCCAGGTCGCGGGTCAGCACCTGACCGAGGAGGTCGAGCTTCGGTTGCAGGGTGCCCTCGCAGAACATCACCCGGGCCCCGAACCAGATGTCGGCCCCGAGGCCCAGGTTCTCCACGATCCCCGTGATCGGCGGCGGCACCCGGAACACGGCGAGGATTTCGTCCCGCGTCATCTTCGAGCTGTTGAGGAAGTCCATCTCGGCCGGCGTCAGCGTCCACGGGCTGGCCTTCAACCCCTGCTCCAGCACCAGCGGCCGGTGCCAGTTCTCCCGCCCGCCGAGCCGTGCTTGAAGGCGCTCCTCCAGCCGCGCCACCGTCTGGTCCGAGAGCGTCTGCTCCGTGGACAGCACCACCCCGGGGCGGGGGCCGGCGAGGAACGTCTGGTACCGCGACTTCAGCAGCTCCGTGTTGGCGTCTACCGTCAGGGCGTTGGCTTGCAGCGGCGAGAGGCCGTAGTGCGGGTCGAGCGGGTTCGGGTACTTGAGGTGGATCACCTCGTCCGGGCCGAACGTCTCGGCCGGGGCCCCCGGGGGCGTCACCTGGTAGGCCCGCACGTACTCGCGGGCGTCCGGCACCACCCGCACCCACGGCGTCGGGATGAGCCACAGTTCGCCCGGCGTGCCGAGCCGCACGTCGCCCGCGGACTGCGGCGCGACGTACCAGAAGCAGTTGCCCGTGAGTTCGAGGTAGACGACGGTCAAGTACCACAATTCCCAGGGCGTGAGCCAGGGGTTCGGGTGGTCGAGCAGCCGGCAGAGCGGGTGGGTGTGCGGGAGCGGGACCTGCTCGTGGTCGGCCTGCCCGGTGTTCACGTACAGGTACGGCCGCTGGCGGGCCGCCTCCTGGGCGACGGCGTTGACGGCCGCGTACACCCACGACTGGTAGTTGCGGAGCTGCTCGGCCGGGTCGTCCCGCCACCACCCGGCGGGGTGGCCGAACGGCGGGGCGAACAGGGCGGCGGCCCGCGGCGGGGCGGGCTTCGGGGCGGCCGGCCGGAGCCCCTTCCAGAGGCCCGCGAGGCGGTCGAGCAGCGGCATGGGAACCTCGGATGACGGGGTGACAAGGTGAGGGGGTGACACGGTGAAAAGACAAGGGGTGACGGGCCGTTGTCACCCTGCCACCCCCTCACCTTGTCACCCCGGCATCCGAGGTTCCCATGCCGCTGCGCGACCGCCTCGCGGGCCTCTGGAAGGGGCTCCGGCCGGCCGCCCCGAAGCCCGCC
>JANPKP010000037.1:0-3364 GCA_031426095.1 Gemmataceae bacterium
CCCCCTGATACCTCCGCACGGCCAGCCGGTCCCGCGTCACGATCAGGGGGCTCACGCCCCCCGCTCGCCGGTTCGTTTCGCCCGGAGATTCTCGCCGTGCACTACGACTGGACGGCCATCCCCGACACGGACGTGCCTGCCGCGGCGAACCCTGTGTTCCAGCACGTCGTCGAAACTTATGCCAGCGAGACGAACAAGACGGCGGCCATGTGGCGGGCGATCCCCGACGACCTGCTCGGCTTCACCCCGCACCCGAAGTGCAACCCGCTCCGCACCATCCTCGTTCACCAACTGCTCTCCGAGCGGCGGTTCTTCGCCCAGTTCGTCGGCACCACCGAGCCAGAGGTCGACACGCTCCTGCCGCCCGGCGACGCCCCGCCGGCGGCCGCTTACGTGGAGCGGTACGTCGCGCTCGCAAGGTTAAGGCTGCCGCAGTTCGCGGCGGCGACGGCCGACTGGTGGCTCGGCGAGATGCCCTTCTTCGGCGGGCTGAAGCGGCAGCGCATCTGGACGTTCTGGCGGCGGGTGCTGCACACCGCCCACCACCGGACGCAGGTGCAGGCGTGGCTGCGGCTCGGCGGGGCGGCGTTGGTACCCGCGATCTACGGCCCGTCGGCCGACGTGACGTGGGGCGAGGCCGACCCGACGTACTCGCTGGCCGCCGCGGCCCGGGGGGCGGGCGATCCGTCGTGAGTCGAGAACGAGCGCCGCCACCTACCTCCGTGTCGGGATGAGTTCGACGGCCTTTTCGCACGCCGCCGCGAGCGTGTCGCAGACCGGCACCCCGGGGCAGTCCTGGCCGAACCGCCGCCGGACGTACCGCACGCCGCTGAACCCCGGTTCGATCCCGACCACGAGCCGGGCCCCGTCCCGCTCGTGCCGCACCTTCCACTCGGCCAGTTCGAACCGCGACGTCTGAGCGTAGGCCCGCCCCGGCACGGGGACCGCTTCGGCGGCCAGCCAGAAGAGGATGACGCCGTACGCCCCGGCGTGCCGCAGGTGGTGCGTCTCCCAATCGACCTGGGCCGGGTAGTCGAACGCGCCGGGCGGGTAGCCCCGGCGGGGGTTCGCCACGTCGAGGCCCGGGGCCAGCTCGCCGATCCGGCGGACGGCGTCACTCTGCCAGTCCGGAGCGCCCTGGATCGGGCCGGCCAGGAAGACGAGCGGGCCGTCGAGCGGGAGGCAGTCGGGCGGGAGGAGCAGGCGGCCGGGGTTCGGCACGGGATCGACCTCGCACCATGGGCAACTCGCCCGGAGTCACCACCCCAACCCCGCCGCGGCGAGTTGGCCGCGGAGCTTAGCCAGGTCCCACACGCGGACGGCCCGCTCGGACGCCAGGAGCACCAGGAGGCGGTCGTCGGTCGGGCTGAAGCGGACCTCGCGGACGGGGGCCGGGAGGTCGTCAACCGTGAGGAGGGGCTCGTACCCGTCGCCGGCCCGCCGCCAGAGCTTCACCGAGCGGTCCTTCGCGCCGCTGGCGAAGAGCGCGCCGTCGCGGCTGAAGGTGACGGCCGTCACGGCCGCGTTGTGGGCCGGCACGCTCACCCCGGGGCCGGGGGGCGCGAGGGTGGGGAAGCGGACGAGGCCCCGCTGGGTGCCGACGGCGGCCAGGGCGTCGTCCGGGCGGACGGCCAGGGAGCCGACCGCGTCGCCGTCCCACGGGACGGTCGCGAGCCACCCGGCGTCGGCGGCGTCGAGGACGTGGACGGCCCCGCCGCTGCCGCCGAGGACGGCCCGCGTCCGGCCCACGGCCAGGGCGTCGAGCGACCCCGGCCGCGGCGGGTGGGGGTGCCGGCTGTGGTCCCACGCGCCCCGCGGGCGGCCGGTGTCGGCGTCCCACGCCCGGACCACCCCGCCGTCGGTCACGGCCCACAGCGACGCCCCGGCGGCGTCGAACGTCGTCAGCCGGACGACCCGCTCGGTCAGCCCGCTGTTCGCCACCGGGGCCGGCGGGTCCCAGTACAGGACGCCGGCGCGGACGGTCGTCGCCACCCGCCCGCCCCCGGGCCGGACGGCCGGGCCGAACGCCGCCCCGCCCCACCCCGGGAGGGTGCCCCGGTCGGCCGGCCGCTTCGGGTCGAACCACCCGCGGACGAGCGGCCGCTCCATCCGCGGGCCGGCGTTGAACGGGGCCCCGAGGGTGACGAACCCGGCCCCGTCGGCGGTGAACGCGGCCCGCTCGATGCGGTCGGGGCCGAACCCGACCACGGCGGCCGCCGGCGGGGCGTGGAGCTCGAACCGGGCCGTCTCCCGCCCGCCGGTGGCGAACAGGTGGCGGCCGTCGTGCGACCACCGGAGGGCGATCGGCCCGGTGCCCGGCACCGTGACGGCCGAAACCAGCCGCTCGGCCCCGACCTGCCACACCTTCACCGACCGGTCGTCGCCCCCGGCGGCGGTGGCCACGAATGCCCCGGACCGGTGGACGGCGACGGCGTCCACCGGCCCCTCGTGGGAGGCCCGGCGGAGGGCCGGGTCGTGGTACTCGGCCGCCACCCGCCCGGTGCCGGCCGGGTCGAGGACCACGGCCGTGTCCCCCTGGGCGGCGAACAGGAGGCGGGCGTCGGCCGAGAACCGGAGCCCCGCGAGCGGCTCGCGGAAGCGGACCGGCGGGCCCTGGCGGGGGGCGAGGGTGGCCGGGTGGAGGCGGTGGAGGCGGCCCGAGTCGCCGGCCAGCACGTCGCCGCCGTGCCGGCCGGGGGCCAGCCCGGACGCGGCGACCGTGGGCTCGAAGCGGCCGACCTCCGCCCCCGTGTCGGCGGCGAACGCCTTGAACATCTTCGGCTCGGCGAACCGGGCGTACACCTGCCGCTCGTCGTCGCCGACGGAGAGCTGCGACACGGCCCCGGTGTGGGCGTGCCACGACTGCGCCGGGTCGGCCCCGGGGGTCGCCAGGTCGAAGCGGTGGACCCACCCGCCGCGGGTGCCGACGAAGAGCCGGCCGCCGTCCCGGGTGAAGGCCATCGTCCGCACCCCGTCGGCCGCCGGGAGGCCCCCCTCCACCACCAGCCGGGGGGCGAACTCGAGGTCGCGGTCCGGCCCGCCGCCGGCGGTGCGGACGAGGCGGACGCGGCACGGGGTGACGAGTTCCGGGGAGCGGAGTTCGCCGACGGCGAGCAGGTCGTTCGTCGGGCAGGTGGCGAGGGCGGCGGCGGCGAAGCCCGGGGCGACGGACCCGGCCGGCCGGAGGTCCGGGGCGAGGAAGGCGGCGGCGGCCTCGGACCGGAGGCCGCGGAGGGCGTCCGGGTCGCCGGCGGCGAGGGGGGCGGCGGCCGGGAGGTCGGCGGCCGTCTGCCACGTCCACCCGGGCGGGCGGTCGGCGGCCCGCCGGCGGAGGCGGTCGAGGCGGGCGAACAGCTCGCGGGCG
>JANPKP010000038.1:0-9761 GCA_031426095.1 Gemmataceae bacterium
GGCCGTAAAGGAATGCGAAATGGAGAAACTCGACGTTGTCCCTCCCTTCGGTGAGAGGCTCCACCCACCCCGTCCGGGAACCTTCGTCGGTCTTTATTACCGCCGCCGGTGGGAAAGTTCTTAATCGTCCCCTCCGGGCACCCTAAATACGACTTGGGACTCCTGCCTATTATCGTGCTGCTCGTCCGCCGCCGGCCGGCCCGGTCCTATTACTCGGCCGGGCGGGGCAAACCACCGGGAAGGACCATTTCTCCGCTTCGCTGATAACCGGGAACTTCTCTCGGATGGCCGGGGCCAGCCGTTCGGTAAACGCTCAAGTCGTCACGCGGATGTTCTCGCACCACCCCCGGTCGAGTCGCAAGATGCCGCCGCTCGGGTCGTGGGCACCGCCGAGGAGTATTACTGCCGCCGGCTCGTCCACCGGCACCACCCGGACTTGTGCGTCCTCACGCTCACAGACTCGCTCGGGGTCGGGCCGCACCGCCGTCCGGGCGAACGCCACGCCCCGACCCGCCGTGCGGCGTCACCGGACCCTCGACCATCAATAAACGCTACCCGCCGACGAGGGCGAGGGCCGACGAGAGGTCCGCCCCGAACCCGTCCGCCCCGACCGCCTCGGCCGGCGACGGGACCGACCGGAACGCACCACCGCCGACGAGGATTCGCGGCGGGCGGGCGGCGAACTGCTCCCGCACGTCGGCCACCAGCCGCCGCACCTGCGGCAGGCTGAACAGCATGGTGGCCGACACCCCGACCACGTCCGCCTTGTGGTCCTCCACCGCCTGCAACACCCCGGCGTGCGGCATGTTCGTCCCGAGGAAGCGGACGCTCCACCCGTCCGCCTCCAGCACGTCGGCCACCATGTTCGCCCCGACCTGATGCAACTCCCCCTCGATCCCGGTGATCACCGCATTCCCCCGCTTCTGCGGGGCCGGCGGGATGAGCGGGTACAGTTGGGCCATGACGGACTGGACGACCGCCGTCGCCATGTGTTCGGTCGCCACCGCGATCCGGTTCGTCTCCCACCGCCGCCCAACCTCGTACAGGGCCTCCTGCAACACCCCGCCGTAAACGTCCATCACGGAGTGCCCGTCCCGGATCGCCTCGGTGCAGACGTTGACCGCCGCCTTCCGGTTCCCCCGGAGGATGGCCTGGAGGAACAGGCTGCGGGACAGGGCCAGCGGGTCGCCCCCGGCCTGCGGGTCAACCGGAGTCGGCACTTCGCCGGCGGCGGCACACGCCGCCCCGACCAGGCCGTCCACGTAGGCCCGCTCGGGGTCGGCCAGGTGCGGCAGCACGGCGTCCCCGACCTGCCGCAGGTTCTCGGCCACGAACGCGGGGGCGATGCCCCGCCCGGCCAGCACACGCACCGCCCACCGGGCGTAGTCCCGGAACGGTTCCGCCGACCCGGCCTCGACCGCCCCGGCCAGGAAGTCCATGTGGAACCCGGCGTCCTCGACCCCGTGCCTGCGGCCCCGCTCCCCGTACCGCTCCAGCCAGTCCGGGTGGCGGCGGAAGAACTCGTCGGTGACCGCCTCCGCGACCCGGCCCCGCAGCCCCCGCAGCGTGTCGGCCAGGGCCTGCCGCTGGCCGCTCGGTACGTCGTTCACGTCGGCACCTCCCCCGGCGGCACGCCCCACTCGGCCGCGACCCTCGCCAGGCAGTCCGGGCAGTACCCGTGGCTCAGGAACAGGGCGTTCGCCTTCAGGTACGCGACCACGCTCCCCCACTCGGTGCCGGACTTCACCTTCCCGCACTCCATGCAGATCGGCAGCACCTCCTGAAGCTTCTTCAGGTGCCAGTGGGTGTCCCGCAGGTCGGAGAGGGTCTGCTCCACCTCCCGCTTCGCCTGGGCCAGTTCCTTCGCCTGCCGGGCGTTCTCGCGGGCCAACACCGCCATCTGGTTGTTCATCTGGAGCCAGTCGGCCTGGGCGTTCCCGGCCGGCCCGGCCGGCGGCTCCCCGACCAGCACGAAGTACCCCGGCTGCACGTCGCACCGGCAGTCCAGGGTGAACGGCGAGTGGGCGGCGTCCACGAAGTTCAGCAGCAGCGGCTCTTCATACCGGCGGTCGGCCCGTCCGACCCGGTCCCGCAGGAGGGTCGCGTCCGCGTCGGTCAGCAGGCCCCACACCGGCCGGCCGAAGAGGTCCGCTTCGGGCAGGCCGAGGGAAGCCGCCATCGCGTGGTTTCCCAGGCGGACGGTGCCGTCCGTGCCGGCGACCAGCAGGTGGGTGGACCGGGCGGTCGCCAGGAAGGCGGCGAGGACGGGGGCGGCGTCGGCCGCGACCTCCTCCAGCCGGGCTGGGTCGCCGCCGGGGAGCCGCCCCAGCCGGGTCACCTGGGTCGAGCCGGGGACCAGCTTCAGCCCCTTCGGCAGGTACTGGTGAGACGCCCGGTGTGCCTCGCTCCCGTGCCAGGCGTCGAACGACGCCGCGTCGGCCCACCGGGTGGCGAGGTGGAAGGTGGCCGGGTCGGCCGGGTCGGTGAACACCTCCAGGCCGAGGAAGCCGGGGGCGTGGTCGGCCAGCCGGGGGCGGTCCCGGAACGCCGCCCGTACGGCCTCTTCCAATCCCGCTCTGACCGTGAACCGGGACACCACCAGCACCATGTTCGCACCGCCCCCGAAGACCGAACCGAAACCGTGTTCAACGACGACAACACGCCCGCTCCCGTACCGACCGCCCTCCGGCCCGCTCACATCGGCCCGGCCAACACCGCCCGCACCTTCTGGACGAAACCCTCCTGGGTGAACGGCTTCGGCAGGAAGTTCGACCCGGCCTCCAGTATCCCGTAGCGGAACACCGCGTCGTCCGCGTACCGGCTCAGGAACAGCACCTTCAGGCCGGGCCTCGCCGCCGCCAGCCGGCCGCTGCCGTCGTCACGGCATCACGCCCGTCCCGCGTCCGCCGTGGTGGACGGCCGGGCGTCGGCCAGTAGCCGCAGTAGGGCGTCCGGCTCGACCGGCTTGACGAGGTGCCGGTCCATCCCCGCCTCCCGTGAACGGCGGCGGTCGTCGTCGGCCCCGTACCCGGTCATCGCCGCCAGAAACGCCGTCCGGTACTCGGGCCGCTCCCGCAGCCGGCGGGCCACGTCGTGCCCGGTCATCCCCGGCATCCCGATGTCCAGCAGCACCACGTCCGCCTGGAAGTGCCCCACCACGTCCAGGGCGGTCGGGCCGTCGTGGGCCGTCCGAACGTCGTGCCCCCACGCCCGCAGGACCATCGCCAGGCTGTCGGCCGCGTCCACGTTGTCGTCCACCACCAGCACCCGCAGCCGGGTGGTGCCGCCCGGCCCCGGCTCGCCCGCCGCCGGCCGAACGGGGTCGCCCGCCAGGGCGGCGACCGGCAGGCGGACCACGAACTCGCTCCCCCGGCCCGGCCCGTCGCTGTAGGCATCGGCGGTGCCGCCGTGCAACTCGACCAGCCGCTTGACCAGGGTCAGGCCGACCCCCAGCCCGCCCTGCGGGTGCTTGTGCGTCCGCTCGGCCTGGAAGAACGGATCGAACACCCTCGGCAGCACGTCGGGGGCAATCCCGACCCCGGTGTCTGCCACCCGGACGACGACCTCCCCGCCCAGCCGCTCGGCGGTCAGCCGGATGCGGCCGGCCGTCTCGGTGTACCGGGCGGCGTTGGCGAGCAGGTTGGCGAACACCTGGGCCAGCCGGACGGCGTCGGCGTCCAGCACCACCGGGCCGGCCGGCAGGTCCACGGCGAGGTCGTGCCCGCCGGCGTCCACGGCCGGGCGTGCGATCTCCACCGCACGGGCCACCACCCCGGCCAACTCGACCGGCCCTGTGCGTAGCTCGATCTTCCCCCGCATGATCCGAGACACGTCCATCAGGTCGTCCACCAGCCGGACGAGGTGCTGGACCTGCCGCTCCATCATCGACCGGGCCTTGCCGGCCGTAGCGGCGGTCACGCCGGGCATTTGCAGCAGTTGGAGGGCGTTCCTGATGGGGGCGAGCGGGTTCCGCAGTTCGTGGGCGAGCATGGCGAGGAACTCGTCCTTCCGCCGGTCGGCGTCCCGTAGGGCGTCCTCCATCGCCTTGATCTCGGACACGTCGGTGTTCGTCCCGAACCACTGGAGGATTCGCCCGTCCGCCCCCCGGAACGGCTCGACCCGCGTCAGGAACGGCCGGAACACGCCGTCCCGGCCCCGGAGCGGGAACACCATGTCGAACGGCTCGCCGGTGGCGAGGGACGCCGCCCACCGCTCTACCACCCTGGGCAGTTCGGCCGGGTCGTGGACGCTCTGCCAGCCCCACCCCTCCATCCGCTCGGGGGTAGTGCCGGTGTACTCGTACCACCGCCGGTTGTACCAGTAGATGTGCCCGTCCGGGCGGGCGGTCCACGCCAGTTGGGGGATCGTCTCGGCCAGCAGCCGGAACCGCTCCTCGCTCTCCCGCAGGGCCTGCTCGGCCCGCCGCCGGTCGGTGATGTCGCGGGTGACGGCCAGGTGGTAGGTGCCGTCCGGGGTCGGGAGCGGGACGGCGTGCGTCTCCATGTGCCGGCGGGTGCCCTTCAGGCCGACGAGGTCGAACTCCAGCGACCCCGGCTCGCCCCGGCACACCTCCTCGTTGAACCGCCGGAACGCGGCCCGGAACTCGGGGGCGATCACGTCGTACACGCACCCGCCGAGGACCGGCCGGCCGGGGTCGGCCTCGACCATCGCCAGCCCGGCCGCGTTCATCTCGACCAGCCGGCCGTCCGGGGCCACCAGCTTGACGCACTCCGGGGTGGCGTCGATCACCGCCCGCAGGTGCCGCTCCCGCTGCCGCAGGGCCTCCTGGGCGTCCCGCTCGGCCGACACGTCCCGGAACACCAGCACCACCCCGGCCAGCCGCCCGGCGTCATCCCGGATCGGGGCCGCACTGTCCGCGACGGGCCGCTCGGCCCCGCCCCTGGCCCGCAGGACGGTGTGGTTCGCCAGGGACACCACGCGGCCGTCCCGCAGGACGCTCGCCACCGGGTTCTCGACCGCCTCGCCCGTTTCCTCGTTGAAGATCGGGAACACCTCGCGGAGGTCACGCCCGGCCGCGTCGGCGGCGGTCCACCCGGTCAGCCGCTCGGCCACACGGTTGAGGAACGTGACCCGGCCGTCCGTGTCGGTGGTGACCAGGGCGTCCCCGACGCTCGTCAGGGTGACCTGCAACAGTTCACGCTCCCGACGCAGTTCCTCCTCCACCCGGCGTCGGTGGCGGACCTCCCCGTTGAGTTCCTCGATCTTCTGGTTCAGGGCGGCGAACTGGGACGCGGCGGGGGTCAGCCGAAGGAACACACGGGCCTCGGCCGGGTCGGGGTCCGGCCTGACGACCGCCCCGTCGCACCGGCACCGGAGCGGGTCGCCCCCGCCGGCCTTGACGGCGAGCGAGCCGAGGACCGGGCTGCGGGTGCGGGAGCAGGCCTGCAGGTACTCGGCCACCGCGTCTGGCGGATCGGCGGCGAGGTCGGCCAACCGCCCGCCGATCAGGCCGGAGGCGGGCCGGCCGAGCCGGTCCTCGACGGCCCGGTTGGCGGCGTGGATCAGGCCGTCGCCGCCGACCAGCAGGGCCGGCTCGGGCAGCACGTCCGCGAAGAGGAGGAACTGTTCGGGGGACACACGCCGGCCCTCTAGCCCTTGAAGTACTCGCGGCCGGTCGCGGCGTCGGCCCCGGCGGACGGCCGGAGGTAGACGACCACCCGGCACTCCGGGTGCCCCTGGGCGATGGCCCGCTCGATGACTACCTTCCCGTACCCGAGGTTCTGGGCGGCGACGGTCCCGAACACGTTGGAGGTCATCATGCACAGGGCCGGGCGGTCCTTCACCTTGTCCGCGAACGGGCAGGCCCGGTTCCCGAGGACGATCCGGTCCTCGTCCTCCTCGATCACGTAGAAGTCGCCCTGGATGCGTCTCTTCAAGTCCACCAGCACGTCCCGGACCTGCTCGCGGGAGAGGTTATCAACGGCCAGGGCCTCCCGGTACATCTGGTTGATCTGGTCCCCCATCCGCTGGCCGACGACGCTGACGAACCCGGACGCCTCGTCCAGCCCGACCACGTCCTGAAGGGTGCCGGCGAGTTCGCGGAGGAGCGTCCGGGTGAACACGTCCCGCTCCAGGGGGATCGGCAACTCGCGGACGGGGACGACGGGCAAGGCACGGGAGTCGGGGGGCACACGTCGCTCCGGCGGTTGGCGGGGGAGGTCGGGGAGGGCCTACCCCTCGGGGTGGCCGTCCGTCAGCCACACCCGAGCCGTGTCGCCTGCGGGCCGGTCGCGGTGCGGGGACGGCGGTACGCCCCCGGTGGACCGGAGGCTGGCAAGTTGGGACTGGCACAGGTCGGCGGACAATCGAGAATACTGTGCAAATTCCGTGCCTAAACCCTAGCCGTTTCGGGGCTTGGGGTCAACGGGAGCAATGCGTCGGCCGGAACGCAGTGGAGGTGCTTGCCGCAGGCCGACTTCCGGGGGATGCCTGCCACGGCAACGCCTGTCACGACGGCGGACCCCGTCCCGCGTATCGACGGGTAGGTCGCTTCTCAGACCGGGGGACTCGTTGGGGCGGTGGAAGCCCCGCCGGCGTCACGGCCACGGCATCAGCCTCGGGCGATGAGGGGTCGTGATCGAACGGTCGGCCCGTCGTGGGTCCGCATCCGCGTGAGGTGGCCGGCGGTCGCGGGGAGCGGCCCGCCGTCGCCGGTACTCACCCGCCGTGATAGAAAACCCTACACTGCCGGGTCAACCCGGAACGTAGCACGACGTTACGGCAGATCGAACGAGGAGCCTGGGATGCCCGACCCTACACCACCGAACGTCGAGGGGCTACAGAGCCAGCGGGACTGGCTGCTCGTCACCCTCGCCTGCATCGGGGACGGCGTCATCACCACGGACAGCGACGGCCGGGTGGCGTACATGAACCCGGTCGCCGCGTCCCTCACCGGGTGGACGCCGCAGGAGGCCGTGGGTCAGCCGCTCGACGCCGTGTTCCGCATCCTCAACGAGGAGAGCCGCCAGCCGGTCGAGAGTCCGAGCGTCCGGGCGTTACGAGAAGGCCGCACCGCCGGGCTGGCCGGGCACAGCCTGCTCGTCGCCCGCGACGGCACCGAACGCTCCCTGGACGACAGTGCCTCCCCCATCAGGAACGACCGAGGGGAGGTGGCCGGGGCCGTACTGGTCTTCCGGGACATCACCGCCCGCCGGACGACCGAGCGGGCGTTGGCGACGGCCCTGGCCTACGCCGGCGACATCATCGCCACCCTTCGGGAGCCATTCCTCGTCCTCGACACCGGCCTGCGGGTGAGGACCGCGAACCGCTCGTTCTATGACGCCTTCCGCGTGTCCCAGGGGGAGACGGAGGGCCGGCTGGTGTACGACCTGGGGAACGGCCAGTGGGACATCCCCGGCCTGCGGACGCTGCTGGACGAGGTGCTGACCCGGAACCAGTCGGTCCACGACTACGAGGTCCAGCACACCTTCCCGGCCCTCGGCCGGAAGACGATGCTGCTCAACGCCCGGCCGTTCCCCTCCGACTCCGAACACCCCGAGTTGATCCTGCTCGCGGTGGAGGACGTGTCCGCCCTGCGGGAGCGGGCCGACGAACTGGCCGAGGCCAGCCGCCACAAGGACGAGTTCCTGGCGACCCTGGCCCACGAACTACGGAACCCGCTGGCCCCGATCCGCAACGCCGTCCAGTACCTCGGCACGGACGGGGTGCAGGGGCCGGGGGTGAAGACGGCCAGGGACGTGATCGCCCGGCAGGTGGCGGTCATGGTGCGGCTCGTTGACGACCTGCTCGACGTGGCCCGGATCAGCCGCGACAAGCTGGAGATCGTCAAGCAGCGGGTCACCCTGGCGGCGGTCGTGGCGGCGGCGGTGGAGAGCAGCCGGCCCCTGATCGAGCAGTGCGGGCATGACCTCGTCGTCGCCCTGCCGCCGGAGCCGCTCGATCTGGACGCCGACCCCGTCCGGCTCGCCCAGGTGTTCACCAACCTGCTGAACAACGCGGCCAAGTACACCAACCGGGGCGGGCACATCCGGCTGACGGCCGAGCGGGAGGGGAGTGACGCCGTCGTCACGGTTCGTGACGACGGGGTGGGCATCCCGGCCGACATGCTGGCTCGGGTGTTTGAGATGTTTACGCAGGTCGAGAGGTCGCTGGAGCGGTCGCAGGGCGGGCTGGGGATCGGGCTGACCCTGGTGCGGCGGCTGGTCGATCTGCACGACGGGAGCATCGAGGTTCGGAGCGACGGCCCCGGCCGGGGGAGCGAGTTCGTCGTCCGCCTGCCCCTCGTCCTGCCGCCGGGGGAGCTGCCGCCGAGGAGTTCCGGCCCCAGGGCGAAGGCCCTGAGCGGGTGCCGGGTGCTGGTGGTGGACGACAACCGGGACTCGGCCGAAACCCTGGAGATGTTGCTGAGGATCAAGGCGAACGAGGTCCGCACCGCCCACGACGGGCTGGAGGCGGTGGAGGTGGCCGAGGCGTTCCGCCCGGAGTTGGTGCTGCTCGACATCGGCCTGCCGAAGCTGAACGGGTACGAGGTCGCCCGGCGAATCCGCGAGCAGCCGTGGGGCCGGGCGGTGACCCTGGTCGCCTTGACGGGGTGGGGCCAGGACGAGGACCGCCGGCGGTCGATGGAGGCCGGGTTCGACCACCACGTCGTCAAGCCGGTGGACTTCGACGCCTTGGAGAAGCTGCTGGCCGGGTCGCCCCCCGAGACGGCATGACCGTTTGCCACGACCGGCGTCGAACGGGCGTTCAGGACTTGAGCTTCGGGACAACGATGGGCGTCGGGCGGATCGCCGGCTTGGCGAGCGTGCGAATCCGCTTGAGGTGGGCGGCGGTCGTCGGGAACGGGTTGACCCGCGACATCCCCCCAGTCGGCGGCTTGATCGACAGCAACCCCTCGCGGATCGCCACATACTCCGTGAACGTCATCATTCCCTATCTACCCTGGTGCCGCCGTTCCCGAGTCGGCTCACCGACCGCGTAGAACACCCTCACGCCCACGTCGGGCGTGTGCGGCGGCAGGAGACGTGGCGATGACCGGCACGCGGGTGGGTTACTTCGTGGTGGACGCCTTCACGAACCGCCCGTTCACGGGCAACCCCGCCGCCGTCGTCCCACTCCCCCGCTGGAGGGACGACCCGTGGCTCCAAGGCGTGGCGACGGAGATGAACCTGTCCGAAACCGCGTTCTTCGTCCCGAACGCCGCCGGGTACGACCTGCGGTGGTTCACCCCGAAGGCCGAGGTCGATCTGTGCGGCCACGCCACGCTCGCCACGGCGGTCGTACTCGGCCGGCTCGGGAAGCTGCCGGACGGGGCGAGCGTGGCCTTCACGACCCGCAGCGGCGTCCTCGGTGCCGAGCGGCACGGCTCCCGCATCCGGCTCGACTTCCCCGCCCTCGGCGTCGGGCCGTGTGACCCGCCGCCCGCACTTCTGGAGTCGCTGAACGTCACGGCCCGCCACGTCGGCCGGGGCACGACCGACTTCCTCGTTGAGGTGGCGTCCGAGGCCGTGGTCCGGGCCGTCGCCCCGGACTTCCGGCGTCTGGCGACCGTGGACTGCCGTGGGGTGATCGTCACGGCCCGCAGCGACGACCCGCAGTTCGACTTCGTCTCCCGGTTCTTCGCCCCGGCGGTCGGGGTCGATGAAGACCCGGTGACCGGCTCGGCCCACTGCCTCCTCGCCCCGTTCTGGGGTGCCCGGCTGGGGAAGGCCGAGATGGTCGGCCGTCAGGCGTCCCCACGGGGCGGCACGGTGTACGTCGAGGTCCGGGGCGAGCGGGTG
>JANPKP010000039.1:0-2357 GCA_031426095.1 Gemmataceae bacterium
GAGTACTTCGCCGAGGCGACCGAGGCGTACTTCGGCCGGAACGACTTCTTCCCGTTCACCCGCGACGAACTGAAGACGCACGACCCGGACATGTTGGAGCTGCTCGGCAAGCTGTGGGGAGTGGCCGCCGACCCGACGCCGGTGGTCGCGCCGTAGCTCGCGCTGCAGTTGCTAAGCTCGACTTGTGCAGTTTTCGGGTCCGCAGTCCGTGTTGACCAGCGACTACAGGTTTGAGGCCGACGTCGTCCAGCTCCTTGTGTTCGCCGGTCGCGCTCCCTCGCCGTTCACAGTCGCTGTTCGCAGGGGGCCGGCCACGGCTACAACGGGCAGCACGGGACCGAGGGGAGCGCCCCGGGACCGGGCCGCCGGGGATGGACCGTGTGGGAGTGGGTCCATCGGCTGGCGGCATCCATTCGACCCGGGGGCCGGGCCATGTCCCAGCACGCCGACCTGCTCGCCCGGTACAAACACCTCCGCCAGGTCGGGCTCGAGCTGAACACCCGGCTGGGGGAGACCGTGTCCCGGGGCGTCCCCGACGAGGGCGGCAAGAAGCTCGGCATTCTCAAGCGGGGCGTCCTCACCCTCGACACCGAGGACGAGATCGCGGTGCTGATGGACTTCTGCCTGCACGACGTGCGGCGGCGCGGGGCGAACGCCATCGATCGGTATCTGGCGAAGTCGTCCCCGGACGCGGACCCCGACGAGCTGGTCCTCCTCGGCGCCCTCCGGCAGGCCCGGTTCTCGCTCCTCGCCGTCGAAGCCGCCGAGCCGGGGGTCGGCGTACGCGCCCGCGATCTGTTCCGCGACCAGCCGCTGTTCCTGGTGGACGTCGGGCTGAGCCGCACGGCCGCCGCCGGGCTGGTCCTGGCTGCCCGGGTCATGGCACCGGACGGGATCGGCATGACGACGGGTGCGGCCCTGCCGGTCGGGGTGCTGTCGCCGGCCGAGCGGGACCGGCTCTTGGGGCGGCTGAGGGACCGCTTCCCGGGTCTGGACTTTGCCGGCCTGTCCCCGAAGGAGGCCGGCGAGGTGGCCGCGTCGGTCCTCCGCACCTGCCTCCGGAACGGCGCGGCGGAATGGATCGCGTACGTCGAGCCGGGTCACGTGGGGCGCGGGTCGAAAGCCCCGCCGCGGGACTGGCCCCCATCGTCCGCCTGGCCGGCCTCCGAATAACGCCACGGGCGGTCGTCATGCTCCTGCCCGCCGAGGCCCAGCCGCTGCTGGCCGCCCTCCTCCCCCACCTGTCCCGGCCGACGTACACCCGGCTCGTGTTACTCACCGCGGCGGCCGTCGTGACCACCGGCCGGCGGACGGTGGCCAACCTGCTCCGCACCGTCGGCGACCTGGCCCCGGGGCACCCGGCCAGCTACCGCCGGGTGCTGTCGGCGGCCGAGTGGTCCGGGCTGGCCCTCGGCTGCGCCCTGACGCGGTTCCTGCTCGATCACCTGGTGCCGGACGGGCCGGTGGACCTCGTCGGGGATGACACGGTGGACGGCCACCCCGGGCCGCGGGTGTACGGCAAGGGCCGACACCGGGACGCCGTCCGGTCGTCCCATTCGTTCACCGCCTGGCGGTACGGGCACAAGTGGGTGGTGCTGGCGGTGCTGGTCCAGTTCCCGTTCGCCGCCCGCCGGTGGGCGCTGCCGGTGCTGGTGGACCTGTACCGCACCCCCGAGGTCAGCCGGGCCGAGGGCGTCCGGCACCGCACCCCGGCCCGGCTCATGTGCCGGCTGCTCCGGCTCCTGCTCATCCGCTTCCCGGACCGCACGTTCGTGTTCGCCGGGGACTCGGGCTACGGGACGCACGCGGTCGCCCGGTTCTGCCACCGGCACCGCCGCCGGCTGACGCTTGTGAGCAAGTGCCACCCGGACGTCAACCTGTTCGCCCCGGCGCCGCCGTACACCGGCAACGGCCGCCCGCGGGTCAAAGGGCAGCGGGTGCCCAAGCCCCGACAGGCGTCAACGACGGCCGACCGCGCCCGGCTGACGGTGGCGTGGTACGGGGGCGGGACGCGGCAGGTGGAGGCGGCGACCGGGGCCGGGCAGTGGTACAAGAGCGGGGCGGGGGTGGTGCCGATCCGCTGGGTGTACGTCCGGGACATCACCGGCACCCACCGGGACGAGTACCTGTTCACCACCGACGCCACGTTGACATCCGAGGCCGTCGTCGGGACGTACTGTGGCCGGTGGAGCATCGAGACCACCTTCCAGGAGTGCCGCTCCTGCCTCGGAGTCGAGACCACCCGGGGGCGGTGCCGTAACACCGTCACCCGGGCCGCCCCGTGCCTGCTCGGCCTGTACGCAGTGGTGGCCATGCTGTGCCACCTGCTGCCGGACGAGAAGCGGGCGGGCGCTGTG
>JANPKP010000040.1:0-6710 GCA_031426095.1 Gemmataceae bacterium
CCCTGACGGGACGGGGTTCGCCCGGACGGCGACACCGACCGCCGAACAAGTTCAACGATCCGGTGGCCGCTCGCGCTCGGCGAGGGAGGCGTAATACTGCCGCAGGAGGTCGGCGTACCGCTCCATGAACCCCTGCTTGTAATACGAGCTGACCTGCTGGCGGAGCTTTTCCGGCAGGTGGCCCCACACGTCCTTCACGATCTCGTCGTCCGTCGGCAGCGTCGGCCGGGCCATCGCCGCCGGGGGCTTGACGCCGACCGTCCCGCCGCCCGTGCCCGTCTTGGCGGCCGGATCGGGCGTCGGCTTCGGCCCCGCGGGCCGGCTCGCGGACGGGCCGGCGTCGCCGGGCATGGGCTTCTCGCCGCCGAGGCTCCCCGGGCCGCCCCTTCGTGGTCGCGGGCGGGGGGTGGACGCCGACGGGGAGTCGTCCGGCTTCCCGGACGCCCCGCCCTTCGGCGGGGTGCCGTCGCCGCCCATCGGCTTCGGCGGCGGGTTCTTGTCCTTCGGCCCGCCCGAGTCGGGCGGCGGGTTCTCCTGGCGGTTGATGAGGGCGTCGAGGTCTTTGAGGATGCCGGCCTGGGTGTCGCGGGTGGCGGCCCCGGGGTCGAGGCGGGCGAGCCGGTCGCCGGCCGACCGGGCGTTGGCGGCGAGGCGCTCGATGATCGCGGCCGGGTCTTCGGAAGCAATCGCAGCAACCGCACGCGGCGGCGGGGCGACCTCGACGGCGGCGTGGGCGGCCGGGTCGAGCGACACGAGGGCGACCAGCGACGCGAGGCCCCATTTCTTGTGGCCCGGGCTTCCAAGCCCGGGGTCTGGTGCCACCACGGGCTTGGAAGCCCGGGCCACAAAAAAGGCGGCCCATTCTGCGACACGCATCACGGTTTCTCCTCGGCCCGCGGGAACAGGTCGGCCATCCCTTCGACCAGGGCCGCGATGTCGCGCTGGGCCTGCTCCAGTTCCTTCAACTCGTCCCGATCCTCGTCGCTCAGCGCGTCGAACCTCGGGTGTGCGTTGGCGAAGTTCGCCGTCCGCTCGTTCAACTCGGCCTGCAAGGCGCGGAGGACTTTGAGCTGGGCCAGCGGCGGCACCCCGTCCTCACCGCCCCCGCCGCCCGCGTCGGCCGGCGGGGGGTCGTTCGCGTCGCCGGGCGGGGGCTTCGTCGGCTTCGGCTCGTCGGGCTTGAGGGCGTCGAGGAGTTGGTCGAGCCGCTTCAACGCCAGGGCCATCGGCCGGCGGACGCGGTCGGCGGCGGCGGCCTCGGTGGCGGCGTCGAACGGGTCGCCGGGGTCGGCAGCCACCACGTCCTCGACCCGCTCCTTCGCCCGCTCGCCGGCCTTCGCCATCGCGTCGGCCGCGTCCGCGAGCAGGCGCGTGAGGACCGGCAGCTTGTCGAAGTGCTTCGCCGACAGGGCGCGGACCTCGCCGGCCAGGGTCGCCTCGCGGGCCGCGAGATCGACGAGGCTCTGCTGAAGGGGGCGCGGCCACGCCTTCGCCTTCGCGGCGGCGTCCCGCACGCGGTCCGCCTCGGCGGCGGCGGCGGCCTGCCGGTCGCGGACGGCCCGGGCCAGGTCGGCGAGCTTCCGCCGCTTCTCGGCGGCGAGTTCGCGGTCGGCCTCGGCCTCGGCCTTGTCCAGCCGGTCGCGGGCCCGTTCGAGGCGGTCGGTCGCCTCCGCCTGCGGGCCGGCCGGCACCGCCCCGGCGTCCAGGTCGTCGCGGGCGGCGTCCATCCGGTCGAGCGCCTCGCGCACGTCGCGGGCGGCGTCGGGCTTGCGGCGGGTGAGCTGTTCGAGCACGTCCCGGGCCTGCTCGCGGAGGCGGTCCTGCTCGCGGGCCAGCCGGCGCAACTCGTCGGCCCGGGCGGCGGGGTCGGCGATGCGGTCGGCGTCGCGGGCGGCCTCGCGGAGCCGGTCCTGGGCGTCGGCGAGGGCGTCCACGCGGTCGGCCGTGCGGTCCTTCTTCCGCAACCCGCCGTCGGGCTCGGGCGGCTTCTCGGCCAGGGCGTCGGCCAGCTCGTCGAGCCGGGCGGCGGCCGACCGGCGGGCGGCGTCCGCCTCGCCCGGCTTGTTGCCCCGCAAGGCGTCGGCGGCCTTGCGGAGGTCGTCGGGAAGGGCCTGACCGCCGGCCGCGGGGACGGCCGCCCGCAACGCCTCGGCCTCGGCCGCCGCCCGCTTCCCCGATTGCCTTGCGGCGTCGGCCTGGGTCCGCAGCGCGTCCGCCCGTGCCTCGTCGCCGCCCTTCGCGGCGATGTCGGCTTCCGCGTCGCGGGCGGCGGCGGTGGCGGCGTCGGCCCTCGCCCGGGCGTCCTTGGCGTCGGCGAGCCGGCCGGCCTTCGCCAGCGTCGCCCCGGCTTGCTCCGCGAGTTGGTCGAGCTTGCCGGCCGCCTTCTCCAACGCGGAACGCTGGGCCGGCGAGAGCGCGTCGGGTGAACCGGCGGGGGGCGTGCCGGTCGGCCGCGAGGCGGCGTCGCGGAGGAGGCGGGCCTCGCCGCGGACTTCGGCGGCCCCGCCCCACTGTTCGAGCCGTTCGAGGAGGCGGTTGAAGCCGTCCTCGACGGCCTTCTGGTGGCGGTCGGCCCGGGCCAGAAGGTCCGCCACCCGCTTGTCGGACGCGGGGGCGGGCGGCGACTGGCGGGCCTCGCCGAGGAGCGGTTCGACGGCGGTCAGGTCGCGGTCGGCGAGCCGGCCGAGGTCGTCGGCGGTGGCCTCGACGCGGTCCGTCGTGGGCGACCGCGGCAGCCCGTTGGCCCGTGCCGTGGCCCGCAGTTGGTCGGCCTTCGCCCGCAGCCCGTCGCGGCCGTCGGCCACCTTCGCCCGCACCTGCCGCTGGAGTTGCTCGGCCGCCGCGAGCCGGTCGCGGTCCTCGGGCCGCAGCGGCTCGCCGGCGGGGGGGGCGGCTTCGGTCGCCTTCTGCCGGGCTTCACGCTGCTGCTCGCGGGCCCGCAGGAGGTCGCCGCGGAGGGCCGCGAGGTCGCGCTGGAGCGTCGCCTCGACCGACCCGCGGGAGGCGATGCGGAGTTCGACCTCGGCCGACCGGCCCGGGGCCTTCGCGGGGGAAACGTCGTCCCAGTCGTCGGCGGCGGCCCGCAGGGTGAGGACGTCGCCGTCGCGGGCCGGGCCGCCGTCCGGGTGCGTGAAGCGGGCGACCGGCACAGTGGTTCGCGCCTCGACGGCGGTCGGCGGGGACGCCGCGAGCAGAGACGCGCCGCCGACCGCGAGCGATGCCGCGGTCAGCGCCGGGCCGTCGTGGAGGGCGAGTTCGCGGAACACCCCCTCGCGGCCGAGGCGGTATTCGAGGAACGCCCGGCGGACGCCGTACACGCGGTCGTCGGCCCGCACCTCGACGGGGACGGCGGCCTCGGGGGTGAACGCCGCCGGGTCGCGGCCGGGGGCGGGCCGCACCAGCGAGGCCGTTGGGGCCGGGTCGGGTTGCAGCCGCAGTTCCAGGAGGCGGGTGCCGGTCAGGCCCGTGTCGTCGGTCAGTCGCAGGGCGTGGAGGCCGGCCATCGACGGGGTGAACGCCACGTCGAGCCGGCGGCGGTCGGCGGAGAGCGTGACCGGTACGTCGCGGCCGACGGCGTCGGCGAGCGAGCGGGCGGCGACGGCGGCGAGCGGGTTCGGGAGGCCGACGCCGCTCAACCCGGCGGCGCGTTCGACGGCGCTCTTGTCGCCGAGGTAAACGACGGCGGCGGACGCGAGCGGCACGTCGGCGGCGGCCCGGAGCGTCAGGCGGGTGCCGTGCGGGGCTTCGACCACGCCGCCGCCGTCGGACAAGTCGGTTGGTGGGAGGCGGGTGTAGGCCGGGTAGTCGGCGTGGATCAGCGGCGACGGCCGGCCGTCGAGCGGGACGAGCTTCGGCGGCGGGGCGACCGAGACCGCCTGCCACCCGGTGTCGCCGTCGTCGGCGACGACGCGGAACGTGAAGTCGGCCGTCAGCCGGCCCGGCTCGAATCGGGCCACCACATTCACGGGGTCGTCGGCGTCGGGCGGCAGCGGCACCCCTTCCGCGAACTCGCCGCCGGCCGCCGGGCGGACTTCCACCGTCGCCCGCTCCGGCCGCTCGCCCCGCACCTCGATGCGGACGGTGAAGGCGTCGCCGACCGCTACGCGGGCCGGGAACGCCACCGTGACGCTCGTCCGCGGCGGCCACGGGTGCGGGCCGAACGGGTCGGCCAGCCGCACCGCCGCGACCGCCGCCCGGCCGGGGTCGGCGACCGCGAGGACGGCCGCCGTCAGGCCGGCCGCGGCGGCCAGCCAGAACGCCCGCCAGCAGCGGCCCGAGGGCACCAGCGTGCGGAAGTCGTGTTTCTCGGCGAGCCGCCGGGCCCGGTTCAGGGCCGCCGCCCGCAGCCGCGTCGAGCCGGGCGGCGGGCGGTCGCCCTCGTCCTGCCCCAGGAAGGAGACGGCGCTGGCGAGGGCGTCGTTGAAGCGGGGGAACTTCGCCTCCAGGTCGAGGGCGACGGCCAGCGGGTCGGTCCGCAGCCGGGCCCCCGGCACCACGCGGCGGAACCAGACGAGCGACGTGGCCGCGAGGGTGCCGACGAGCCCGGCGGCCCGCCCCAGCGGCGGCAGCCCGAGCCACGCGTCGAGGGCGCAGGCGAGCGTGACGGCCGCGGCCGTCAACGCGGCGAGCGTGAACAGCCCGGCGGCGACCGACGCGGCCCGGCGGGCGCGGCCGAGGTCGTGGAGCGTGTCCGGCAGCGAGTCGCGGCGGGACGGCGGGCGGAGGACGAGCGGCATGACGAGCCCCTGGCGTTACCGCATTCTACCGCTTTTTGCGCGTGCGCTCCGACCCAAGTCACAACCCCACCGCCCGTTCCGATTCCCGCCACCACATTTACCGGTAAGGCGGGAGACCTGGGAAAGCCGGCCCAAAGCCGATCATAACAGCCGCTCGCGCTTCCGCAAAAGCCACTCGGCCGCGAGCAGGGCCGCGAGCAGGGCGTACAGCGCCGGCTGGTTCCACAGCGGCACCGGCGGGCACGGCTGGTTGAGCGGCACCCGGGGCACGTCCGGGAGGTCGTCGGGCACCTCGTCGGCGTCGGCCAGCGAGTAGAAGCGGCCGCGGGACTCGGCCGCCGCCCGGGCCATGTCGGCCCGGTTCGGGTCGAGCTGGTCCAGTTCCGCCCGCGGCGGCAGCACCGTCGCTTCCGCCCGGGGGATGGGGTCGATCCCCTGCGGCTCGGCGAGGCGGAAGCGGTACACGCCTTCGGGGGTGCGGGCCATCGCCGCCCGGTAGGTCGCCCGGGAGCCGGCCACCTTCGCCAGTTGTAGCGTCGTCTCGTCGCCGCCACCCGGGGGGCCGCTTCCGGGCGGCGGGGTGTGCCGCACGGCCACGCGCACGGGGGCGTCGGCCGGCGGGGCGGGGGCGTCGTCGGGGAAGCGGACCGTCACCGTGATCGTCTCGTCGCGGCGGTACGCGGTGGGTTTGTCGAGCCGCAGGTCGATCCGCCCGAGCCGGCTCCGCGACAGCACCCGGACGGCCTGTTTCCAGTAGCGGTTGAAGTGCTCCTCGTCGTCCCGCCACTGCCACCGCCACGTCTCGTCGTAGCCGACGAACAGGACCCGCCCGCGGCCGGCGAACTGCTGGAGGACGAGCGGGTGGTTCTCGCCCGCCGGGCCCCCCTCGGCCGGCCGGTCCGGGTGGGCCGCCAGGACCTCGGCCCCGAGCTTCCGCCGGTAGCCGGTGGCGAACCAGAGGAGCGGTTGCAGCTTCGCCCCGATCCGCCGGCTCTCCTGTTCGCCCGGCGCGAAGCGGAACAGGGGGTGCGTCAGCCCGGTGGCCGTCGGCCGCGGGCGGTAGCCGTCGGCGAGCGGGGCGGCCTCGGGCGTCGGCCGGGGGACGGCACCCTCGGTCGGGGCCACGGGCAGCACGTCCGCGAGCGCCGTGTCGGCGAGGGCCGCGACCCCGGCGTGTTCCCCGGCCACCACGAGCAGCCCGCCGCCGCGGACGCGGACGAAGTCGGCGAGGTCTTGCGCCGCCCGCGCGCCGCGGGGCAACTGCCGCGGGTCCACGTCCCCGAGGATCACCGCGTCGAACTCGAACAGGGCGTCGCGGCTCGGGAAGTCGGGCAGGGCGGAGCGGTCGGTGTCGGCCCAGCCGCGGGAGGCGTCGAGTAGCACCGTCTTCAACTCCACCTCCTTGCCGCCCACCCGCCCCTCGGCCTCACGCTCAAGCAGCGACTTCACGAAGCGGAACTCGTACCGCGGGTAGCCCTCCACGAGCAGCACCCGCACCCGCTTCGACTCGGCCACCACCACCGTCCGCTCGGCCCGGTTGTTCGCCGCGTCGGCCTCCCCGGGCTGCACCGGCACGTCGAGGACGAACGTCCGCTCGCCGGGCTCCGTGGGGGTGAAGCGGACCTCGACCGGGACCGGGTTGCCGGCCGGGTCGGGCGTCGCCTGCACCCGCCCGCGCTCGACGAGCTTGTCGCCCCGCTTCTCGAACAACGTGACGGGCACGCTCCTGGGGGCGTCCGGCCCGCGGGCGGTGAGGCGGGCCTGGAACACGACCTCGTCGTTCGCCGACACGACTTCCTCGGCCTGGAGGTCGGACAGGAGCAGGTCGGGCTTCTCGCGGGCGTCGCCGAGGCCGACCACGTAGAGCGGCACGCCGGCGCGGGCGGCCTCGACCCCGGCCGCGGGGAGGTCGTCGCCGGCCGTCGTGATGCCGTCGGTGAACAGGACTACCGCCGCCAGCGAAGGATATTGGCC
>JANPKP010000041.1:0-12451 GCA_031426095.1 Gemmataceae bacterium
GACCCGCTCGATCTCGTTGGCCCGGCCGATGACCGGGTCGAGCTTGCCCTGGCGGGCCAGCTCGGTGAGGTCGCGGCCGAAGCTGTCCAGGGCCGGGGTTTTGCTCTTGCTGCGGCCGGACCGCTCGGTCCCGCCGCCGCCGGTCCCGCCGCCGCCCCCGCCGGATTCGCCTTCGCTCGGTGGCATGTTATGGCCCAACAGGTTGAGGACTTCCTCGCGTACGTCTTCCAGCTTGAGCCCCAGGTTCATCAGGACCTGGGCGGCCACCCCCTCCTGCTCCCGGAGCAACCCGAGGAGCAGGTGTTCGGTGCCGACGTAGTTGTGGTTGAGGTTCCGGGCCTCCTCGATGGAGTACTCGATCACCTTCTTGGCCCGGGGGGTGTGGGGCAGCCGGCCCATCACCACCTGGTCGCCGCCGGGGCCGTGCTGGACGATCTTCTCGACCTCCAGCCGGATCTTCCGGAGGTCGATGTCCAGGTTCTTCAGCACGTTGGCCGCGACCCCCGAGCCTTCCTTCACCAGCCCGAGCAGGACGTGCTCGGTGCCGATGTACTCGTGGTTGAACCGCTGGGCCTCCTGGTTGGCGAGCTGCATCACCTTCCGGGCCCGGTCCGTGAAGCGTTCATACATCGATGCCGTCTCCGACTGGGAGTGCTGTTCGCGGGCGGGCGGGGGAGCCGCGGCCGGCGGCGGCACGGGTGACGGCCCCGGGCCGGCGTCGGCCGCGGAACCGTCGGGTCGTCGTCGCCCCCATGTCCCATCATATGCGCCGCCGCCCGGGCGGGGCACACCCCGGGCCCGCGGCGGACGGTTTCGGGACGGCGGTCGCGGGCGGTGGAGGGTGCCCGGGGCAGGAGTCCGGAGCCGGCGGGCGGCCGAGCCGACGGGTTTGAGGGGGCCGAGGACTGGGGGATTCTAGACCGGCCCCCGGGGGGAATCAATACGGCCGCCGGGGGTGATACAAACGGGGTGGGCGTGAAACCCGATTCGAGGAAGGACTGGCGATGAGCCGCGTCGTGTTGGATTCGGCCGCCTGCGAGCGGCTGCTGGCGGCCGGGGGGCAGCTCGAGTTGAAGAACGGGAAGGGGGAGGTCGTCGCCCGGTTCAAGCGTGTCGGCATCCCGCCCGCCCCCCGCAGGGGGTACGTGATCGAGGGCGATTGGCCGACGGACGAGGAGATCGACCGGCGGTTGCCGGAAGGCCCCTGGGTTTCGGCCGCCGAAGTCGAGGCCCGGCTGCGGAAGCTGCGGGAGGAACACGGATGATTGCCGATCGGCTCGTCGCTTACGACCACGTCGCCAGTCGCCCCGCCCGGCCGGCCGAGGGCTGACCTTTTCCCATCCCCCGCACCTCGGCCGCCACCTCCGCGCACAGCACGTCTTCCAGCTCCGCCAGCGCCCGGGCGGCGGGGGCCCCGTCGAGCACCCGGTGGTCGAAGTGGAGCCGCACGGCCGCCGTCCCGTCCGGGCCGACCGGCTCGTAGTTCAGCGTCGTCGCCAACGGGGACACGAGCGTCAGCCCGGTCGCCCCGCTCCCGGCCGTGCTGCTCACCCCGAACGTGCCGAGGGTGGCAGCCTTCACCTTGCCGCTCCACCCGGTCGCGTACGCCCAGAGGAAGCGGCGTAACGGGAGCGGCTGGCGGGCGTACTTCAGGCAGCGGCGGAACGGGCGGACATCCTCCACCGGGAGCGTCTTCCACCCGCGGAGGTAGACGGCCATCTTCGAGAGGGGTTGCTTGTCCGGGGCCCGCAGGTGGGCGAAGAACACCCCCGGCTCGCCCCCGTACTCCCGCTCCACGGCCACGGCCGCCACGCTGTCGTCGGCCTCCCACAGGTGGGGCCGCGGCCACGGGACGAACGCCCGCCGCAGCTCCGGCCGGCGGGCCGCCACCAGCGCGTACGCCTTCACGAACAGGAGCACCCACGCCGGCGGGTCGGCCGCCGCGGCCCGGGCGTCGGCCAGCTCGCCGAGTCGCATCCGCCGCTCGAACGACACCAGCGGCACCTTCCGGCTGGCGTGCATGAGGTCGCACACGAACCGGCGGGACGGCGAGAGCGGCAACCGGCGACCGGGTAAGGAAGCCATCGGCGGACCCCGTTACTCGGGACGGCATATCGGAGGGCCGGAATAGAACGGATAGCCGCCCCCGCTGTCAAGCGGACCCGCCCGTGCGACGATTGCCGCTACCCGATTTTACCGCAAAAGCGCTATGAAGTCGGCCGCATCGGATGACCCACGAACGACATCCGGAAACCGCTCCCACATTTTGCGGTAACGCCCACGAGTTGTTGAATTCCGCCCCGATTCCCCGCTCCAACCTTGACCCGGGTTCCTCGCCTGCTGGCGCGGCTACGTGGCGACGTTCGCCCTGGCCGACGACCGGCTGGTGCTCGACGAACTGCTCGTCGGCCTCTTCTAAGGAGGGGGGGAACGGGAAGAGGCGGAAGGGGCCGGACTACGAGGCCGAGACGGGGCCGCCGCTCAACGGCGCGGCCCCCGTCGTGTCGGCGGACGGGGGTGGTGATCTCTTCAACACCCCATCACAAGGGGATCAACCTTCCCCTGCCGTACACCGGCGGCCTGCTGATCGCGGACCGCTCCGTGCGGGAACTTACCCGCGGCGGCGGGTGGGCGTTCTTCGCGGCGGCCCCGCCCCGGCCGGGGTCAGTTCCCGATCACCCCGCCCCGGTTCCCCTCCAGCTTGCCGCTGATCTGGGTCGCCAGCGTCCCGTAGTTGGCCGTCGAGCCGATCATCCGCACGACCGACGTGCCCTTGTGGTTGAGAGGGACGAACTTGGTCCGGGTCACGAACAGGTAGAACCCTCTGGCGAACGGTTCCGACCCGAGGTCGCTGAAGCTCGAGTAGTACTCGATCCCCCCGAACTTGTGGGCGGTCTTCTGGGCCTTTTGCTTGGCGGCAATGCGGCTGTCCTCCTTGTCCACCCCGACGATCCGGTTGGTGGCGTACCGGGTGTAGTAGGACGCCACGGTCACCTGCCGAGTGAAGAACTGGGACACGTTGTGCTTGACGATCTTGGCACCCCCGGTCAGCTTGTTGCTGTATCCTTGCAGGTCGACCGCCGCGAACACCAGGCCCAGGGACTCCCCCTGGGCGTCGAGCCGGTAGCCCTCGGACTCGCCCTTCGCGTCGAAGATCTTGCGGAACCCCTTGATCATCGCCTTCTTGCTGTCGGCGTGGAAGAGCAACCCTTGCTCGTCGGTGAGGGGGACGGCGCACGGGTTGAACTTGGCCGTCAAGAGCCAGTCGATCACGGGAACCGCGTCGGGGGTGTTGATCATGGCCTGGGCGCAGAGGATTGTGTCCGTGTTCACGCTGTTCGCAAGCGCGAATGCGGGCACGGGCATGGCGTGGATGATCACGGGCGCGGCTCCGGGGGCGGGGTAGGTGGGGCTGCCGGGGCGGCGTCGTCCCGGAACCTGGGTCGGTTGAAGATTGAGAGTTCTAGAGTGTACTCGTCCCAGAGACGGAATCTATCACAAAAATCGGCCGACCGTCCCGGAGGCCCGCTGGGTCAAGGACATCACCCCCCGGGCGGTTCCGGCACCTCCAGCGGCTGGACTCCCAGGGGGCCGGCTTTTCGGACCTCGGGCGCTCCGCGGGCTCCCCCTACGCCACCTGATCGCCAACGTCTCGTCCGCCGGCGACCACCGGCGGTTCGCCCCGGGCGGTGAGTCGGAGCCCGGGCGTCGGTAACATTTCGCGCCTCCGCCCGCCACGCGTGACGGTGTCACATCGAATCAGGTCGCGTGGAGGCGTTGCCATGAGGGTGCATCCCAAACAGGTCGAGCGGTGGGCCAAACTCCGCGAGCGGGGCCGGAGCCGCTACGTCTGGCGGTACGGCGTCCTCGCCTGGGGACTGACCACGGGCGTGATGTGGGCGTTGGTGATGGCCGGCCGGCACGGGTGGGACAGCTTGCCACTGTACCTGGCGTTCGGCGTGCCCGGCTTCTCGGCCGGCGGCTACCTCTTCGGCGTGCTGACGTGGGAGTGGTCCGGGCGGTCGGGCGGGGTGAACGCGGGCGGGGGAACCGGCCCCGCCGGCCGTCCGCGGTAGCCCCGGGGCGAATCCCCTTGCATCCGGCGGCCGTTCCGGCACGATAGAGATTGCACGCCCGCCCCGCCGCCCGCGCCGCCGGAACCTCCCCCATGCTTCCCGCCCGCACGTCCGCCGTTCTGGCGGCCCTCGTTCTCACCTCGGGGGCCCTACGCCCCCCGCTCGCCCGGGCCGCCGATGTCACGGCCGCCTACGCGCCCGTGTCGTTCGAGCGGGAGGTCATGCCGGTCCTCACGCGGGCCGGGTGCAACATGGGGGCGTGCCACGGCAACCTCACCGGCAAGGGCGGGCTCAAGTTCTCCCTCCGCGGCGAAGACCCGGCCAACGACCACGCCATCCTCACCCGCGACATGCTCGCCCGCCGCCTCGACCCGCACGACCCGGACAACAGCCTGCTGCTCCGCAAGGCCGCCGGCAAGGTGCCCCACGAGGGCGGAGCCCGCTTCACCACCCAGAGTTCCGAGTACGCCGTCCTTCGATCGTGGGTCGCCGCCGGCTGCCCGGCCGACCCGCCCGGCGGGCCGAAGATCGCCCGGCTCGAAGTCACCCCCCGGCACAAAATCCTCGTCGAGCCGCTCGACCGCTTCACGATTCGGGCCACCGCCCACTTCTCGGACGGCACGACCCGCGACGTGACCCCGCTCGCCGCCTTCGACCAGACGACCGTCGGCATTGCGAAGGTGTCGCCGACCGGCGAAGTCGTCCGCGAGCAGGCCGGCGAGACGGTGGTGCTGGTCCGCTACCTCGGGCGGGTGGTGCCGGTGCGGGCCGTGTTTCTGCCCGACCGACCGCTCCCGGACATGACCGACGCCCGGCCGAATAACAAAGTCGATGAGCTGGTGTTCGCCCAGCTCAAGGAACTCCGGCTGGCCCCGGCGGAACTGGCCCCCGATCACGTCTTCCTCCGGCGGGCGTACCTCGACGCCCTCGGCGTCCTGCCGTCGCCGGCCGAGAGCCGGCGGTTCCTCGCGGACATCACCCCTGACAAGCGCGACAGGCTGGTGGACGAACTGCTGAAGCGGCCGGAGTTCGCGGAGTACTGGGCGCAGAAGTGGGCCGACCTCCTGCGGGTGGAGGAGAAGTCGCTCGACAGGAAGGGGGTGGCCGTCTTCTACCGCTGGATCGCCGCCCAGATCGCCGCCGACCGGCCGCTTAACGAGTTCGCCCGGGACGTGCTTTCCGCCCGCGGCAGCACGTACGCCAACCCGCCTGCCAACTTCTACCGGGCCGTCCGCGACCCGACGACGCGGGCCGAGAGCGCGGCTCAGGTGTTCCTCGGCGTGCGGGTGGCGTGCGCCCGCTGCCACAACCACCCGTTCGACCGCTGGACGAGCGACGAGTATTACGGGTTCGCCGCCCTGTTCGCCCGCGTCGACTACCGGATGCCGGGGAACGACAAGAAGGACAAGCTGGACTCGCACGAGTTCGTCGGCGAACAGGTGGTCTTCTCGCCGCACGCCGGGGAGGTGACGAACCCGCGGACGAAGGCCCCCGCCCGCCCCAAGCTCCTCGGGGCGAAGACGGCCGCCCTCGACGCGGACGCCGACCGGCTCGCCGTCGTGGCCGACTGGGTGGCCGCCCCGGACAACCCGTTCTTCGCCCGGGCCCAGGTGAACCGCGTCTGGCTCCACCTCATGGGCCGCGGGCTGGTCGACCCCAACGACGACTTCCGGGCCACCAACCCGCCGTCGAACCCGGAGCTGCTCGACTGGCTGGCGAAGGACTTCGCGGCCCACGACTTCCGCCTCAAGCACGCGGTGAAGCGGGTGATGGCGTCGCGGACGTACCAGCTCGCGGCGCTGGCCCGCGACACGTCCACGATGGGCGACGACCTGCACCACTCGCACGCCCTGGTGCTGCCGCTGGAGGCCGAGCAGTTGCTCGACGCCCTGACGCGGGTGACGGGGTCGGCGATGGCGTTCGAGGGGTTCCCGAAGGGGACGCGGGCGAACCAGGTGCCGGCCCCGTCGCAGTCCGGCCGCAACGGCCGGGCCGGCATGGGCGACCGCTTCCTCAAGGTGTTCGGCAAGCCGGAGCGGCTCCTGACGTGCGAGTGCGAGCGGAGCGACGACCCGGGCATGATGCAGGCCTTCCAGCTCATCTCCGGCGAGGTAATGAACGCCATGCTGGCCGACCCGAAGAACCGCGTCGGCAAGCTCCTCGCCGCCGGGGCGACGGACGCCGCGATGCTCGACGAGTTCTACCTGGCCGCCCTCTGCCGCCCGCCGACGGACGCCGAGAAGGACAAGCTGCTGGCGTACCTCGCCGGCGCGAAAGACCGCCGGGCCGCGTGGGAGGACGTGGTGTGGGGCCTGCTCAACGCCAAGGAGTTCCTCCTGCGGCGGTGACGGGCGGTTGGTATGATGGGCGTGGGAACGCCCGGGGAGTGCGTATGGCGATGGCGACGTTCGACACGCTGAAGTTCGCCAACACGCTCAAGGCCGCCGGCGTGCCGGACAAGCAGGCCGAGGCGCAGGCGGTGGCGTTCGCCGAGGTCATCCAGCTCAACCTCAAGGATTTGGTGACGAAGGACGACCTCGCGGCAACCAGCAAAGATATGCGGCACGAAATGAAAGAGATCGAGCAGCGGTTGGCCGCCAAGATCGACGGCGTCGTGACGGAGTTGAAGGCCGAAAACGTTTCCGTTCGGGCCGACATGCGGATTCTGCGGTGGATGATCGGGGCCACGGCGAGCGGAGTCGTCATCCTCATCGGAATGCTGGCCCGACTGCTCTTTTCTCGCGGCGGCATTTAATCTCCCAACGGTCACAACTGATGCCCACCACCCCCCTCTCCCGCCGGGCCGTGCTCCGCGTCGGGGCCGCCGGCGTCCTCGGGCTCGGCCTTCCTGCCACGGCCGCGGCCCGCACGAAGGGCACGGCCAAGACGGTCATCTTCCTCCACCAGTGGGGCGGGCCGGGGCAGCACGAGACGTTCGACCCCAAGCCGGACGCCCCCGATAACGTCCGCGGGCCGTGGAGCAAGTGGGGCCGCACGAAGGTGCCCGGCACCATCATCTCCGACCGCCTGCCAAAGCTCGCCGCGATGGCCGACAAGTACGCCATCGTCCGGTGCATGCAGCACACCATGAAGAATCATAACTCGGCGGGCTACTACAGCCTGACCGGGTTCGCCCCCGCCACCGACGACCAGCGGCTCCGCGACACCCTCGAACTCTTCCCGGCCTACGGCTCCATCGTCGACAAGTTCGCCCCGGCCCCGAAGGGGGTGGCGTCGTTCGTGTCGTTCCCACACGTCCTCTCGGACGGGTCGATCACGCCGGGGCAGCACGCCAGCTTCCTCGGCAAGGCCCACAACCCCCTGTTCCTCGGCAAGAGCCCGAACGACCCCGACTTCCGCCTGCCGGAACTGACGCTGCCCGACACCCTCAGCCCCGAGCGGCTCGAAAGCCGCCGCGACATCCTCAAGCTCATCGACGGGCAGTCGGAGTTGATGGAGAAGTCGCTGGTGGCCCAGGGGTTGGACGAGAGCTACCAGCGGGCCGTGGCCCTGCTCACGGCCCCCAAGTTCAAGGAGGCCTTCGACCTGACGAAGGAGTCGAAGGAGACGCGGGACCGGTACGGGCGGACGACCTACGGGCAGTCGTGCCTGCTCGCCCGCCGGCTCGCCGAGGCCGGGGCCAAGTTCGTGAACGTCTACTTCTCGCGGGCGATCGGCGGCCCGGGTCAGGGGTGGGACTACCACGGCTTCCGCGGCGAGAACGTGGCCAAGCGGGTGGACGAGCTGCTACCCGTCACCGACCAGACGCTCTCCGCGTTGATCGGCGACCTGGACGAGCGGGGGCTGCTCGAAAGCACGCTGGGGGTGTGGGTCGGCGAGTTCGGCCGCACGCCGAAGATCAGCGGCAACGGCGGCCGCGACCACTGGCCGACGTGCTACTCGGCCGTCCTCGCCGGCGGCGGCACGAAGCCGGGGTACGTCCACGGGGCGTCGGACAAGCTCGGGGCGTACCCGACGGTCGGGCTGGTGAAGCCGGAAGACCTGTCGGCGACAATGTTCCACGCCCTGGGCATCGACCCCGACACGGAGGTCCGCGACAAGCTCAACCGGCCCCTGCCGATCACCCGGGGGAAGCCGGTGACGGAGCTGTTCGTATGACAACCGACCTGAACCTGACCAATGCGAACGGGTATGTCTTCACAGGGTTGTTGTGCTCGTTCGGGTTCTTCTTTATCGAGCGCCGCTTTGGCTCGACCTCCCATGACTTCTCGACGATCATCCTCCGAGGCCCGATCTGGTGCGTGGCTTGGCCCCTGTTGGTTGCGTCGCTGATGTGGACCTGGTGGTCCGACGATGAGCGGCCATCAACCGATTGACGCCTACCGAACGCATCAGATGTTACAACTCGCGTTCTCCGCACTCCCCGCCGCCCGCCGCCCCCGGAGCCACGCTAGCCCGGCGGCGGCGAGCCCCTTCAGCGACGCCCGGCGGTCGCTCGGCCACGCCAGCGCCTTGGCGTACCACCGCGCCGCCGTCACGGGCTCCGACGGCCGCAGCACGTAGGCGAGCGTCCGGCACGTCGAGGAGTAGCCGTCGGAGATGACCTCCGGCGGGACGGCGTCGGCCCCGTGGCGGGCCACGGCCCGGTCCATGATCGACACCACCGTGGCCACGCGGTCGGAAAGCTTCTTCGACAGGTTGCCGTGGCCGGTGCGGTAGGCGACCAGCTCCTCGTCCACGAAGTCGAAGGCGTGGAACTTCGCCACCCGCAGCCACAGGTCATAGTCGATGGCGAGGTCCCACTGCGGGTCGAACCGGCCGACGTGGGCGAACACCTCGCGGCGGACCACGCACGACGAGAAGCACACGAAGTTTCGCGTGAAGATGTCCGCCAACACCGTGCCCCGCGGCGGGGGCGGGGACGGCTTCGCGGGCAGCGGCGTTCCCGCTTCGTCCATCAGTGAGCGGCGGCAGAAGACCACGCCCACGCCCGGCCGGCCGTCGAAGAGGGCGAGTTGCTTGTCGAGCTTGGTCGGCAACCACGCATCGTCGGCGTCGAGGAAGGCGACGAGCGGGGCCCGCGTCAGCCCGATGCCGAGGTTCTTGGCCCGCGACTGGCCGAGCCTGTCGGCGCGGACGTACCGCACCCGCGGGTCGGCGAGGAACGGGGCGACGGCGGCCGGCGTGTCGTCGGTCGAGCCGTCGTCCACGACCACGAGTTCCCAGTCGGCGAACGTCTGGGCCTGGACCGACGCCACCGCCTCGGGAAGGAAGCGGGCGTAGTTCTTCGCGGCCATCACCACGGAAACCGTGGGATTGCGGATTGAAGTCCGCTCCGATTCCGCACTCCGCATTCCGCGTTCCGCAATGGTCCCACTCATGCGCTCATCGCCTGCAGGTGGTCGCGGGCCGGCTTCGAGATGCAGAAGCGGTACTTGCCGCTCGGCTCCTGCGGGATGGCGTCCACGAGTTCCACGTCGTGCCGCATGGCCGGGCCGAAGGTGGCGGCCACGAGGCGGGCGATCTCCCGCCGGCTGCCGTCGGTGAAGGCGTCGCCACGCACGATCCGCAGCCGCAGGTGGGATACTTCCTCCTGCACGATCTGCACCTGCTCGGCCCCGGCGATGAGCGTGGCGAAGTGGTCGGTGAGCGAGATGCCCGAGACGAACCGGCCGTCGGGCGTGACGACGTAATCCGCCTCCCGCCCCTCGACCCGCTCCAGGATCGGCAGCCCGCGGCCGCACGGGCAGGCGCGGCTCCCGGCCTCGACCACGTCGCCGACCTGGTAGCGGATTAGCGGCATGGCGAGGTTCACGAGGTCGGTGACGAGGAGTTTGCCGGCGGCGTCCCGGTCGTTCGCCATCACCTCCGTGAACACCCCGTCGGCGTTGACGTGCAGCCCCTTGTGGTGCTCGCACTCGCTGGCGATCAGGCTCACCTCCTCGCACCCGTAGCGGTTGGTGACCGGCGTGCCGAAGACGCGCTCGATGACCGCCCGCTGGTAGTCGTGCAGGACCATCGCGGTGGCGATCACGCCCGACGGCCGCACATTCAACACGCCCTTCTTATCGAGCTTGGCGGCGAGCAGATAGAGCGAGTGGGCGTGCCCGAACAGTAGCCCCGGGCGGGGGCCGGCGGCGGCCACGAAGGCGGCGATCCGCTCGTCCGTCACGCCCATCGTGTTGAGGTAGACGGCCCGGTCCACTAGGCGCTGCCGGAGCTTGCCCTTCCAGCCGACGTAGTCGCCGCCGGTGTCGCCCCACACCTTCGCCACCCGCTGCCCGAGCCGCCAGCCGCTCCACTCGTCGGACCGCAGCGTGCAGGCCGCCTTCCACTGCACCGCCCGCTCGTCCACCTTCACCGTCACGGAGACGCCGGTGGACCCGGAGGTCTGCTTCACCCGCAGCTTCGCCCCGGCGTAAGCGGTCGAGAGCATATCGGCCGCGTGCGTGCGGAGGTCGGCCTTCGTGACGACGGGGAAGGCGTCGAGGTCGCTCAGTTGCTTCACGTCGAGGGGGTGAACGCCGGCGGCGGCCCACGCCCGGCGGTAGAACGGCACCGTGTCCCAGGCGTGGTGCAGTACCGCCTTGAGGGCGGCGAGCTGGCGGGCCGCGACGACGGCAGGCGGGTCGAACTGGGTCCGCTTCAGGTGGCGGAAGTAGTCGAGGTGCCGGCTGCGGGTCCGGGCCGCCGCGAGCGGCAGGAGGACGTGGCGGTTCAAGTTGTCGAGCATCCTGCTCCTCCAAACAAATGCGAATTAGCCACCGAGTCACAGAGCACACAGAGCCGAGCCGAACACGAGAGAAGAACAATAACCCGGGTTCTGATTTCTCGCGTGTCTCAGCCTCTGTGTCCTCTGTGACTCGGTGGCTAATTTCCGATCAGGCTTCTCTGCCACTCCACCTGGGCGGCCAGCCCGTCGTCGAGGGGCGTCGTCGGCCGCCAGCCGAGGTGGCGGTGGAGCTTCGTCACGTCGGCCCCGGTGGCGAGCTGGTCGCCCTTCCGCGGCGGGTGCCGCTCCACGATCGCGGTCTTGCCGGTGATCCGTTCGAGCCGGCGGATGACCTCGATCACGGTCACGAGTTCGCCGCCGCCGAGGTTGAACACCTCGCCCGGCATCGCCCCCGCGGCCGCCCGCACGGTCGCCTCCACGCAGTCGGCGATGTACGTGTTGCCCCGCACCTGGAGGCCGTCGCCGGTGAGCGTGATCGGGGTGCCCCTGAGGATGGCGTTGATGAACAGGTGGTAGCCCATCTCCGGCCGCTGGCGGGGGCCGAACACGCTGAAGTACCGCAGCACCACGGCGGGCACGTCGAACTCGTCGTGGTAGACCCGGCAGAGCTGTTCGCTTGCGAGCTTGGTGATGCCGTAGGGTGAACTCGGCCGCGTCGGCAGGGCCTCGTCCCCGCTGGCGTACTTGCCGTACACCGACGACGTGGAGGCGTACACGAGCTTCTTGAGCGTCGGCGAGCCCTTCAGGGCGTCGAGCAGGCGGTGCGTGGCCGTGAGGTTGTGGCGGTTGTACAGGTCGAAGTCGGTCCAGCTCTTCACCAGCCCCGGCATCGCCGCGAGGTGGAAGACGTGCTCCACGCCGGCGACCGCTTCCGGCGGCACCCCGGCCGACAGGTCGAGTTCGCGGAAGGTGAAGCCGGGCGTCCGCAGCGGGCCGGCGAGGTTGCGGTCCTTGATGGGCCGGGGGTAGTACGGGGTGAAGCAGTCGATCCCGGTGACGGCGTGGCCGTCGGCCAGGAGGCGTTCGCACAGGTGGGAGCCGATGAACCCGGCGACCCCGGTGACCAGGCAGTGCATGCGCGTCGGTGCCTTTCGTGGCGGGGGGTGGAGGCGTGCCCGGGATCGTACCAGCCGCCGGAACGGGGGTGCAACCCCGACCGGCCGGCGGGTTGGTTGCGGCGGGGGCGGTGCCGGGGTAGAGTTGCCGGAAGGCTGTTGTCCAAGTGGCGAACCGGAGGTTGCGATGAGAGCGAGTGTTCTCGGTGTCATGGCCGCGCTTGGGGTCGGCCTAGTACTGGCTTCGTCCGCGTCTCAGGCCGCCCCGACCCCGCCGGCGGAGCCCAAGCCGGAAGGGCCGTCCGTACTTCTCGTGGATGCGAACAGTGGCGTGGCCAAGAAGGGGCAGGCTGTAGTCACCAAGCCCGAAGACATCAAGGCGTTGCTCGTGAGCGAATTCGCCCGGCAACAACGGGAGTTGAAGGGGCAGAAGGAGCCCGGCAAGCCGGCCTTGACCCTCCGCATCCATCGAGACTGCCAGTACGCGCATGTTGTGACGCTCATCGACGCGGCGCAAAAAGCCGGCTTCGAGGACATCAGCCCGGAACCGCAGGAGAAATAGGCCGCGCGGGTTGGCGTTGCCGGCCGGCGGGCCGCCGGGCATAAGCCGGCCGTCGCCCCCGCCT
>JANPKP010000042.1:0-2697 GCA_031426095.1 Gemmataceae bacterium
GTCGGGGCGGCCGTCGCCGTCGAAGTCCCCGCCCGCCACGGCGTTCGGGTGCTGGCCCGTCGAGTTCGGCGCGTCGCCCCGGGGGAACCGGCCGACGCCGTTCGCCAGCAGGACCGTCACGTCTCGGGATCGAAAGTTCCCGGCGGCCAGGTCGGGGCGGCCGTCGCCGTTGAAGTCCCCGGCCGCCAACGCGGACGGGTTGGCCCCCACCGCCGGCGTGCCGCCGGCCCGGAACGAACCGTCGTCGCCGCCGAACAGCAGCGTGACGTCGTTCGAGGAGAAGTTGGCGGTCGCCAGGTCGAGCCGGCCGTCGCCGTCGAAGTCGCCGGTCACGAGGGCGTCCGGCCGTCTCCCGACCTCGAACGTGCCGGCGGCCCGGAACGAGCCGTCGCCGTTGCCGAAGAACGTCGCCACGTCGTCGGAAACGTGGTTGGCGGTCGCCAGGTCGGACCGGCCGTCGCGGTCGAAGTCCCCCACCACCAATGCCGACGGGGGGTGTCCGACGGCGAACGACCCGCCCTCCCGGAAACCACCCTCCGGACGGGTGAGGAGGACCGTCACTCCGGTCGTGGTGGCGACGGCCACGTCCGGCCGGCCGTCGCCGTCGAAATCGCCGACCCCCAGCGCGGTCGGAACGTCCGGCAAAGCGAAGGTAGACGGAGACCGGAATCGACCGTCGCCGGTACCGAGCAGGACGTTGACAAGCCTGGTGTCCGGGTCGGTGACGACGAGGTCGAGCCGCCCGTCGCCGTCGAAATCGCCCGCGCCCACCACGTTGCCGCCCAACCCTTCGATGGAGACGGGCGTTCGAAAGGTGCCGTCGCCGTTACCGAGGACGACCCGGACGCCGTCGGCGGTCGTGGCGGCGACGACCACGTCCAACCGGCCGTCGGCGTCGAAGTCCCGCACGACCAGCGCGCGGGGCGACACGTCCAACGGGACGACCGACCCCATTCGGAACGTGCCGTCGCCGTTGCCGAGCACGACGCGGATGTCGTTCGTGGTCGTCCCGTCGGCGTCCCGGGTGGCGGCGATCAGGTCGGTGGTGCCATCGCCGTCGAAGTCCGCCGCGGCGACGGCGACGCTGGTGGCCGCGACGGACACGGTGTTCAGCACCGAAACCGACGGGCGGAACTGGGTCGTCATGGTGTACGACGTGGCGGCCGGCCCGCGGCCGCCGACCTTGAGGTAGTAGGTGCCGGCGCTCAGCCCGTGGGTGATCAGCGGGTCCGGGTCGGCCTCCGACTGCCCGTCGCTCTGGACGATCGGAACGCCTCGTGCGTCGTAGAGGGCCACGGAGACGCGTCCGCCGTCCGCGTCCACCGCCGCGCGGAGGTTGCCGTGTTCCGCGAGCGTGACCCGGTAGTAATCGGCGGCACCGGGCGGGAGTGTGGCCGCGGTCGTCCGGGAATCGAGCGGGATCGACGCGGCCGTGGCGAGAGTCTGGTTCGAGCCGTCGGCCGGGGCCGTCACCGCCGTCAGCATTTGCAGGGCTGCCCAGTCGTTGCCCGCTGCCGCCGCCGCGGGAGGGGTGGGGCCGACCTGAAGACCCAGGAAGATGCGTTGCGAATCGGCGAAGTAGACCGGGGGCGTGCCCGGGTCGCCGACGGCGGCCGTGAAGGTGCCGTGGTACGCGGACCCGCCCGCCAAGGCTGGGATCGACCCGACCCGGAGGGCCGGCAAGCCGTCGTCGAACCGATTGCCGCCCGAGACCAGGAGCGAGGCCGTCGTCGGCGACGAGGTCGCGGCCCCGCGGTTCTCGACGGTGTATCGGACCGTGACGGTGTCGCCCCAGGTCCCGGTGGCCTCCGACAGTTGGAACGACGTCACCGTCAGGGCCGGCACCGGTGCCGCGGGCGACGCCGACAGGTCGAGGTCGAACAACCCTCGGGAAGTTCCCGTGCCGCTCACCGCCACGGACGGGTCGTACGCCGTGTTGTCGAAGCCGGAGACCACGACTGCGTACAGGCCGGCGCTGGTCGCCTGGAAGGTCAACCCGGCGTCGAGACCCAGGGCGTTGTCGTTCGAGGCGATCGGCCGGGGAGTGCCACCCGCACCGAGTTGGTAGACCCGCAAGAGGCTGTCGAACCCCCCGCCGTACGGGGCCGTGTCGACGCGGGCCGTGAGGCGGTCTCCCGCGTTCAGGCTGACGCGATAAATCACCACGTCGTTGACGTCGGCAAGGTACCCCGTGGTGTGGGCCGTTCGGAGTACCGGCAACCGGTCCGCGAACGCGACCCCGATGGCCTCCGCGACCGTCTGGCCGGCGGACGGCACGGTCCGGTCTTCCAACTCCTCAAGTAATAGCCGCGTCGACCGGGGCGGGGAAGTCGGGACTTCACCCCCCCCCGGTTTGGGCATTCGACGGCGGTGATCGGGCCTCGGCATCGGGCGAACTCGTGACGGACGTTGCGGACTCGTGACCGGCGTATCGCCGTTCCTCAATCGTTCTCCGACGGCCTTCGTTCGGCCTTGCCGTATTCGCGGTCGAGGCTCCCGAACCCGGGCGTGCCCCGGACGGGATCGAGCAAGGTGTCGGAGGTGATGTACTGGTTCCAGAATGCCTGACGCTCGGCCTCGGGCACTCGCGCGATCGCCCGCCGGATGAGGTCCAGGGTTTGCTCCTGGCTGCTCTGGAGGGAGGCGATCGTCCGGGGCTTCCAGGGGGCGGGGTCGGCGGCGAAGGCCGCCGCGAGC
>JANPKP010000043.1:0-18522 GCA_031426095.1 Gemmataceae bacterium
GGCGGCGTGCGACCGCGGGTCGCCCCGCTCAACGGTGGAATGACTGCCGACTGCGGGTCGCGGCGGTACAACCCCCGCCGCCCGCGTAAATTTCTGGCCGGCCCGCGTAACGTCCCGTTCGCGGCCGCCCGAGCCATCGTATAGTGAGGGGGACCGGCCGGCCCGACGCCGTCCGCCGGCCGCCCCCACAGCTCATAGGATCGTCCCCCCTCATGGGTGAGTCCGCCCCGATGTTCTCCCCGGTCGCGTCCCTGCTCGGCACGAAGGCCCCGGCCCCCACTCCGGCCCCGGCCGCCGACCCGTCCACCCTCACGCCCGCCCCCGAGGCGAACGCCACCCCGACGCTCCCCCCGGCCGACCCCGACGGCCGCACGGGCCCCCTCGTCCGCGTCGGGTGGTACGCCCTTGCGGCCGTCGTGTCGTCGTGCCTCGTCGCCGCCGGGCTGCGGCTCGACGTGGCCGACTTCCACGCCCCGTTCTCCTACGACGACGACTCGCTGCTGATCCTGCCGATGGTGAAGGCCACCCTCGAACGCGGCAGCCACTGGCGGAACGAGCGGATGGGCCTGCCGGGCATCCTCGAACTCCACGACTTCCCGGTCGTGGACCACCTCCACTTCGCGCTGCTCTGGCTGCTCGGCCAGTTCATCCCCGACGTGGTCGTCGTCTACAACGTCTACTACTTGCTCGGCTACCCGCTCGCCCACCTGGCGGCGATGGCCGTCTTCCGCCACTTCAAGCTGTCGTTCCCGGCGGCCTTCGCCGGCGGCCTCCTGTTCGCCTTCCTGCCGTACCACTACATGCGGGGGGAGAGCCATTACTTCCTCTCGGCGTACTGGCTGGTGCCGGTCTCCACGATGGCCGCCCTGTGGGTCTGCAAGGGGGAGTTGCCGTTCTTCGAGAGGGACGGCGGCGGGAAGTACCGGCTGGCGGTCTGGCGGTGGCGGTCGCTCGCGGCGGTGGTCATCGGGCTGGCGACGGCCTCGGCGGGGGCCTACTACGCCTACTTCGCCTGCGCCCTGTACGCGGCCGCCGGGCTCTACGCCTGGGCCGTCCTCCGCACCTGGAAGGCCCCCGCGGCGGCGGCGGCGGCGCTCGTGGGCGTGGTGGTGGTCGGCGGGCTGGCCAACCACTTCCCGACGTTCGTCTACCAGGCCAAGAACGGGCGGAACTCGGCCCCCCACTCGCGGCTGTCCGAGGAGGCGGAAATCTACGGGCTCAAGATCGCCCACCTGGTCCTGCCCGGGAACGAGCACAACTCGGTCGTCCTGTCCAAGCTCAAGGCGCGGTACAACACCGACTTCCGCCCGCTCCAGAACGAGAACGAGCGGGCCACCCTGGGGATGATCGGGGCGGCCGGGCTGATCGGCCTGCTCGTCGTCCTCCTCCTGCCCGACCGCAAGGCGTGGCCGTACGGGCCGCTCGCCGCCCTGTCTGCGTTCATCCTGCTGCTCGGCACCATCGGCGGGTTCGGGGCGGTGTTCAACCACGTCGTCATCAACCAGGTCCGGTGCTACAACCGGCTGAGCGTCTACCTCGCGTTCCTCTGCTTCTTCGCGGTGCTGTGGAAACTCGACCGGTGGACGCTCTCCCGCGGCGGGTGGGCCACGCGGCTCCGCATCCCCCTGTTCGTCGCCCTCATCGTGGTGGGGGTGTGGGACCAGACCTCGTACGCGTGGTTCCGCCAGCCGATCATCAAGGTGACGAACAAGGAGGCCGAGCGGTTCCGGGCCGACCGCGACTTCTACCGGAAGGTGGAGGCCCACCTGACGACCCCGCGGGACGGCCTGCCGCCCGGGCGGGCGGTCTTCACGCTCCCGTTCGTGGTCTACCCGGAGGCCGACTTCACGAACAAGATGAAGGGGTACGAGCACGCCCGCGGGTACATCCACACGGACACCCTGGCCTGGAGCTTCGGGGCCATCAAGGGCCGCGAGGCGGACGCCTGGCAGCGGGAGGTGTCGGTCCTGCCGGCCCGGCAGATGATCGAGCGGCTGGTGCTCCGGGGGTTCGACGGGCTCATCCTCGACACCCGCGGGTACCTGCCGAAGCGGGGGCACGAGCGGAAGGTGGAGATCGCCGACGCCCTGAGCGCCGGCCCGGTGCTGACCCACCCCGGCGGCCCGAAGGACGAGGACGACGACCGGGACCGCGTCCGCCCGGGGTGGCCGAACCCGCCCGAGCAGGTGTTCTTCGACCTCCGCCCGTTCCGCAAGTGGCTGGTCGACAACTACGGCCCGGCCGGGTACGCGGCCCACGAGAGGGCCGAGCGGGAGCGGGTGTCGTTCCTCTGGCTGCACGGGTTCCACGGGTTCGAGCCGACGGGGTCGGAGAACCGCCTGCGGTGGTGCTCGAAGCACGGCACCCTGCTGGTGGTGAACCCGAGCGACCGGCCGCGGACGTTCGACCTGAAGATGACCTTCCGGGTGGACGCCAAGGGCATCTTCGTGATCGACCTCGACGGCCCGCTGGTGCAGGCCCACTTCGGGGTGGACAAGAAGAACCCGCCCCGGGAGGCGACGAGTTACCGCGTCGTGGTCCCGCCCGGCCGCCACCCGGTCGGCTTCACGTGCGCCCCGCCGGACAACTTCTACTCGACCGACTCGCGGGACCTGTGCTTCTTCCTCAGCGACTTCGTGGCCGAGGAAGTGCCGTAATCGCTCGGGCGAGCCCGGAAATGCCAGCACGGAGGTTAGGCCCCATGTCGTCACCCGCCGCCGACCGTCACCCGCCGGTCGGGCTCTTCAACGACTCGCCCACGTACCGCATGGCCGTCCAGCAACTCCGGTCCGTGGCCGCGGCCATCGACCTCGACGCCGGCATCCTCGAGCGCCTCACGTACCCCAAGCGGTCGCTCGTGGCCGCCGTGCCCATCCGGCTGGACGACGGCAGCACGCACACCTTCATCGGCTACCGGGTCCAGCACTCGATCACGAGCGGGGCGAGCAAGGGCGGGCTGCGGTACGCCCCGAGCGTGGACCTGGGGGAGGTGGCCGCCCTGTCCATGTGGATGAGCTGGAAGTGCGGGATCATGAACCTGCCGTTCGGCGGGGCGAAGGGCGGGGTGGCGTGCGACCCGGCGATGCTGAGCGTCGGCGAGAAGGAGCGGATCACCCGGCGGTTCACCGAGGAGGTGCTGTCGATCATCGGCCCCCGCGTGGACGTGATGGCCCCCGACATGGGGACCGACGAGCAGACGATGGCGTGGATTTACGACACCTACTCGATGAAGGTCGGGTTCGCATGCCCCGAGATCGTGACCGGCAAGCCGGTCGAACTCGGCGGCTGCGTCGGCCGCCGGGAGGCGACCGGCCGCGGGGTCGTCTACTGCATCGCCGAGGCGTTACGCGAGCTGAGCATCGACCCGGCCGGGGCCACGGCCGTGGTGCAGGGGTACGGGAACGTCGGCTCGGTGACGTGCGACGAGTTGCACAAGCTCGGCGTGAAGGTGGTGGCCGTCGGCGACCGCTACGCCTCGATCCGCAACGACAAGGGCATCGACGTGGCCGCGCTCGGCCGGTACGCGGCGGCCCCGGGCAACGCCCTGAAGTCGATCAAGGGCTTCCCCGAGGCCGAGGAGATTTCGGCCGCCGACCTGCTCGCCACCCCCTGCACGGTGCTGGTGCCGGCGGCGATGGAGCGGGTCATCACGGCCGAGAACGCGGGGACGTTGCGCTGCCGGGTGCTGGCCGAGGGGGCGAACGGGCCGACGACCCCCGAGGCCGACGCGGTCCTGGAGCGGGCCGGCGTGTTCGTCATCCCCGACGTGCTGTGCAACGCCGGCGGGGTGACGGTGTCGTACTTCGAGTGGGTGCAGGACCTCCAGCAGTTCATGTGGTCCGAGGGCCAGGTGAACGACAAACTGCGGTCGCTGATGCTCAACGCCTACCGCCGCATGCGGGAACTGGCCGGCACCCATAAGCTGTCGAACCGCCTCGCCGCCCTGAGCCTGGGCGTGCAGAAGGTGGCGACCGAGAAGGCCAAGCGCGGCCTCTTCCCCTGAGACGTGCGGCCCCGCCCCGCCCTTCCCCGCTTCGCGCGAATCCCCGGTTGACCCCGCCCCCGCCCGACGTTATCCCCTTCCCACCCCGCGGCACGTCCGCCGCCGGGCGTGGGAGTGGCCGTCATGTTTCGGCTCGGCTTAACGCCCGTGGTCCGTCTCGCCCGCCCGGCCACGCCGGCGGTCGGTGGCGTGTCGGCGGTCGCCGGGCTTCTCCCCGCGTTCGCGCTACTCGTCATCGGCTTCTGGCAGGTGCCCTTCACGGTGATGAAGCACGACCTGTCGTGCCTGCCCGGCGGGACCGACAACCGGCTCAACACCTACGTCCTCGAACACGGCTCACGCTGGCTCGCCGGCCGCGAGAAGGCGTTCTGGTCGGCCCCCTTCTGCTGGCCGTCGCCGAAGACGATCGCGCGGTCGGACGCCCACCTCGGCGAGTTGCCGGCGTACGCGGCGCTGCGGGCGTGCGGGCTCGGGCCGGAGCGGGCGTTCCAGTGCGTGGTGCTGTTGTTCTTCGCGCTCAACTACGCCGCCGCGTACTGGGCGGCCCGGCGGTTCGGCTTGCGGGCATTCGGGGCGGCGGCGGCGGCGTACCTGTTCGCGTTCGGGCTGGCGACGGTCGAACACCTCAACCACCTGCAACTCCTGCCGCGCTGCCTGGTGCCGCCGGCGTTCTACTTCTTCTGGCGAACGCTCCGACACCCCGGCTGGCGGCCGCTCGCCGGGCTGGCCGCGTGTGGCGTCGGCCAGTTGTACCTGACGATGTACCTCGGCGTAATGACGGCCGGCGTGCTGGCCGCGCTGTTCGCGGCGACGCTCGTGGCGAGCCGCGGCCGCCTGCCGTGGGCGGCACACTTGCGGCCCGGATGGGCGGAAGTGGGTCGGCGGCTCGCAGTCGTAGCGGTCGCGGCGCTACTCGCGCTGCCGGTGGTGCGACCGCACGTGAGGATGGCGTCAACCACTCCGCCGCTGTCGCGGGAAACGCTCGTGGGATTCATCCCCGACGCCGCGGGGTGGGCGTGCCCGCCGACGACCTCGGCGGCGTGGGCGTGGGCCCGCCCGCACCTCCCGCTCGGCGACGACCCGTACCGCCCGGAGAAGACGCTCTTCCTCGGCGTCGTCCCGTGGCTCGCGGTCGTTGGGAGTCTCTTCGTGATCGTGCGAAGGCCGCGCCGCGGGGCCGGCCTCGTCGCGGCGTGCGCGCTCGTCGCCGTCGCGGTGCCGCTCGTCGTGGTGAAGGCCGCCGCGTGGTCGCCGTACGAACAGACACTTTCGCTCCCACTCGTCGGCACCCTCCGCGCGGTCGGCCGCGTGGTCCTCGTGCTGCTCGTGCCGGTCGGCCTGCTCGTCGGCTTCGCCGCGGACGCACTCACGCTCCACGTCGCACGCCGTTTCGGGAACGTCGGCGGCGCACTCGCGGGAGCCGCGCTGCTCGTGCTACTCGTCTTCGACCAGCGCCTGGCGAGCGCCGACGACGCGGCGTGGGACGTGCAGCGTTACGCGATTGCCGACGCCGTCGCACGCCGCGAAGCGCTCGCGGCCGTGATGCGAGAGGGCGTGATCGAAGCGGAGTCGAAAGGCGTCCGCGGGCCGGTGGCGTACGTGTTCCCGCGCACCGCGGTCGGCGATTGGGACCTGGAAACGCAGCTCGATTCGATGGCCGCCGCTCAAAGCGTCGGCGTGCCGACGCTCAACGGGTGGACCGGCTACCCGCCCGCCGGGTGGTACCCGTTCGCGTCCCTGAGCGGGATCGAGGTGTGGCTGCGGGGCAACGGCCTCGCGCTCGAAGAGCCCGCCGGCCGCGTCGTGTTGATCGGCGAACCGCGCGGGCTGGACGACGACGCCGCCGAGCGCGGCTTCCGCTCGCGGGTCGCGCGGCGGCCGTTCCCGGCGCGGTAAGTGGCGATCGCGGCGCGAAAGCGTTCGCTGTGTGACGGTGGTGAGCGAAAAAGAGGAAAGAAGCGCGGCGCGAGGGGCGCGGCCAACTTGTTTTTCACCCACCCGGCGTTACGATTGCTTCTTGAAGCGGATCCGGCGTGTGCGTCCCACAGTGCCGGAACCTTCCCCGCGGTGCGGGCGGCCACGTCGGTCGTCGGCCCGGGACGCAGCGGCCCCCGGAGGTCACGCCCGTATGTTCGAGTCTGACGCGCGCCGCCCGCGAGCGGAGCAACCGGCCCCGGCCGGGCCCAGGTTCGACGACGACGAGCCCCCGAGTCGGCCCCGCCGCCACCCCGCGTGGGCCGAAGTACCGGACCACCAGTGGGACGACTGGCGGTGGCAGACCCAGAACTCCGTCCGGTCCGTCCGCCAGCTCCGCACCCTGCTCTCCTTCACCTCGGACGAGTTGGAAGCGATCGGCCGCTTGGAAGGCGACTACAAGGTTGCCATCCCCCCGTACTACTTCTCGCTCATCGACCCCGACAACCCGGCCGACCCGATCCGCCTCCAGTCGGTCCCGTCGCCGCTCGAAGCCGAGAACCCGTCCGGGTACGAGCTCGAAGACCCGCTCGAGGAGTCCAAGGACTCGCCCGTTCCCGGGCTGACGCACCGGTACCCCGACCGCGTGCTGATGATCACCACGCCCAACTGCTCGATGTACTGCCGGTACTGCACCCGCAAGCGGGCGACCCTCACCCGCGGCGGGTGGGAGGGCGTGAGCGCCGACGACGAGCGGATGATCGAGTACGTCCGCGACCACAGCGAAATCCGCGACGTGATCGTGTCCGGCGGCGACCCGCTCACGCTCCCGATGGGCAAGCTGCGGTACTACCTCGACAGCCTCAAGGCGATCCCGCACGTCGACGTGATCCGCATCGGCACCCGCGTCCCGGTCACCCTCCCGCAGCGGCTCTACGACCCCGAACTGCTCGACCTGCTGGAGCGGACCGAGAAGGTCTACATCCAGACGCACTTCAACCACCCGCGGGAAGTGACCCCCGAGGCGGCCCGCGTCTGCAAGTCGCTCCTCAAGGCCGGGATGCCGATCAACAACCACGCCGTCCTGCTCAAGGGCGTGAACGACGACCTCGAAACGATCCGCTCGCTCCTCCGCGGCCTCCTGCGGATCAAGGTCCGCCCGTACTACCTCTTCCACTGCGACCCGGTCATCGGGGCCGGCCACTTCCGCACCTCCGTGTGGGCCGGGATGCAGATCATGGAGGGCCTCCGCGGCCACACGTCGGGCATCGGCATCCCGACCTACGTGGTCGACAGCCCGCACGGCGGGGGCAAGATTCCCCTCATGCCGAACTACCTCGTGTCGATGAGCGACGACGCGGTGGTGCTGCGGAACTACGAGGGGATGCTCGTCCGCTACCAGGCCGAGGACAAGCCGAACACCTCGGCCGCGACGGCCACCCGGGGCGTGAGTTCGCTCCTCCAGGGCACCAGGTCGGCGATCATCCCGCAGGACAACGAGCGGATGGCCCGGCGGAAGCCGCGGCTGGTGGCCGACGCCTGCGGCGGCCCGGCCGGCCCCGGCCGCGACGACGGCCGGCCGATCATCCCGCTGCCGATGTCCGGGGCGAACGGCCACGCCAACGGGCACGCCGCGTCGAACGGGTAGCATTCCCGCGGGCGGTCGGTTAAGACAAGGGGCCGGCGGGGACGCCGGCCCCTTGTCGTTCGACGGGGTGAGCGTCCGCCCGGCCCCGGAGCCCCCATGGACATCGGCATCGCGTTCGACCTCAAGCCCGACGGCCCCCTGCCGGCCGGGGCCCCGGACGACCTGCACGAGGAATTCGACGCGCCCGTCACCATCCGGGCCATCGGCGACGTGCTCCGCTGCATGGGGCACGCCGTCCGCGAGCTTGGCGACGGGCGGGCGTTCCTCGAAGCCGTGTTGGGCGACCCGCCCGACCTCGTGTTCAACTTCGCTGAGGGGGTCGGGGTCGGCCGCTCCCGCGAGGCCCGGGTGCCGGCCGCGTGCGAGATGCTCGGCATTCCTTACACCGGCTCCGACCCGCTCGCACAGGCCGTGGCCCTCGACAAAGACCTGTCTCGGAAGTTGGCGAAGCAGGCCGGCGTGGCGGTGCCCGAGGGGTTCACCCTCGCCTTCCCGCCGGGCGACTACGACGGCGACTTCGCCGAGTTTCCGCCGCTGCTGGCCGAGAGCGGGCTGAGGCTCCCGGTGATCGCCAAGCCGGTGTGCGAGGGGTCGAGCAAGGGCATCCGCGGCCGCTGCCTGATCCGCACACCGGGGGAGTTCGGGCCGACCGTGCGGGGGCTGTGGGACGACTACCAACAGCCGGTGCTGGTCGAGGAGTTCGTCGCCGGCGACGAGGTGACGGTGGGCGTGCTGGGGAACGACCCGCCGCAGGTGTTCGGCGTCATGCGGATCAGCCCGAAGGCGAAGGCCGAGCACTTCGTCTACTCGCTCGAAGTGAAGCGGGACTTCCGGGCGCTGGTGGACTACGAGTGCCCGGCCCGGCTGCCGCTGCGGGTCGTGAAGGAGATCGAGGAGGCGGCCCTGACGGTGTTCGCCGAGTTCGGCTGCCGGGACGTGGCCCGCCTCGACTTCCGAGTCCGCGACGGGGTGCCGTACTTCATTGAGATCAACCCGCTCCCGGGCCTCAACCCGGAGTCGAGCGACCTCGTCATCATGGCCGGGTTGCTGGGCGTGTCGCACGCGGAGCTGGTGAAAATGATCGTGGAGGCGACGATGACGCGGTGCGGGCTGGCGTGACGCGGGGCGTGGTATAATCCGGGCACGACGCCGCTAACGGGGGGACGCGCCATGCCGGTACACGACTGGACGCGGGTGGTAGCCGGGACGTACCACCACTTCCACCAGAGGTGGATTTAGTCGATTTGCGACGTCTTCAACACGGGCGGCTTGCCGGCCGGGTACTTCGCTCTGAGCGAGCGGACCTCCCACGGGCCAATCTCGGACGTTCTCGCCCTCCAAACCCGTCCGCGAGTTGCCGACGGACCGGCCGGGCCGGCGGTCCAGTCGGTCCCCCCGCGGACCCGCGTCGTCGCCCGGGCCGACGACGCGGCCGTGTACGCCCGCCGGGCCGACCGCATCTCGATCCGGCTCAACGAGGGCGACCTCGTTGCCCTCATCGAACTCGTCTCCCCCGGAAACAAGGACAGCGTCGAAGCCTTGCGGAAGTTCGTGCGGAAGGCCCTCCGCCTCCTCCGGTCCGGGGTCCATTTTCTGGCCGTCGATCTGTTCCCGCCCACGGCCCGCGACCCGCAGGGTATCCACAAGGCCATCTGGGACGCGATCCGGGACGAGCCGTTCGAACTACCGCCGGACAAGCGCCTGACGCTCGCCTCTTACGCCACCGGGCGCGGAACGGTGGCCTACGTCGAACCCGTCGCGGTCGGTGACGTGCTGCCCGACATGCCGCTCTTCCTCACCGCCGACGAACACATCCCCTGTCCGCTCGAAGCGACCTACCAAACGACGTGGTCGTTCTTTCCCGCCCACCTCAAGGACCGGCTCGAACTGCCCGCCTGACGGCCCGCTTGTGCCTGTTGTGCCGGCTTTCGCCTTGTGAGCGGCCGCGCGGCCCCGCTATGTTGTCTGATCCCACTTCCACGCCGCCGGCCGCCGGCCGATAACGTATCAGTGGCAGATGTCCGACGCCCGGGTGATGCCGCCCGGCGAGTGAGAGGCCCCGCCGCCATGCCGCCACCCCGCGTCCTCGTCCTGCACAACGAGCCCGTCCTCCCGCCCGACCACCCCGACGCCGACTCCGAACACGACGTCCTGTACACCGCCGACGTGGTCGCCCGCACCCTCCAGCAGGCCGGCGTCCCGGTCCGCCGGCTCGGCGTGGCCGACGACATGGGGCCGCTCGTACCCGGGCTGCTCGCCCACGCCCCGGACGTGGTGTTCAACCTGTACGAGGGCACGGCCCAGTGGGGGAACACCGAGGCCTACGTGGCCGGCATCCTCGAATGGCTCCAGGTGCCGTTCACAGGCTCGCCGTTCCAGCCGATCACCCTGTGCCGGTCGAAGCCGCTCACCAAGTCGCTCCTCGCCGGGGCCGGGCTGCCGACGGCACGGTTCTTCAGCGTCGAGTCCGGCCCGTGCCCGGCTAACACCCTCGGCTGGCCGGTGATCGTGAAGCCGGGGACCGAGGACGCGAGCGTCGGCATCGACCAGGCGAGCGTGGTGACGACGCAGGAGCAGCTCGACGCGCGTGTCGAGTACGTGCTGAAGACGTACAAGGGGCCGGCCCTGGTCGAACAGTTCATCCGCGGGCGGGAGTTCAACGTCGCCCTCGTGGAACGCGACGGCCGGCTCGACGTGCTGCCGTTCTCCGAGATCGTGTTCCTCGACGAGGAGACGTCGGCCCACTGGCCGATCGTCAGCTTCGACGCCAAGTGGCGGCCGGGCACCCGGGACTTCGACGCGACGCCGGCCAGGAACCCGGCCGACGTGACGCCCGAACTCGAGGCGAAGGTGTCGGACCTCGCCCGGAAGGCGTTCCGCCTCGTCGGCTGCCGCGACTACGCCCGCGTCGACTTCCGGGTGGACGCGGCCGGCAACCCGTTCATCCTCGAAGTGAACCCGAACCCGTGCATCAGCCCGCTGGCCGGGCTGGCCGCCGCGCTCGAGACGGCGAAAGTGTCTTACCCGGACTTCCTCCTCGGGCTGGTGAAGGCGGCCGTCCGGCGGGGCAAGCGCCCCGAGTCGGCCGACGACGTGGGCGTGCCGGCGACGGCGACGGCCGCGGCGAAGCCCACGCCGTCCGGCCGGACGCCGAAGGTGCGGCCGGCGAAGCGGACCGACCGGGACGCCCTCGCCGCCCTCGCGGCCGCCCTCGACCTGCCGGCCGTGGCCAACACCTTCGAGTCTTTCACCCGCCGCATTCGGCACGACGGGTCGGCCTGCCTGGTCGTGCCCGGGGGGGGGGAGCGGGTGGCCGGGGCGGCCGTCGTCCGCCGCACCGACGCGGTCAACGGGGCGTTCGCCCTCGACCTCCTCGGCGTCTCGCCGGCCGTGCGGGGCCAGGGGCTCGGTCGGGCGTTGTTCCAGGCGGCCGAGGCGTTCGCGGCCGAGAACGGCGGGCGGCTGGTGCAGGCCGACGCGTCGAGCGGGCCGGCCCACTCACGGGCCCGCCGCTTCCTCCTGCGGCTCGGGTTCACGCAGGTGGCCGAGGTGCCCGACTACTACAAGGACGGGTACGCCCGGCTGTCGTTCGTGAAGCCGCTCCCGGCCCCGGCGACGGGGTCGGCCGGGCCGAAGTCGTCGGCCGCGCCGGCGTGACCGTTGGGAATCCGCCCGGGAGTCGGTTGCGTTCCGCCCCGCGGCGGGGTAACTACGAGTGTCCGCCGCCAAACACCCGCCCCCGAAGGACGCCTCGGCATGTCGCTGTCGCTGTCGCTCTCGCGCCCGTTCACCTGCCGGTTCGGGGCCCCCACCGTCGACCGCGTCGACCCCCGCATCTTCGCCCTGTCGTACTTCGCCGCGTGCATGGACTGCACCACCTGCCACGACTCCTGCTGCCAGTACGGGGCCGACACCGAGATGCCCCGGGTGCGGGCCATCGAGAAGTACCGGGCGGAGCTGGAAGCGTACCTCGGCTCGTCCCGGGACGACTGGTTCCGCGAAGACCCGGACGACTTCGGCGTGCTGGACGAGCCCGAGTACCCGGGCGGGCAGTACACGCGGACGCAGGTGGTGCCGCTGCCCGAGGGGCGGTCGGCCCACAACGACGAGGCGTGCGTGTTCCTCGACCCCGCGGGCCGCGGCTGCCGGCTGCACCGCTTCGCCCTCGAACGCGGGATCGTCGTCCACGAGATCAAGCCGCTCGTCTGCCTGCTGTTCCCCGTGTCGTTCGCCTACGGGGAGTTGAAGCCGGCCTACGAGTTCGACATCGAGGACCTGATCTGCGAGGGGCCGGGCCAGAGCCTGTACCGCTCGGCCCGGACGGACATCCTCTACTACTTCGGGGCCGACGCGGTGGCCGAGTTGGACGCGCTCGAACGCAAGGCGGCGGCCGACAGCCGGGCGGCGGCCGGGACGGTTCCGTTGCCGCTGGCGTGACCGGCGAGCGCAATTCCGCGGCAGTCCGCTTGACAGACTCGGGCGAGGCCCGAAAATCAACAGCGACCCATCGTCCCACGCACGGCCGGCCCCGCCGGCCCCCACGCCCGCCGAGGTATAGGCATGTCGTCGCCAGCCCCGCGCCGCCGCCGGCTCGAAGTCGAGGACATCGGGGACGTTGCGGTCGTCAACTTCGTCGACAAGAAGATCCTCGACGAGCAGAACATCCAGAACATCGGCGACGACCTGTTCCGCCTGGTGGACGAACTCGGCCGCCGCAAGGTGCTGCTGAACTTCGGGAACGTCGAATTCATGAGCAGTGCCGCCCTCGGCAAGCTCATCACCCTGCACCGCAAGCTGCAGTCGGTGCAGGGGAAGCTGGTGATGTGCAACATCGCCAAGGGGATCATGGAGATTTTCGAGATCACCAAGCTGAACAAGATGTTCACGATCGCCGCGGACGAGCCGGCCGGGCTCCAACTCTTCTGACCGGCCGGCCGCCCGGCCGCCCTCCCACGTTCCGCCGCGGCCCTTCCCCATGAGCGCGACGCACACCGCCGCCGACGTAACGATCCCGAGCGATCTGGCCGAGGCCCGGCGCGTCCAGACCCAGATCGAGGACGCCCTCCAGGCGTGCCGGTACACCGAGCACGACATCTTCGCCATCAAGCTCGCGCTCGAAGAGGCCCTGGTGAACGCCGTCAAGCACGGCAACCAGATGGACGCCGCCAAGCGCGTCGAGATCCGATACTCGGTCACGCCCGAGCGGTTCGACATCCGCATCACCGACGAGGGGCCGGGGTTCAACCCCGGCGACGTGCCCGACCCGACCGCCCCCGAGAACATCGAGCGGCCGTGCGGCCGGGGGCTGCTCCTCATCCGCAACTTCATGACCGAGGTCGCCTACCACGGCCGCGGCAACGTCGTCACCATGTCGAAGGTGCGGAACGGGTCTGGGGCGTAGTCGCAAGTCGTCGAGTCGCAAGTCCCAAGTCGAACCGCCGCTAACCCACCACTTCGACGGGTGCCGATAAACTGTCGGGTGTCCGACGGCCCTCTTCGGACTTGATACCTGAGACTTGCCGACCTGGGACGAGTAAGCATGGCCACCCCGATGATGCAGCAGTACCAGGAGGCGAAGGCCCAGAACCCGGGGATGCTCGTCCTGTTCCGCAACGGCGACTTCTACGAGCTGTTCGAGGACGACGCCGAACTCGGCTCCCGCATCCTCGGCATCACGCTCACCAAGCGGGACAAGGAAATCCCGATGGCGGGCTTCCCGCAGCAGGCGTTGGAGCGGTACCTGGCGGTCCTCCTGCGGGCCGGGCACCGGGTGGCGGTGTGCGAGCAGATGGAGGAGGCCGGGCCGGGGAAGAAGCTCATCCGCCGGGAGGTGAACCGGGTCGTCACGCCCGGCACCGTGACCGAGGACGACCTGCTCGACCCCCGCCGGCCGAACCACCTCCTCGCCGTCGTGCCCACCAAGGGCGACTGCTACGGGGTGGCGTGGGTCGACCTCTCGGCCGGCACCTTCGGGGCGGCCGACATCGTGGCGGGGCGTGTTGGGGACGAGTTGGGCCGGCTGCACGCCGTCGAAGTGCTGCTGCCCGACCTCCACGCCGAAGCGTTGGCCCGCGACCTGGCCGCCCACCTGCCGCGGACCCGCACCCCGCGGCCGGCGTGGACGTTCGACCCGGCCACGGCGATGAAGGCCCTCAAGGAGCAGTTCGCGGTCGCCAGCCTCAACGGGTTCGGGTTCGACGACGGGCAGCCGTGCCTCGCCGCCGCCGGGGCGCTCATCCTCTACCTCCGCGAGACGCTGAAAGCGAGCCTCGCCCACATCCGCAAACTCCGCCCGCACCGGCCGGACCAGTTCCTCACCCTCGACGACGTGACCCGCCGCAGCCTCGAACTCACCCGCACGCTCCGGGACAGCGGCCGCGAAGGGTCGCTCCTGTCGGTCCTCGACCGCACCGTCACGCCGATGGGGGCACGCCTCCTTCACGACAACGTGCTGGCCCCGCTCACGGACCTCACCGCCATCAACGCCCGGCTCGACGCCGTGGAGGAGTTGCTACGCGACCACGGGTTGCGGGGCCAACTCCGCGACCAGCTCGACGCCTGCTCGGACCTCCAGCGGCTCACCGCCCGCGCGTCCACGGCGCGGGCGTCGCCCAAAGACCTCGCGGCCGTGGGGCGGACGTTGAAGCTGCTCCCGAAGGTGAAGGCCAAGCTCGCCGGGCGGAAGGCCCCGCTGCTGGCCGAACTCGAACGTAAGCTCGAACTCTGCCCGGACCTGCGGGACTTGCTCGAACGCGCCCTCGTGGACGACCCGCCGTACGCGCCCAAGGAGGGCGGCGTCATCCGCGAGGGCTTCCACACCGAGCTGGACGCGCTCCGCACGCTGGCGGCCGAGGGCAAGAGCTGGATCGCCCGCTACCAGGCGGCCGAGATCACCCGCACCGGCATCACGAGCCTGAAGGTCGGCTTCAACCAGGTGTTCGGGTACTACATCGAGATCACCCACGCGAACACCACGCGGGTGCCGGCCGACTACGTCCGCAAGCAGACGCTCAAGAACGCCGAGAGGTACATCACGCCACCGCTCAAGGAGTACGAGGAGAAGGTGCTGTCCGCCCAGGACAAGAGCCAGGCGCTGGAGTTCGAGCTGTTTCTCCAGGTCCGCGACGCCGTCGCCGCCCAGACGCACCGGCTCCTGGGGGCCGCCGACGTGCTGGCCGCCGCCGACTTCCTGGCCGCCCTGGCGGAACTCGCCGCGGCCCGCAACTACGTCCGCCCGGTGCTGGTGGACGCCCCGATGCTCGCCGTCCGCGAGGGACGGCACCCGGTCCTCGACCAGACGCTCCCGGCCGGGACTTTCGTGCCCAACGACGTGGAACTGCTCCCCGGCGGCGGGCTGTTCTGGCTCATCACCGGGCCGAACATGAGCGGGAAGTCGACGTTCATCCGGCAGGTGGCCCTGCTCACGCTCATGGCCCACGTCGGCAGCTTCGTCCCCGCGAAGGCCGCCACGGTGGGGCTGACCGACCGCATCTTCACCCGCGTGGGGGCGAGCGACGAGCTGAGCCGGGGGCAGAGCACGTTCATGGTGGAGATGACGGAAGCCGCCAACATCCTGAACAACGCCACCCCGCGGAGCCTCGTCATCCTCGACGAGATCGGCCGGGGGACGAGCACCTACGACGGCGTTTCGCTGGCCTGGGCCATCACCGAGTACCTGCACGACGCGGTCGGCGGGCGGGCCCTGTTCGCCACGCACTACCACGAGCTGGCGCAGCTGGCGAACACCCTGCCCCGGCTGCGGAACTACAACGTGCAGGTGCAGGAACTCGACCGCGACGTGATCTTCCTCCACAAGATCGGCCCCGGGAACGCGGACAAGAGCTATGGCATCCACGTCGCCAAGCTGGCCGGCGTTCCCGAGTCCGTACTGAGCCGGGCGGCGGCCGTCCTCGGCACCCTCGAAGCCCGCCACGACTTCACCCGCGGCCCGGTCGCCGTCCGCCCGGCGTCCCCACCGCCACCGGCCGCCCCCGCCCCGCCGGTCCCGGTCCCAGCCGCGCCGCCGGCGGTGGTGTTGCCCCCGAAGCCGCCGGCCCCGCCGCGGCCGAAGCCGAGCGACGAGGCCGACTGCGTCGAGCCGCCGGAGCGGGCGCGGAAGAAAGCGAAGCCGCTGCCGTCGGGGCCGTCGCTCTTCGGCGGCGAGGAGCCGTTCTGAGGTGCGGTTGACGCCGGCCCGTCACCCGCGCACAATTCGGCTTTCCGCCCGACCACCGGAAGGATTCCCGATGAACGTCCCCCTGCCGAAGTACGCCGAGCGCGGGCCGATCCGCGACGTGGTCTGGGTGCCGCTCAAGTTCTACCACGACGGCCGCGGGTGGCTCGTCGAGCTGTTTCGCAACGACCTCATCGACCCGCAGTACCGGCCGGTCATGGCCTACGTCTCACAGACCAAGCCCGGCGTCGCCCGCGGGCCGCACGAGCACGTGGCCCAGTCGGACTACTTCTGCTTCACCGGGCCGAGCACGTTCCGCGTCTACCTGTGGGACGCCCGCAAGGACTCGCCGACGTTCGGGGCCAAAGAAGTGCGCGACGTGGGCGAGGATTCGGCCTACGCCCTGATCGTGCCGCCGGGGGTGGTCCACGCCTATAAGAACGTCGGCGGCAAGGACGGGCTGGTGTTCAACGGGGCCAACCAGCTCTACGCCGGGTGGCTCAAGCAGGAGCCGGTAGACGAAATCCGCCACGAGGCGGACACCAACTCGCCCTACCAGCTCGATTGAACGGGGTGAGCGTTACCTCTCTTTACCGCTTTTTGCGCGTGGTGTCGGCGTATCCCTCTGTGAGCGAATCGCATGCGGCGAGGGCGGTAAAGTTTGCGGTAGAGCCGGCGAAATCGCGGCGGACGGGTTGACTTGCAACTTTTCGTAGCGGCGTCACCGGTCCTGCAAGCCCAGCGCCACGCCGGCGTAGCCGAACGGGCGGACGCTCCCCTTCGGCCAGTCTTCGAGCTTCTTCCCCTCCTGGCGGTCGCCGCTGAGGCGGGCGTTGTGGCGGGCCACGTGGAGGCGGCCCCACGCCTGCCCCACCTTCATCTTCTTCGGGTCGTCCGGGGCCTCCACCAAGAGCGGGTCGGCGGGGGTCGTGGCCGCCGCCCCGAGCCGGCCGCGGACGGCCTCGGCCTTCGCCCACTCCCGCAGCCCGTCGTCCGCCAGGCGGGCGGCCCAGTCCTTCGCCTGCTCCTGTTTGCCGGCCTGGGCGGCGAGCTGCACGAGCCGCAGCAGCACGAACGGCGGCACCACGAGGTCGGCCTTCACCGACGACTTCATGGCCAGCACGCCGGGCACGGCGTCGAACGCCTTCGCCTGCTCGTCGCCGGTCGTCCAGTCGGCGATCAGGGCAAGGGTGCGGAGCTGGTCGCCCAGCGTTCCGGGGCGTAGGGCCAGTTTAGTGGCCTCATCGACCTTGCCCTGGAGCGTGTACAGGCCGACGTGAGCCAGCCGGACGTCGGCGGCGGGGCGGGCCTGGGGGCTGGCCGGCGGCAGGGAGATGGACATCCCCTTCGGCGGCTCGATCTCCAACACCTTCCACAGGGTGAAGACCGACGGGATGGGGTTGTGCTTCGGGGCGGCCTGCCTGCCCTTCGGGGTGAGGTCGTCCTTGAGCTTCTCGGCCATCTGCCGGGCCACGGGGGAGGCCTTGTCGGCCCGGTAGAGTTCGAGGGCTACGACGGCCTGGGCCTCGGCGTGGTCGGCCGGGTCGAAGAGTTGCACGTCGAGCTGGCGGGCGGCCTCGACCTGCCCGCGGCGGATCAGCTCGCGGGTGAGCCGGCGGGCGAGGGCGACCCGGAGGTCCATGTCCGCCTTGCCCACCACTTGCAGCGTGCGCTGGAGTTCGGTCAGCACCGTCACCTCCCGCTCGTTGATGCGGAGGCTGCGGCCGACCTGGAGTTCGGGGGCCCACTTGTGACGGGTGCGGGCGGTCACCTGCTCGGGGGTGCCGCCGAGGTCGAGGGTGGCCGCGGCGAGTTCACACGTCAGGGCGTCGCGGGCCTGGGTGCTGGCCACCTTCGCCTCGGCCGGGGTGAGCTTCCGCAGCCACAGGTGGTCGCGGGCCGAGGTGAAGTGGTCGAGGGCCGACTTGAGGTTGCCGTCGTCCTCCGTCTTCGCGTTCCGCAGGGCGTACTCGCCGGCCGCCAGTTGGAGGGCGGCGGCGAACAGCGGGGCCTCGGCGGCCGGCGGCTTCTCCTCGGCGGCGGCCCCGTCCCACTCCTTGACGGCGTCGGCCATCGTCCGGTCGGCCTTGTCGATGGTCCGGGTCGAGAACCGCGACCACACTCCGACCACGACCAAGAGGACGACCCCGGCGACGGCCGCGTAACGGAGCAACTTCGTCCGCAGCGGAATATCTTCCACGTCCTCGTCGGCGAACAGCTCGCGGGCCGTCTCGTCGGAGATGCCTTTGGTATCGTGGGCGTCCTGCACGCCTTCGAGCTTCTCCTCCTTCGGTTTAGCCATCGACGGTCCCTTGGACCGTTGCTCCCGCCAGTTCTCCCTCGGGGCGTCGTGCTTCGGCTCGGGCACTTTTTGACGGGTCTGGCATTCGGGGCAGAGGACGTTCTTGCCGGCCTTCGCCGCCGGCTCCTCCCACTTGTGTTCGCACACGGCGCACGTCATCGGGACGACGCGGACCTCGGGCGGCGGCTCGTCCTTCGCCGGGGCGTCGTCCGACAACGCGTTCATGGCCAGCGTTTCGAAGTCGACGGGCGTCGGCGGGGCGGGCGGCGGGGGCACCGGCTTCGGCGGCACCGGGGGCTTCTGGGCGACGGCCGGCTTGGGGGCGGCGGGCTTCGCCGACGGGGGAACGGAGCCGTTCCCGTTCGCCGACGGCGGGGCGGCCGGCATCGGGGTGCCGTTGGCGGGGACGTTTTTCGAGGGGGCGGCCGCCGGCTTCGTCGCCGGGGGGGCGACGGCCCGCGGCGGCGGGGCGGCCGCGGGCG
>JANPKP010000044.1:0-4438 GCA_031426095.1 Gemmataceae bacterium
TCCTGTTGGGGGGGTTTGGGGGGGGGGGGGGGCACAAGTCTGGGTTTTTTGGGTTTTGTGTTTGCGCGCGCCCCGGGGGGGCCGCCCCCCCCGACCCCCTGCGGCGCCGCTAAACGGGGGTGGTGTGCCGTTCGACCGCCAGAGGAGGACCACGACCATGTCGACCCGCTCGAACGCCGTCATCGCCGCGGTGGTGGCCGTCGCGTTCGCCCCGGGGCGGGCGGCGGCGTGGATCGAGGCCCCGATGTCGCTCGGGTCGGTCGTCCAGCAGTCGGTCGTCATCTGCTCCGTCACGGTCACGAAGGTGGACCGCGAGAAGAACCTCATCATCTACCAGAAGGTCGCGGACATTAAGGGGAAGCACCCCCAGGACGTCATCAAGCACAACATCGGGCGGGGCGGGCTGCGGCCGGGCGAGTGGCAGGAGATCATGGCGTGGGCCGAGGTCGGCAAGACGGCCGTCTTCTTCCACAACGGCGGGGCCAGCGAGACGTTCTTCGGGTCGTCGTGGTACCAGGCGTACCCCCAGGGCGAGTGGTGGGGCATGTCCCACGGCGAGCCGTTCCTGCTCCGCTCGTACAGCGGCAAGGTGGACAAGCTCCCCGGCGTGCTGGCGGACATGGCGGCCGGCAAGGATGTGATCGTCCCGTGCATGGTGGACGGCGACAAGGAGGCCCTGCACAAGAAGACGGCCCGCGTCCAGCGGTGCAAGGCGAGCATGAAGCTCCTCGACTACAACCCGAAGCGGGACTTCGTCGGCTGGGGCGGCGAGGACATCCGCCGCCTGGCCGGGATGCCGGGCTTCGACCGCTACGCCGGGCTGGCCAAGCTCGACGCCGAGGCCCAGGCGGTGACGGTGGTCGACTTCGACGGCGACGGCAAGCCGGACCTCTGCCTGTGCGGGGCGAACAAGGTCGTCCTCGTCCAGAACGGCGGCGACGCCTTCATCGAGGTGGGCCTCCCGGGGCTCGCCGGCGGGGCACGCTCTGCCGTGTGGGCCGACTACACCGGCGACGGCCTGCCCGACTTGCTGCTCGCCACGCCGACGGGGCCGAAGCTGTACACGAACCTCGGCAAGGGGCAGTTCCGCGACGACACCCGGCTGTTGCCGAAGGAGGCCGCGTACAACCTCACGGCCGCCGCGTGGGGCGACTTCGACGGCGACGGCAAGCCGGACGTCCTCCTGGCGAACGGCTTCCACGGGCTGCGGCTCTACCGCAACGAGCGGCCGGCCGACGCGGTGAAGAAGACGGCCCCGCCGAAGCTCGGCGAGTGGCACGCCGTGGGGCCGTTCCGGGCCACCGCCGGCACCAACTTCGACGCCAAGTTCGGGCCGGAGGCGGAGCCGGTGGTGGACATGGGGAAGACGTACAAGGGGAAGCGCGACCAGCCGGTGAAGTGGACGAAGGAGCCGTTCGCCGACGGCACCGTGAACGACCTCGCCCGCTACGGCAACAACTGTGCGGTCTACCTCACCCGCGAGATCGAGGTGCCGGCGGCCGCGGACATGCCGGTGTCGCTCGGGAGCGACGACACCCTCACGGTGTGGCTCAACGGCGAGAAGGTCCACGGCGAGAACGTGAGCCGGGCGTGCGCCCCGGACCAGGCGCTACTCACCCTCAATCTCAAGGCCGGGAAGAACCGGCTGCTGCTCAAGGTCTGCCAGAGCGACGGGGCGTTCGCCTTCTACTTCGCGCCGGGCCAGCCGGGGTTCGGCGGCGACCCGTGGTTCAAGGACGCGTCCGCCGCGTGGGGCCTCGGGGCCGACGGCCCGGCCCTCAAGGGCGACACCCTCGCGGTGGCCGACTTCACCGGCGACGGCAAGCCCGACTTCCTGTACGGGGCCGGCAGCGGGCAACTGTTCGTGAACGCCGGCGGCCGCTTCGCCCTCAAGGCCGACGGCGGCATCACGTACACGCCCGGCAAGGTCGGCCCGGCCCTGTGCGACTACGACGGCGACGGGCACGTCGACGTGTTCGTGCCGCAGGCCGACGGCATGTGCAAGCTGTTCCGGAACGACGGCACCGGCCGCTTCACGGACGCGACGGCGAGTGCCGGCGACCTCGGCAAGCCGGCCGGGCACGCCGTGTCGGCCGCGTGGGGCGACTTCGACAACGACGGCAAGCCAGACCTTGTGGTGTGCTGCCTGAAGGGGCCGAACCGCTTCCTCCGCAACCGCGGCGACGGCACGTTCGAGGACAAGACGGAAGCCGTGGGGCTGACGCAGAAGGTGTTCAACACCCAGGCGGCGGCGTTCGCCGACCTCAACGGCGACGGCCAACTCGACCTCGTGCTGGCGAACGAGGGGCAGGAGTCGGCCGCCCTGTTCGGGGCGCTGAACCCGGCGGCCGGGGCGAGGACGGCGGTGGTGGTGGGCCTCCGCGGGGCGTGCGTCGGCAAGGTGGTGGTGAAGGACGCCGGCGGCAAGGTGGCGGCGGCGGCCGGCGTGTTCGGCGGCGACGGCCGCGGCGGCCAGCACGCCCACGGCCCCCGCTTCGCGCTCGCCCCCGGGGCATACACGGTCGAGGTCGTCGGCACCGACGGCAAGGTGACGGCCACCGACGTGAGCGTGACCACGACGCCGATGACGGTGAGGGTTAATTAGCAGGGGTCAGGGGTCAGGGGTCAGGAGCCAGGGGTCAGGGAAGACACGATTCGGCAACACGGGTGGGCACCATGAGTTTGCGGACCGCGATTACCCTCTGTGCCCTCGTCGCCCTCGGTGGCGGATCGTTCGCCGCCGACCCCGCCCCGTGGGCGACGTACCGCGGCAACCCCCAGCGCACCGGCAACACCGACGGCGTGCCCGGCCCCGCCACGCCCGCCGTGCTGTGGGCCGTCAAGTCGCAGGACCACTTCGTCGCCGCCCCTGTGCCCATCGGCCCGGACCGCGTGTTCGTCTCCGCGCTCGGGGCGTTCAACCGGCCCACGGTCGCGGTCTTCCCGCTCGCGGCGAAGGGGGCGAACCCGGAACCGGCGTGGAGCCGGTCGGCCCCGATGTTGAAGCTCGCCACCGTGTCGTCGCCGGCCGTGAGCGGGAACGCCCTCGTGTTCGGCGACGGCATGCACCAGGACTCGGGCGGGCTCCTCCACGCCGTCACCGCCGACGCCGGCCGGCCGCTCTGGGAACTCCCGCTGCCCGGCGACCTCATCCACCTCGAAGGCTCGCCCACCGTGGCCGGCGGCCGCGTCTTCACCGGGGCGGGGGCGGCCGGCGTACTGTGCGTCGAACTCGACTCGGCCGTCCTCGACGGCAAGGATGTCGATTTGCCCACCATCGCCAAGATGCAGGACGCGAAGTGGAAGGAGCTGGCCGCCCGCTACGAGGCGGACAAGAAGAAGGACCCCGACTTCGCCGTGCCGCCGAGCGAGGACCAGCTCCTGAAGCCGGCCCCGAAGCGGGTGTGGCAGGTCGGCGAAGGGAAGTGGCACGCCGACGCCCCCGTGTGCGTCGTCGGCGACCGCGTCCTCGTCACCACGTCGTACCTGGAGAAGGAGAAGGTCGGCGAGCGGGCGTTGTACTGCCTCGACGCCAAAACCGGGGCCACGGTGTGGAGCCAGAAGCTGCCGCTGAACCCGTGGGGCGGGGCGGCCGTCCTCGGCGACACGGTCGTCGTCACGGGCAGCACCATCGGGGCGTACTACGAGCAACTGAAAGGGGCGAAGGGCGACCTCTCCGCGTTCGACCTCGCCACGGGCACCCCGAAGTGGCGGAAGGACCTCCCCGGCGGCGTGATCGGCTGCGCGGCCCTCGCCGACGGGCTGGCCTTCTGTGCCGCCACCGACGGCAAGGTGCGGGCGTTCAAGCTCGCCGACGGCGAACGGGCGTGGCTGTACGACGCCAAAATGCCGCTGTTCGCGCCGCCCGCCGTCGCCGCCGGCGTGGTGTACGCGGCCGACCTGCAAGGCACCATTCACGCCCTCGACGTTAGGCTCGGCACCGCGAAGTGGACGCTGCCGCTCGGCAAAGACCCGATGGTCGGCTCGCCGGGCATGGTGTACGGCGGCGTCACCGTGACCGGCGGCAAGTTGATCGTGGGCACGTGCAACCTGGAAGGCCCGCTCGCCCGCAAGCCGACGGCGGTGGTGTGCGTCGGGAGCAAGTGAAGTGTCTGACTCATACGAAGGGATCCGACCTCACCTGATCGGTCCCGTGACGTACCGGCAGCACGTCGTCAACTTTATGGGGGAAGACGACGGTATGCTTCCAGAAAGCCTTCGCACGAGGATCGCGGAAGGGGAGGCTCGAGTTCAGTCGTACATGCTGCCGGGTGACGAACTCTGGGAGTGGGTCAACCCAGGTTGGGGGGCTTTCTCCCGCACGGGCGGATTGGCCATTCTCCGGGCGGGTGAGATCGCTTGGGTCCAAACGTCCTGGAGGTCGTAGGCAGCCCCAACGGGGCGACCGAGAATAGCCAGGGCCGTCAGGCCCTGGAAC
>JANPKP010000045.1:0-23493 GCA_031426095.1 Gemmataceae bacterium
TTAACCGCCCCCTGACTCATTCGAGAAACGTGACGCCGCTTTCTCCCTGGCTCCCGCCCCCTGTCCCCTGGCCCCTACAACGCATGTTCACCCGCTTCTTCATCGACCGGCCGATCTTCGCGTCGGTCCTGTCCATCATCCTCGTGCTGGCCGGCACCGTGGCCGTGTTCTCGCTCCCGGTCGCGCAGTACCCGGAGATCACGCCCCCGACGGTCGAAGTCTCCGGCGTCTACCCCGGGGCCAACGCCAAGATCGTCGCCGACACCGTCGCCTCGCCGGTCGAGCAGCAGGTGAACGGCGTCGAGGACATGATGTACATGTCCTCGCAATGTACCAACGACGGGTCGTACACCCTCACCGTCACCTTCAAGCCGGGCGTGGACCTGAACATCGCCCAGGTGCTGGTGCAGAACCGGGTGAACCTGGCGTCGCCGATCCTGCCCGAACTCGTCCGCCGGCGGGGGGTGACGGTTAAGAAGAAGTCGCCCAGCCAGCTCATGATCATCAACCTCTACTCGACCGAGCCGACGCCGAGCGACCCGGCCCTGCGGCAGGCCGTGCTTCTCAAGCTCAGCAACTTCGCCACCACCAAGATGCGGGACGAACTCGCCCGCCTGCCGGGCGTCGGCGACATCACGTACCTGGCCCAGCGGGACTACTCGATGCGGCTGTGGCTCGACCCCGGGAAGATGGAGTCCCGCAACCTGTCGGCGTCCGACGTCGTCCACGCCGTCGAGCAGCAGAACACGCAGGTTGCGGCCGGGCAGGTCGGCCAGCCGCCGGCCCCGACCGGGCAGGCCTTCCAGTACACGATCAACACCCTCGGCCGGCTCGCCGACGAGGATCAGTTCAACGACATGATCCTGAAGGCCGACGCCGGCGGCCGCATCGTCCGCATGAAGGACGTCGCCCGGGCCGAACTCGGGGCGCTCAGCTACGACCAGTCGTGCACGCTCGATGGCAAGCCGTCGGTCGCCCTCTCGGTGTACCAGTTGCCGGGCACGAACGCCCTGGAGACGGCCCGCAAGGTGAAGGCCAAGATGGAGGAGATCAAGGGGAATGGGAGCGGCTTCCCGCCCGGGATCGACTACGCCATCGTGTACGACACCACCCCGTTCATCGAGTCGAGCATCGGCGAGGTCTACAAGACGCTCTTCGAGGCCGTGGTGCTGGTCGCGGTCGTCATGCTCGTGTTCTTGCAGAGCTGGCGGGCGGCCGTCATCCCGCTGGCGGCCGTGCCGGTCGCGGTCGTCGGCACGTTCGCGGCCATGGCCATATTGGGGTACTCGGTCAACAACCTGACGCTCTTCGGCCTCGTCCTCGCGGTCGGCATCGTGGTCGACGACGCCATCGTGGTGGTCGAGGCGGCCCAGCACCACCTCGAACGCGGGCTCAGCCCGCGGGACGCCACCGTGCGGGCGATGGACGAGGTGGCCGGGCCGGTCGTCGCGGTCGGGTTGGTGCTGACAGCCGTGTTCGTCCCGTGCGTGTTCATCACCGGCATCGTCGGCCAGTTCTACCGCCAGTTCGCCGTCACCATCGCCGTGAGTACCCTGATCTCGGCGTTCAACTCCCTGACGCTCAGCCCGGCCCTGTGTGCCTTACTCTTAAGGGCGAACACGGAGTCCGAGCGGCGACACCCACTGCCTCGACTCTTCTTCCCGCTCCTCGGTGCCGGCCTCGCGTACTGGTTCCTCGCGCCCGTGCTGAGGGAGCCGGCGGCCGACCTCCAGCCCGGCGCGGCGGCGAATCTCACGTGGCTGGTGCCGGCCGCCGCGGTCTTCGCCGGCGGGCTACTCGGGTGGGCGTTGTCGGCGTCACTCAACCGCGTCCTGGGCGGCTTCTTCGCGGCCTTCAACCGGGCCTTCACCGCCGTCACCCGCGGCTACCTCGGCACCGTCCGCCTGGCGATGCGGTTCAGCGCCGTCGTCCTGCTCGGGTACGGCGGCTTCCTCTACCTCACGTACTACACCCTCGACACCGCCCCCACGGGCTTCATCCCAGACCAGGACAAGGGCTACCTCCTGGTGAACGTGCAACTCCCGGACGCCGCCTCCGTGGGCCGCACCGAGCGGGTGATGGCCCGGCTCGAAGGGCTGGCCCGCAAGACGCCGGGCGTCAAACACACCGTCGGCGTCGCCGGGCAGTCGATCCTCCTGGGGGCGAACGCCCCGAACTTCGGCTCGCTCTACGTCATGCTCGACCCGTTCCCCGAACGCCGGGCCGCCGACCGGCACGCCGACGCGGTCGCGGACACGCTCCAGAAGTTGTTCGCCGACGAGGAGCCGGGGGCGGTGGTGAACGTCTTCGGGGCCCCGCCGGTGGACGGGCTGGGGACGGCCGGGGGATTCAAGCTCGTGGTGCAAGACCCGTCGCCGACGGACGCCCGGGCGATGGCGCTGGAGGCGGCCGCCGGGGGGGTGGTCGGCGACGCGGCCGCCTCCCCCGACTTCCGCGACGCCTTCACCGGCTACCGGGCCGACACGCCGTGGTTGTTCCTCGACTTCGACCGGGTGGAGGCCAAGACCAAGACCGTGTCGGTGGCCGAGGTGGCGGAGGCGCTGCAGGTCTACTCGGCGTCGTACTACATCAACGACTTCAACAAGTTCGGCCGGACGTGGCAGGTGATCGTCCAGGCCGAGACGAACTTCCGCCAGACGGCCGGCGACCTGAAGCGGTTCAAGGTCCGCAACGACGCCGGCGGCATGGTCCCCGCCGGGGCGTTCGTGGGAAGTAAAGAAGTGCCCGGCCCGGTGGTGGTCCAGCGGTACAACCTGTACGCGGCGGCGACGGTGAACGCCACCCCGGCCCCGGGCGTCCGTTCCGGCCGGGCCATCGCCTCGCTCGAAGCGATGGCGAAGGACAAGCTCCCCGGGTCGATGCGCGTGGACTGGACGGAACTGGCCTTCCTCCAACTCCAGACGCAGGACACGGCCTCGCGGGCGTTCGTGCTGTCGGTGGTGCTGGTGTTCCTGGTACTGGCCGCGCAATACGAGAGTTGGGCGCTGCCGCTGGTCGTCATCCTAGTGGTGCCGATGTGCTTACTGAGCGCCGCCGTGGGGGTGCGGGCGGCCGAGCAGGACGTGAACATCTTCACGCAGATCGGCTTCGTGGTGCTGGTCGGGCTGGCGTGCAAGAACGCCATCCTGATCGTGGAGTTCGCCAAGCAACGGCGGGAGGCCGGGGCCGACCGGGCGACGGCCGCCCTGGAGGCGTGCGAACTGCGGTTGCGGCCGATCGTGATGACGAGCGTGGCGTTCATCATCGGCGTGGTGCCGCTCCTGCTGGCCGAGGGGGCGGGGGCCGAGATGCGGCGGGCGCTGGGCACCGCCGTGTTCGCCGGCATGATCGGCGTGACGGCCTTCGGCATCTACCTGACGCCGGTCTTCTTCGTGGTCGTCCAGCGCTTCCAGGACGCCTGGACGCGGTGGCGGCGGGAGAAGGCCGTATCGGAAAGCGATCCCGTTTAACCCCGCGAACCCCTGTATCGGGCGGCCTCAACGAACCGCCCGAAGTCAAACTCCCGCGTCCCGATTGGTCGTCCGCTCCCACGCTACCGCATAATTTGGTAGCGAGTTCGTAACACCCACACCGGGCGGCGGATGCGGAAACCGCACCCGAAAAAAGCGGTAAAAAACGGTAACGCACGTTACCGCCCGGCGAGCGAAATCCGGCGGTACAGGTCGTCGATCACCCAGTGGAACGCGGTCAGGTGGATCGACTCGACGATGCCCATGTCGTCGAGCGGGACGTGCAGGTTGTGGTGGGCCAGCCCTTTGAGGGTGCCGCCGCCGAAGCCGGTGCAGCCGACGGTTGTGACGCCATGGGCGTGGGCCCACTCCACCGCCTTGAGGATGTTCGGGCTGTTACCCGAGCCGCTGATGGCGATGAGCAGGTCGCCGGGCGAGGCGAGGTTCTTGAGTTGCTCCACGAACACGCGGTCGAACCCCTCGTCGTTGCCCAAGGCCAGGATGTACGGCGTGTTGTCAGTGAGGCTCAGCACCTTGAGCCGCTTCACCCTGTCGTCGTCGAACAGGTCGCGGCGGATGGTGCCCTTGCCCAGGTCTTCGCACAGGTGGGAGGCGTTCGACCCGCTGCCGCCGTTGCCGACGATGAAGACGAAGCGGCCGGCGAGATAACGCTCGTAGATCAGGTCGGCGAGGGTCTGAATCTGGGCCGGGTCGATCCGCCCGAGTTCGGCGGCCACGCGGTCGAGGAACTGGCGGGGGCCCATCGTGCTGCCGATCATGCGTCGCTCCGTCGGCGGTTGCCCTTCCGGCTAGACCCGCGTTCGATTAAGAGGGTCACTTCGGCCGGCCGTCGGCCCGCTAGAGGTGGACGTATACGGAGCGCCCGATGGGGTCAATCTCACTTGCCGGGCTCCGTCGGGCCGTTCCGCCGGTTCGGCCCGCCGCCGCGGGTGAACCCCCCGCCGTTCGACGGCTCGATTGGCCACTTTTTGCGGTGTCCGCCGCGGCCCTGATCGCGGCCGCGTGGGTGTTTCACCTTTACTCACAGGACTACCGCGTCCGCTGGGCGAGCGGGTACCACGACCGCGTGGCCCACTACCAGTTCGGGCTGAACATGGCGGCCGAGTTCCGCAACGGCCACCTGCCGCAACTTCTCAAAGACTTCGACGCCGGCAGCCTCTGCTGGCCGCCGCTTCATGGGCTGGCCCTGGCGGCCGTGTTCGTGGTTCTGGGGCCGTCGCCGGTGGTGGCCGTGCTGCCGAGCGTGGCGGCGTGGGCCGCGTCGGCGGTGCTGGCGTTCGCCCTGGCCCGCCGACTGTCGCCGCGCTTCGGAACGACGGCCGGGGCCGTCGCCGCCCTGTTCGTGCTGTCCGGCCCGGCCCTCCGCGCCTACGCGGTCGACGTGATGCTCGAAAGCACGGGCCTACTGATGACGCTCGCGGCGGTCCACGCCTACCTCTTGTTCATGGAGTCGCCGACGAGGCGGACGGGGGCGTGGCTCGGCATCGCACTCTCACTACTGTTCCTCGGAAAGTACAACTACTGGGGCCTGGCGGTGGCCGGCTTGGCGGCCGGCCACGTCCTCGCTCATGGGCGGGAGTCCGTGGCGGCTGTGGTCGGGGTTGTTCGGGCAATTCCCTGGCGCGAGTGGGGAGCGGCTCAATTCCGCCGGCCGCTCAACTACGTCATTGTGGCCCTGGCGTCGGCGACGGTGTACACCCGGATGAACGGCGGCCTGTGGGTCGAAGTCGGCGGCCACACCTACGGCATGAACCAGCCGCGGGTGGTGCTGAACGTGGCTTACGCCCTGCTCGTGGCCCGCCTCGGCGTCTGGTGGTGGACGCAGGGCCGCGCGGCCGCCGCCCGGCTTTATGGCGAACCCGCGGCCACTTTGCTCGGGTGGACGGTGATCCCGCCCGCCTTGTGGCTCGTCCTGCCGCACCGGCTCAACTACCTGTTCTGGTACGTCGGCCCGAACAACTCCGAGAAGACGTACCACTCCAGCTTCGCCGACGGGGCGGCGTACTACGCCTCCGGCATCGCCGGCGAGTACCACGCATCGACTGCGGCGGCGGTCGTGGCTGCCGGCCTCGCGGCCGTGGGTCTGTTAGCCCTCTTCCGCCGCGACCGCCGGCCCGGGGCGCTGGCCGTCCCGGTCGTGTTCGCCGTGGCCGCCGCCCTGACGGTGTTGCACCCGAACCACAAGATGCGGCACGTTCATACGTGGGTGCCGCTGCTCTGGGTACTGTCCGGGGTCGGGGCGGCGGCCCTCGCCCGGCTGGCGGGGTTCGCCGGCACCCACGCCGGCCGTCCGGCCGCGCTCGCCACGGCGGCGGTCGTCGCCGTCATGGCGGCCCCCGGGCTCGTCCGCCCCGGAACGGCCACCGCCCTCGGCTTCGGCACCCCCGCTGGCAGCCTCCTCGACCTGACCGATGTCTATCCGCCGCTGATCGACGGGAGGCAGCCCACCGCCATCTTTTCGAGCCGGCCCAGCCCCCTGTGGACGCGGGCGGCGTTCATGGAGCGTTTCGGCCACAAGGACAATGTCGTCTCCGACCTGCGGGCGTTCGGGGTGTTCGACCCGATTCCGCTCGACGCCGCGACGAAGTGGGCCGCGATGACGCCGTGCCGGACCGTCGTCTACCTCGACATCCCGTTCGGCAGTCCGCTCTACGAGCCGATCCCGCTTCCGGGCGACAACGCCAACATCCGCCTGGCCGTGGAAACGAGCCCCCGGTTTCGCCTCGCCCACCGCGTCGAAGTGCCCGACCGCGGCACGGTGTTCGTGTGGGAGCGGGCCGGCCCCTGACCGGCGGGCGTATAATCCCGGCACACCCCGGGACGCCCCCATGCCACGCGACCTGATCCTCGGCACGGCCGGCCACATCGACCACGGCAAGACGGCCCTCGTGAAGGCCCTCACGGGCGTCGATTGCGACCGCCTGCCGGAGGAGAAGGAACGCGGCATCACCATCGACATCGGCTTCGCCGCCCTCGAACTGGGCGAGTTCCGCGTCGGGGTGGTGGACGTGCCCGGACACGAGCGGTTCGTCAAGAACATGCTCGCCGGGGCCACCGGCATCGACCTCGCCCTGCTCGTGGTCGCGGCCACCGAGGGGGTCATGCCGCAGACCCGCGAACACCTCGAAATCCTCCGACTGCTCGGGGTCCACCGCGGGGTCGTCGCCGTCACCAAGGCGGACGCCGTCGATGCCACGTCGCTCGAAGTCGTCGCCCTCGAAGTCCGCGAACTGGTCGCCGGCACGTTCCTCGAAGCCGCCCCCGTCGTACCCACGTCGGCCGTCACCGGGCGGGGGCTGGACGAACTGCGGGCGGCACTGCTCGACGCTTGCCGGGCGGTGGCGGACCGGCCACGGGTCGAACCGTTTCGGCTGCCAATCGACCGGGCGTTCGTCGTCCAGGGGCACGGCACCGTCGTCACAGGGTCCGTGACCGGGGGCGGCGTGGCGGTCGGGGACGAACTCGACTGGCACAAAGGAGATGGCACCACCGAGCGGGTACGGGTGCGGGGGCTGAACAACCACGGGCGGGCGGTGAACGCGGCCGGCCGGGGGCAGCGGGCGGCCGTCAACCTCGCCGGCGTGCCGCACGACGCCGTCCGCCGCGGGCAGGAACTCGCGGCCCCGGGGTCGCTCGTCCCGGCGAGGGTGCTAACGGTCCACCTCGCCGCGTCGGCCGAGGCCCGCCGTCATCTCAAGCACCGGCAACCCGTTCGCCTGCACGTCGGCACGGCCGAGGTCATGGCGACCGTTTCGCTCCTCGATTGCGACCGCCTCGAACCGGGGACACGGGGCTTCGCGCAACTCTTCCTCGCGGAGCCGGTCACGGCCGTCTGGGGCCAGCCGTTCGTACTGCGGGATTCGTCGGCCGAACACACCGTCGGCGGCGGGCGGGTGCTCCAGCCCGCAGCCGCGAAGGTCCGCCGGCGGCACCTCGAATCGCTGGAGCGGATCGAACAACTCGCCTCGGCGGACGCGGAGGCGAGGGCACTGGCCGCCGCCTGGGTCGCCGGGTTCGACGGGCTATCCCCGGCCGACCTCGTCCGCACCGCCGGCGTCCCGGCCGAAGACGTGGGGCCGCTCGTCGCCCGGCTCACGGCAACCGGCAAACTCGCGGAACTCGTCGCCGGCCACTGGCACGTCGTTCTTCACGCCGAACGCTTGGCCGACCTCGAAGGGCGTGTGCTGCGGACGCTTGCGGACCTGCACGCCGAGAACCCGCTGGTGACGACCCACGACCGCCCGAAGGCGCTCGCCCGACTCGACTACGTGGGCGACGAGTCGCTGCTTCAAGCCGCGACCGACTCGCTCATTCGCGCCAAGAAGTTGGTGGGCGACGGCCGCCGGATCGCGCGGGCCGACTTCAAGCCGAAGCTGAGCGTGAACCAGCGGAAGCTCAAGGACAAGATCGTGGAGGCACACGCGGCGGCCGGCGTCCAACCGCCCGAGCCGGCGAGCTTCGCCCCGCAGGCGGCCGGGAACGCGGCCGCACTCAAGGATATTTACGAGGTGGCCGTCGCCGAAGGACTACTGGTGAAAGTGGCGACCGACGTTTACCTGCATGCGGACGTGGACGCCGACCTGCGCCGGCGGGTGTCCGACCGCTTGAAGGCCGGCCCGGGGGCGACCGTGGCCGAACTCCGCGACCTGCTCGGCACCACCCGCAAGTACGCCATCCCGATCTGCGAGTACCTCGACCGCGTGGGTCTGACGAAACGGGAGGGGGACTTGAGGGTGCTAGCCGTTAAGTGACGTCCCACCTGTTGCCACGGGCGGGGCTGACCCGCGGCAGGGAACGAAAAACGCCGCGAGGAGTTCCCTCGCGGCGTCCGTGTTTCTGCTCACCGTAGCCGCTTAGTAGCGGTCCCGGCCACCACCGCCCCCGCCGTAGCCGCCGCCACCCCCGCCGTAGCCTCCGCCACCGCCGCCACGAGGCCGCTCCTCGCGGGGCTTGGCCTCGTTCACGGTCAGCCGACGGCCCTGGAACTCGGCGTTGTTCAGGGCGTTGATCGCGGCCTCGGCCCCGTCGCCCATCTCCACGAAGGCGAAGCCGCGGCTGCGGCCCGTCTCGCGGTCGGTGATGATCTGGGCCTTGGCCACGGCCCCGTACTGCCCGAACAACTGCTCCAGGTCGGCCGCAGTGGTTCCGAACGCCAGATTCCCCACGTACAGATTCTTGGTAGCCATAATGAACCTTTCCCGGGGCCGGGGGCTCTGCCGCCCGCCCCGGTCCTGTCGGACTCAACCGCGACCGCGGCCCGGAAGGGGGTGCGAACGGGACCGCCGGGCCGCGCCGACGCCACCACCCGCGGTACGGGTGGCGGGGCGACCGGGGGGCGGTTCGACACTGGACATTGGTGGCCGGAACTCACCGGAAAGGGCAGGCTTGACGAGACCGGAACTGTCGAGGGCAACAGGGCAGATCCGCCGACGAAAGCCAGACCGAGGACACCAGCGACCCGTTCGTGATCTTCCTCACCGGCGGGGTCCACCCCCGCCGGCTAACCGCAAGTATAAGCAGCGCGAAACGAAAAGATAGCGGTTTTCACACGATTCGAAGAACGAGGGTGGACTCCAATTAAGCCGGGGAAATGGCCACCGTCCCGCCCGCCCCGAAGCGGACCCGCCCCGCCCTCCAGGCGACATCCACCGACTCGCCGTCGGCCGCCCGGACCATCGCCGCCGCCACGTTAAAATCGGCGAGTGCCCGCACCCCGACGTAGGAAACGGACAATCGGGGGTTGAGTTCGATGGCGTAGTCGGCACTCCCGTCGGCCGCGTCGCCGAGGACCAGATCGACGGCGACCCACCCGCTCAGCCCGGTCACACACCCGATGGCAGTCCGGCCCAATCGTACGGCCCGTTTTGCCAGCTCGGGCGGGATCGGCAGCTCGCCCCCCTCGTAGCCGAAGCGGCCGTCGTCCGAGACGTGCTGGAAGGTCGGGGCCATCGGGACCGCGACGCCGGGGCCGGTGAGGAAGGCCACGCTCGCCGCCCGGCCGGGGGCGAACGCCTGCATGATCATGTCGCCGGCGTGCCCCTCGGCCTCCCGCACGGCCCGGCAGCGGGCGACGTCCGTCGGCCGGTCGAGCCGGAAGGTGGCGACCGCCCCGGCCCCGTCCCGCGGCTTCCACACGACAGGAAACACCTCGCAAACCGTCGGCTCCCGACCCGAAGTGGGCGGCGTCGGCACCCCGTTGTCACGCCAGTGCTCTGCCAGCCGGAGCTTGTCGGACGCCAGTTCGATGGCCCCGACCGACGCCCCGAGCGGGTGCCCTCCGGCTTCACGTACTAGCCGGGAGAGGCGAGCCAGGATGCCGCCCGTTTCGGGGGCGATGACGAGTTGGCGATCGGTTTCTGCGACCGCCTTCAGGAACGACCCCTCGCCGGTCGCGGCCTCGCCGTCGGCGAGCGTTTTGACATCAACGCCGCGTACCCTGGCGAAGTCCGCCACGACCGCGTCCCGCATCGCCAGGCCTAGTGGGTGGAGCGGGCTCGGCGGTAGACCGGGGGGAAGGGTGGCGGTGATGTGTTCGTAGACGAAAAGCCGCACCGCGCCGCCCCCCGTGACCCTCACCGGGTTGAACTCCCGGCCGTGAACTTGTGCAACACTTTGGCGGGTGCCCCGCTTCGGACCCGCGTGCTGGTGGGCTGGCCAGCCACACGCTCGTGCGACAACGTAAGAGGGCGGGGGCCGTCTCGCCCCCGCCCTCCCGATTCTGCGTCAGCCCGTTTCCGCCCCCCTCACCAGTTCCGCATGATGACGCCGGGCGGCAGGCCCGACATCGTGGGCGGCGTCGCGGGGGCCGCCGGGGCGGCGACGGGCGTCGGGGCGATCGTACCCGGGGGGGCGAACACCGGCCCGCTCGGGGCCGTCGCCGGCGTCGTGGCCGTCGTCGCCGGGGCCGGGGGAACCGGCGGAGCAGGCGACAGTGACACCCGGCCCCGCGGCTCGAAGTAGCTCGTCGCCGCGTCCGCCGGCACGGCCGACTGCGGGGCGGTGGACATGGTCACGGGCGGGGCCACCGGCTCGACCGCCGCCATCGGCTCGATCGCGGGCTGCGGCTGAGGCACCGGGGTGACTTCGACCGCGGCGGGCGAATCCGGCCACGGGCGGGTCATCACGGTCGGCCCGGGCGCGGGCGTCATCGGGGTCGCCGGCGTCGGCAGCGGGTCGGTCGTCGGCCCCGGGATCGGCGACGGGGCGGGGGCGGCCCCACTCGGGTCCACGGTCCGCGGCGTCGGCAGCTCGTCGGGCACCGGCGGCCGGGGGTCGGTCAGCGGCGGTAGCGCGAGCGGGTTGCCGGTCGCCGGCCCGATCGTCCGCGGCTCGGCCGGCGGGGCGTTGAACCCCTCCCGCTCCCGCAACTTCAGGGCCCCCTCGGTCCGCTCACGCACCTGCTCGGCCGCCCGCTTGGCCACGTGGTCGGGGAGCTGCCCTTCCGCCAGATTCACGTTGTTGTACCGCATGATCGTGCCCTTCGCGAACTCCAACTGGGCGAGCGCGATGTTGTAGTTCGAGATGGCCGTGAACTCGTCGGCGATCGACTGGGCCAGGTCCCGCTGCACCTGGAGGAAGTTGAAGAACGTCGTCGAGTCCCACTTGCCCACGTCGATCAACTGCTTGACCTTGTAGACGTAAATCTGCAGGGCCTCCCGCCGGCTCTTGGCCGGGGCGATCAGGCTGTGGGTCTCGTACACCCGGCGGTGCTGGGCGACCAGGAACTCGACCGTCTTCAGCTCCACGTCGCGGAGCTGGTAGTAACTCTTCGTCAGGTTCAGCTGGGCCTGCCGGACCTGGGCGTTGGCGTCCCGGAAGCCGAGCGGGATGTCGGCCCGGAGCCCGAGCTGCCAGCTGTTGAACTGGTTGGCCTGGAGGCTCGTGAAGGCGTTCCCGTTGATCGTGCCCCCGGTCGGGGTGGACGCGAACTCCGACCCGTCGAGCCGGTTGCCGATGCCCTGGATGTTGTAGCTGCTGAACGCCCGGATGTCGGGCCGGCGGAGGTTCTTGGCCAGGATCAGGTTCAACTGCCGGGCCTTCAAGTCCTGCCGGGCGATCATCAGCTCCGGGCGGAAGGCGATGGCCTCGTTCGCCGACTCGTAGAAGTCGGGCCGGTACTGGGCCAGGTTCGGCTCGTCGATCGGCACCAGCCGGCTGTTCTCGTCCGACCGCAGCCCCATCATGCCGCGGAGTTGCCGCTCGGCCTCAAGCACCTGCCCGCGGGCGCGGTAGACGTTACCCCGGAACAGCTCGAACTGGGCCCGGGCCTGCTGCAAGTTCTGCGGCGGGTCCTGGCCGGCGTCCACCCGGGCGGCCGTGAACCGGTACCCGTCGAACGACTGCCGGAGCCCTTCTTCCTGGGCGTAGAGCGAGTAGTACGCGTTGTAAAGGTTCCAGTACGCCCCCTCGACGTTGAGCAGCAGGAAGTTCACCTGCGTCTCGAAGTTGGCCTTCACCTGGTCGAGCCGGATGCGGGTGATGAGGATGCCTTCCACCCCCTGCCCGCCGCTCGGCTGGAGGCCGGAGATGAGCAGGCTGCTCGGGTGCGACCCCGTGAGCTGGTTGACCTCCACCCCGAAGAGCTGGGCCAGCGGCTGCTCGAAGATGAACTGGAGCTGCGGGATGTAGTTCGGGTTCAGGAAGCTCCCGAAGTTGCCCTGGTTGATGCTGCTCGGGAACTTCGAGTACGCCGTGCTGAACGTCACCCCGGCCGTGCCGCCGGTGGGCAGGGGCTTGGCCAGGGTGGTGCTGAACGTCGCCTGGTCCTGCTGGTTCTGGAACGCGAACACCCCGTTCGGTGTGGGGTTGTCCAGCTTCTGCCAGCTCATGCTGGTGATCCAGCGGGCGTCGAACTTGGACAGCGACCGCTCGATGTCGCTGGCCGTGTTCGCCGGGTCGAGGGCGTACGCCCGGATGGCGTCCGTCCCGCTCACCGCCTGCCCGATGGCGGTCTGGATGTTCTCGTTCTTGGCCCCCGGCTGGGTGGGCGACTGGCTGCCCACGTTGCCCTGCTCGAGGGCGATGGCCACGCACTCCTTGAGGGCCACGTACCGGGGCGGCCGGGCCGGGTCGAATACCGTCGCCGGGCCGGGCCCGATGCGGTCCACGGTCGGCGGCAGGATGGCCTCCTGCGGGCTCGCCTCCAGGGCCTTCGGCAGCCCGTACCGGACGGCGTCGTGGTAGTCACTCGGCTCCATCCAGAGTTGCTGCCGGCAGCCGCCGAGGGTCGACAGGGCGAGCGCCCCGCCGAGTACCCGTTTCGTCCATCGGTTCCAGCTCATCGTTCTCCCCCGTCCCGCGTGCGTGGCCGGATGACGCCGCACGCATCCCCCGAGGCGCTGTGGCATCTGGGGAAGCTATCGGTCGCGCCGGCCGTCGGAGTTGAGCCGGTTTTGCCAGCGGGACGGGTAATTCCGCCCGGCGGGGCCGAAATTTGGGAAAGGAATGCGGTCCGGCTCAAGTCGCGGGGATTGGGGGCTCACCCTTCGGACCGCGGGCCCGGTGTGAATTGTGGGGCGACGGCAACGTAGGGCATGCCGAGCAGCTTCTTGAAGGGGATGAACTCGCCCACGTCGTTGCCCTCGACACGGTGGCCGACCCACTGAAGGAAGTAGCCGCCGACGATGGCCGCGACGCCCCAGTACCACGGAGACAGGAAGAAGAGTGGCAGGCCGGCGAACGCCAGTGGGATGCCGAGCATGTGAATCCAGAAGTTGAAAGCGTTCTGGTGCCGCTCTCGCCAATTGCGGCATGCCCGACCGGCGAACGCCCACACCTTACGGGCTAACGGAAAGCGGTAACTCATGCAGTTAGCCTAGCGCTGAGACGCTCGCCCGGCCATCGGCAGCCAAGTATCGCCACGGCCCGATCCCACATTTTACCGCTAAATGCGAGTGGTGCATCTCGCTTCTCGTTGCCATCGTGTGACTTACGAATCCCACTCCCATGTTGGCCGGTAAAGTGGGAGAAACACAAGGTTTGAGCTAAGGCGCGAACCGGCGACAATTTCCAGAGGCAACTTTGATTTTAAACAAGTGTTCGGTATAGTTCAGCCGACTGATTGAAACATGCGATTGATTCGCAACTCTCTCCCCGGTATCGGTCCGACCACCATGACAGAATTGCCGACTAGCCCGCCTCCGGACACGCCGCCCGACGCCCGCCACCGGGTGCTGGAGGCGGCCGAGGCGGAGTTCGCGGAGAAGGGGTACGAGGCGGCGACCGTCCGCGACATCTGCCGGCGGGCGGGGGCGAACGTCGCGGCCGTCAACTATTACTTCCGCGACAAGGACACGCTCTACCGCGAGACGCTCCGGGTCGCCCACGAGTGTGCCGACGGCGAGGGGCCGGGCCAGCCCGCGTTCGAGTGGCCGGCCGACCTCGCGCCGGTGGACAAGCTCGGGGCTTTCATCCGGCACATGGCGATGCGGATGCACGCCCCGGCCCGGCCGACCGCCCTGCAACTCCTGATGCGGGAGTTCGCCCACCCGTCGCCGGCGGCGCAGGAGGTCATCCTCCGCTACATCCGGCCGAAGGCGTTCGCCCTCCGCGGCATCCTCGAAGAGATGTTCCCGGGGACCGACCCGCGGCGGCTCTTAATGGTCGGCTTCAGTGTGATCGGGCAGATCCTCTTCTACCGCCAGAATCGGCCGGTGGTGGAGTTGATCTTCGGCAAGGACCACGTCGACGCCCTCGACGCCGAGATGGTGGCGGACCACGTCACCCGCTTCACGCTCGCGGCGCTCGGGCACGGTGAACCCGTCACAAGTCGTAAAGTCGTCAAATCGTCATGTCAAGACGGCTGACACGCCCGGCTTGGTGTTGGACGTGATGACTCGATGGCCGGACGACTGGGGGGTGCCATGAACTGGGTCGCGCTCAAGATGCTGACCGGCGACAAGACGAAGTACTTCGGCATCGTCTTCGGGGTGAGCTTCGCCGCCTTGTTGATGGCCCAGCAGAGCTCCATCTTCTGCGGGTTGATGCGGAACACGACGAGCCAAATCCGCGACATCCAGGGGGCCGACCTCTGGGTGATGGACGCGAACGTGCAGTTCATCGACGACGTGAAGCCGCTCTCCGAGAACGACCTGTACCGCATCCGCGGGGTGGCCGGCGTGAAGTGGGCCGTCCGGCTGTACAAGGGCCTCGGCCGGGCCCGGCTCGCGGACGGCAACTTCCAGCAGATGATCATCCTCGGGCTCGACAACGCCACCCTCGTCGGGGCACCGGGCCCCGACCGCATGATCCACGGCAAGATCGACGACCTGCGCCAGCCGGACTCCGTCATCATCGACGAGTTCGGCTGGCGCTACCTGTACGGCGAGGAGCCGTTCACACCGGGCAAGGCGCTGGAGATGAACGACCGGCGGGCGGTGATCGTCGGCATGTGCTACTGCAACCCGACGTTCCAGACGTTCCCCATCCTCTACTGCACGTATACGCAGGCGGTCCAGTTCATCCCGCAAGAACGAAAAACGCTGTCGTTCGTGCTGGCCAAGGCGGACGACGGGATTGCCCCCGACGAGGCGTGCCGGCGGATCACCGAACAGACCGGCCTCAAAGCGTTGACCGACGAGCAATTCTTCTGGACGACGATCAGCTACTACGCCGAGCGGACCGGCATCCCGATCAACTTCGGGATCACCGTCGCCCTCGGGTTCGTGGTCGGCTGCGCGATCGCCGGGCAGACGTTCTACCTGTTCACCATCGAGAACCTGAAGCAGTGGGGCTCGCTCAAGGCGATGGGGGTGAGCAACCTCCGCCTGGTGCGGATGATCCTGCTCCAGGCGGCCGTCGTCGGCTGCATCGGGTACGGGCTGGGGATCGGGGCGGCGGCGCTGTTCGGGTACGTCTTCCCGATGATCGCCACGTCGGCCCCGCCGGCGTTCTACTTCCCGTGGCAGGTGCTCGCGGTGACGGCCGCGGCGGTGGCGATCATCGTGACCATCGCGGCACTGATGAGTATGCGGCGGGTGCTGTTCCTAGAGGCGGGGGTGGTGTTCCGGTGAGCGGCAGTGCTGAATTCAGAGTGATGAGTACTGAACGGAAGTATGGGAGCAGCCATGACCGCCACGACGCCGGTTTCGAACACATCACGCAGAACTCAGCACTCATCGCTCGCGGCCGCCGGCCCCGCCGTCGTCCTCCGGGGTGTGGACAAGGTGTACGGCACCGCCGACTCGAAGACGTATGCCCTCCGGAACATCGACCTCGAACTTCCGTACGGCAAGCTCGTGCTGCTCGTCGGGCCGTCCGGGTGCGGGAAGACGACGCTCATCTCCATCGTCGCCGGTCTGCTCGACCCCACGGCCGGGGAGGCCGACGTACTCGGCCAGAACCTGACCAAGATGGGCGGCGGGCGGAAGGTCCGCTTCCGCGGCCACAACATTGGCTTCGTGTTCCAGCAGTACAACCTCCTGCCGTCGCTCACGACCACCGAGAACGCGTGCGTGCCCCTGCTCATCGCCGGGTGGAACCGGGCCAAGGCGTTGGCGAAGGCGGCCGAGATGCTCACCGCGGTCGGCCTCGGGGAGAAGCTGAAGGCGTACCCGAACCAGCTCTCCGGCGGCCAGCAGCAGCGGGTGGCCATCGCCCGCGCCCTCGTCCACGAGCCGCGCCTGCTGGTCTGCGACGAGCCGACGGCGGCCCTCGACGCGGCCAGCGGTCGGACCGTGATGGGGCTCATCAAGAAGGTGGCCGTGGAGGCCGACCGGGCGGTCATCGTCGTCACCCACGACAGCCGGGTGTACGACTTCGGCGATCTCATCGTCCACATGGCCGACGGCAAGATCGAGAATGTGGAAGGGTCTGTAGCGAAGGTGTGAAGTACGTGTGTAGAGTGTGAAGAAGTAATACCGCAGCCGCTGTTCCTCACACTTCACACACACACTCTGCACCTTCCATCAAGCACACTCAAGATACATCGGAGGCCAAGCCCATGCTCACCCGCTACCTGTTGCCCCTACTGTCGGCGGCCGCGTTGGCGTTCGCCCTTGTGCAGATGACGAAGGCCCAGCAGAAGCCGCCGCCGGCCAGCCCGCCGGTCGAGCCGGCCCGCGCCCCGTACGCGAAGGCCGTCGCCGGGGCGGGACTGGTCGAGCCCGAGTCCGAGAACATCAGCATCGGCACCAACCTGCCGGGAATCGTGGCGGCCGTGAACGTCCGCGTCGGCGACCGGGTGAAGGCGGGCGACCTCCTGTTCCGCATCGACGACCGGCAACTGAAGGCCGACCGCGAGGTGAAGCAGGCGAACCTCGCCAACGCCCAGGCCCAGGTGGCCAAGCTCGACGCCCAGCCGCGGCCCGAGGAGCTGCCGCCGGTGCGGGCCAAGTCGGCCGAGGCCCGGGCCAACCTGGACGACCAGACGCGGCTGTTCGAGCGGGTCAAGCGGGTCGGCGTCGGGGCCGTCTCGGAGGAGGACTACGTCCGCCGGCAGATCGCCGTCGAGGTGGCCCAGGCGCAGGTCGCCTACGCCACCGCCCAGCAGCGGTTGACGGAGGCCGGGGCGTGGGAGTTCGACAAGAAGATCGCTGCCGCCGCCGTCCTCCAGGCGAAGGCCCAGCTGGACCAGACGGAGACGGAGGTTTCGCGTTTGAAGGTGACGACCCCCGTGGTGTGCCGGCCGAGCGGGCCGAAAAACGTGGGTGACCCGAACACGGCGTTCGTGGTTTTGCAAGTGAACGTCCGCCCCGGCGAGTTCGTGGGGGCGACGGCCGGGCAGCCGCTCATCGTGCTGGGGTACGTCGGCAAGCTACACGTGCGGGTGGACGTGGACGAGAACGACATCGGCCGGTTCCGCGAGGGCGTCCCCGGCACGGCCAGCCCGCGGGGCACGCCGGCCCGGTCGTTCCCGATCTCGTTCGTACGGGTCGAGCCTTACGTGATCCCGAAGAAGTCGCTGACCGGGGCGAACACCGAGCGGGTGGACACGCGGGTGCTACAGGTGATCTACGCCATCGACGCCCCGACGCCCGGCCTGTACGTCGGGCAGCAGCTCGACGTGTCCCTCAACGTGGGCGGGCCATAGAACAAGTCGCAAGTCCCAGGTCGGCAAGTCCCAAGTCGGGGCAGGCAGACGTGGGACTTGCCGACCTGGGACTTGCGACCATGACATTTATCGCCCCGTCGATCCTGGCGGCCGACTTCTCCCGCCTCGGCGTGCAGGTGACGGAGGCGCTCGACGCCGGGGCCGACCGCGTCCACGTGGACGTGATGGACGGACACTTCGTCCCCAACCTGAGCATGGGGGCGGTGGTCGTGAAGGGGTTGCGGCCGATCACGGCGCGGCCGCTCGAAGTTCACCTGATGGTGCAAGACCCCGCGAAGTTTCTCGACGGGTTCGTGAAGGCCGGGGCCGACAGCCTGATCGTCCACCTCGAAGTCCTGCCCGACCCGCGGCCGTTGTTGGCCCACATCCGTTCGCTCGGCAAGAAGGCGGGGCTGGCGTTCAACCCGGACATGCGGGTGGGGCGGGTTGAACCTTACCTCGCCGACATCGAGCTGGCCCTGTGCATGACCGTGTTCCCCGGATTCGGCGGGCAGGCGTTCATTCCCGAGAGCCTCGACCGGCTGCGGGCCTTGCGGGCGCTGGTGGCGAAGCACAACCCGGCGTGCGAGATCGAGGTCGACGGCGGCATCGACCACCGGACGGCCCCCGGGGCGGCGGCGGCCGGCGCGAACGTGTTCGTGGCCGGCACCGCGATCTACGGCCACCCGACGGGGGCGGCCGCGGCGATAAACGGCAGACGTGCGTCCCATCAATACCGCCAGTCCATCCCCAGATTGAACGACTGCGCCCAGAAGTCCGACGTGCCCTCCTCACGCCGCGGCCCCGTGCCTGAAGGGTCGGGCCGCGGGTCGAATACGTCGGCCGCCCGCGTGACCGTGCTCAGGTACTGGAACGAATAGCCGACGAAGAGCCGGGCGTGTTCGCCGACCTGCCGGCCGAGGGCGACGTTCACCGACGGCAGCACCGCGTAGTGCGTGCCGTCCCGCGTGCCGGCGTTCGACGCGGAGAAGAAGCCGATAGGGAGCGCCGTCCCGTTCGCGGCGGCCGCCCCCCGGCTCTCAGTCGTAGTGAACGTGGTGCCGAACGCCACCTTCCCCGTGAGGTCGGCGGACCACCGGCCGGCCCGGTACGCGCCGGCGAGGCCGACCTGCCCGCCGTGGAAGTCGTTCCCGGCGTGGACGTGGTCGGTGGCGGCCGCGGTGCCGAGCGCCCTCATCTGGGTTAGCGAGAGATCGAGGTCTTCGCCCACGTGGGCGTAGCGGTAGCCGGCGAGGGCGTCGAGGCGGACGGCCCCGTCACACAGGAGCGTCCGCCGGTAGTTCACGTCGGCCGCCGTGTACCGCGTCTCGTATTCGGCCCGGAAGCGGCCGCCGACGCCCGGGAAGGCGAGCGGGAAGAACGTCGGCCGGCCGGCGGTGGTCGTGGGCACCAGCAGCGGGCTGCCGTCGGAGAGGGCGCTCGTTTCCGCCGAGCCTTCTTGCAGGTGGTAGAAGCTGGCGTCGACGCCGCGCGTCTGGCAGCGGTCGAACCACGCCCCGGCGGACAGCCCGACGCCGGCCCGGAACGGGAGCGACACGCGGTTCCCGCCGTACACCGCCCGGCCGGCCGCAACGCCGCTCCCGTCGGCCACGCCGTAACGCAAGAGCGCGGGCACAAAGGCCGACTTCGTGCCGCCGAGTTCGAGCGTGGGGGCGAGCCACCACCGCCCGGACTTTTGGCAGGGGCACGGTGCGGCCGCCGCGGGGGCCGGGTTGGCGTCCGGCAAGTAAAGATAGCCGGGGTCGTAGTCGGTGCGGGGCCGGTCCGGCGGCGGGCAGACGGGGCAGGGGGTCGGGGCGTCCGGCGGCGGGGTGAGCAACGGTGGGAGTTCGGTCGGGCGGTCGGCGAACGGGTCGCCGAAGGCCGAGGTCAAGACGAGCCCCGGAGGCGCGACCGGCGGGGCGGCCGACGCCCGGCCCGCGGCCAGGAGGGCGAGCCCGCAGGCGGTGAGCCGTCGTGCCGTCATGCCCACCTCCCGGTCCGGGTTCGCGTTCCCCCGGTCGGGGTGGTCATCGACACAGCTCCGTCAGATAGTATCGGCCGCCGGCGGATTCAACTCCACTCCTGCCGCAGGCCGGCCGATGACGACATCATTCCCGACCACGCTCCCTGGATGCCACCCATGTCCCCCGGCCCCGCCGCGCGTCGGTTGCCCGGCTTCGCCCCCGCCGGTAAGTTATCGGCGTCCGTCGCCCCGTCCCCCGCCCCGCAAGAGAGGCGTCGCATGACCCGCCGCCTCTTCCTCCGAACGCTCGCCGCCGGCGGGGCCGCGGCCGCCGGATACGGGGCGTACACGCTCGCGTGCCCGGAGCCGCCGCCGGCCGTCGTACCGCCCACGTTCGAGACCGCCGCCGGCGACCTGCCCACGCCCGAACGTTTCGCGGAACTGGCGAAGTCCGACCCCGTCGCCATGCTCGCCGCGTGCCTTACGCGGTACGACCGCGAGGTTAAGGGGTACACTGCCACACTGGCTAAGCATGAGCGCGTTCGTGGCAATCTGCAAGAGGCGGAATTGATCCACGTCGCCTTGCAAGAAAAGCCGTTGGCCGTTCACCTCAGATGGGTTTCGGGTATTAGACTGGGCACGGCCGAAGCGATATTTGCCGAGTTGGACGACCCCGACAAGATCAAGACCCGCCGGACGTGGTTTCCGAAGGAATACACCATCAACTTGAAGGGTGAGTCCGCACGAGGGGCGGCCCGAATCTGTCTCCGTGACGGTGGCTTTCGGGCTACGATGCTCCGGACCCACACCACGTGGGGCCGGCACCGCGACGCAGGCGAACTCAAAACCTCTTACGAAGGCCCGCGTGCCGTGGCGGAACTCGGCGGCCGGGTCTGCCACGTCGTTACCCGCACCTGCGTCCGCCGCGAGGCCGACGCCTTCGCCCTCGACGAGCAGCCGCCGACCGACCCGTGGGTTGTCGAGCGCGACGGGTTCGACCGCGTCACGATCTATGTCGACGCCGAGCGCTGGATTCAGGTCGGGGCGCGACTGGTGCGGGTGGACGGCGGGCTCGTCGGCGAGTACTTCCACCGCGACGTGGTGCTGAACCCGGTCTTCCCGGCGGACGAGTTCACAGCAGCGGGGTTGAAGCGGTCGTCGTGAGAATGTGTCTGAAAACCGATCCCGCGTTCCCACGGGCGGCGCCCACCCCGCGGCGGAACTTGCGTCAAATTCCGTGGCCCGAAACGTCACCGGGCGGCTCGACGTAACCCCTACGCCCGAACCCGCCCGGTAACGCCCGATGTAGCCACACGGTCATGCTTTTCGTCCGATCGCGTGGTCAACTTTACCGCATGTTCGGGGAGCGGTTTCCCCAAGCCCCTACCGGCCGTGTGGTTGCGGCGTTTTCGGTAGCCCCGCGCTGGGAGAATGCGGTAAAGCTCGGACCCCCGATCCGAGGACGCCGGATCGATGTAACTCCGCCACGTCGGACGGCCCGGCTGGGTTCAGGACATAACCTGACATCATGGAAAAGGGGACGAGGCTTGGCCCCGCCCGCCGGATCACGGAGCCCCCAACACCGCCTGCACCGCGTTCGCCAACTCCTCGGGGTGAAACGGCTTTTGGAGGAAGAGCGTCCGCCCGCCGTCGGGGGTCAGGCCGGCGAGCCCGCGGTCCGGGTAGCCGCTGACGAGGATGACCGGGAACGCCGGGTCGATGGCCCGAATCCTCGCCAGGACCTCGCCGCCACCCATGTCCGGCATTAGTACGTCGATCACGGCCACCCGGAGGGCGTCCCGGTGGGCCGCGAACATCGCGAGTGCGGCCTCCCCGCCGTCCGCCACCAGCGGCTCGAAGCCGATCTCCTCCAGCACCGACGCGGCCACCTCGCGGACGTACATCTCGTCGTCCACCACTAGCGCTGTGCCCGTCACCCGACCACCCGGCGAGGGTGACGGTTGGCGAGGGGGCAGGGCGGAAACGGTGGGCGGCGACTTGGTCGATTCTTTCGCCTCGGCCGCCGGCCAGAGCACCCGCACCCGCGTCCCCCTCCCCACGGCCGTGTCCACGCGGACCGTCCCGCCGTGCGCCCGCACGATGCCGAGGACGGCCGGCAGTCCGAGCCCGCGGCCGGCGAACTTGGTGGTGAAGAAGGGCTCGAAGATGCGGGCCCGCACGTCGGCCGGCATCCCCGGCCCGGTGTCGGCCACGTCGAGGTAGACGTACCGGCCCGGGGGCGGCGGGGGGCAGTGGTCGGCCTCCGGCGGCCCGCCCTCGCGGCCGGTGAGCGTCGCCACCCCCGTGCGGACGTACACAACCCCGTCCCGGTCGCCGATCGCCTCGGTCGCGTTCAGTACCAGGTTCACCACCACCTGCCGGACCTGGGTCAGGTCGGCCGCCACCGCCGGGAGTCGCTCGGCCGGTAGGAAGTCCACCCGCACCCGACTCGCGGCCGACACGCCGAACAGGGCGGACGAGTCCCGCACCACCCGGTTCAGATCGACGCGGTCGATCACCACCTGCCCGCGGCCGGCGTAGGCGAGCATCTGCCGACACAGGTTGGCCGCCCGGTGGCAGGCGGCGTCCACATGGTCCAGGTAGCCGTGGGCGGCCGACCCGTCGGGCACCAACCGGCGGGTCAGGCCGGCGTTCCCCAGAATCACCGTGAGCAGGTTGTTGAAGTCGTGGGCCAGTCCGCCGGCCAGGACGCCGAGGCTCTCGAGCTTTTGGGCCTCGCGGAGTTGTCGGTCGAACGTCTCCTTCTCCCGCTCGGCCCGCTTTCGGGCGGTGATGTCGGCCGACACCGCGATCACCCGCAGCGGCGCCCCGCCACCGTCCCTCACGAGAATCGCCCGGGTCGAGTACCACCGCACACCGCCGTCCTCGGCCGGCACCCCGCCCCGGTACTCGTGCTGCACGTCCTCGCCGGTGGCGATCAGCCGGACGTGCTCGTCCCGCACCCGCGGGAGGTCGTCCGGGTGGACGGCCGCCCGCGCCGTCGCGTCGGACGTGGGGTCGCTGTCGGGGGGCAGTCCGAAGAAGGCCGCGAGGTCGTCCGACGCCTCGATCCGGCCGGTCATGAGGTCGCGCTCCCATACCACCATGCGGGTGGCGTGCAGGGCCGTCCGCAGCCGCTCCTCGCTCCGGGCCAGGGCCTCGGCCGCCTCGTGCCGCTCGGTCACGTCCAGGGTCAGCGACAGGATCGACGCCAGCGCCCCGGCGTCGTCCGTCAGGACCGAGTTGTACCACTCGCACACGAGGGTCCGCCCGGCCTTCGTCATATTCCGGTTCACACGCCGGCTGCGGGGTTGCCGCCTCGTCAGGATGTCCCGCATTAACTCGGAGACGGCGGCCGCGTCGTCCGGGTGGATGAGGGCGAAGTCGAGGGCCGACCGGCCGACCACCTCGGCGGCCGCCCACCCGAACACCTGCTCGGCCCGCCCGGACCAGCGGCGGACGCGGAACTCGGCGTCCCACTCGATGACGGCCAGCGGCGTGTTGTCGAAGTGGGTGGCGAGCTGCTGGTCGGCCGCCCGCCGCTCCTGCTCGGCCACCTTCAGGTCGGTCACGTCCACCAGCAGCCCGGCCCAGACGACGCCCCCGCCCGGGTCGGCCCGGGGGACGGCGTGGATGCGGGCCCAGATTTCCCGCCCGGACTCCGCGCCGACGACACGGACCTCCCTCCGCCAGGGGGTCAGGGCGGCGGCCGACTCGGCGAGCGACGCCCAGAAGGCCGGCCCCTCGGCCGGGTCGGCGAACGGCAGGTCGCGGGCGGCGAACCGCCGGCCGAGGTCCTCGGGGGTGAGTTCGAGTAGGGTCAGGGTGTCGGCCGGCGGGGCGTCGAACGCGAACTCGCCGGTCGGGCGGAGTCGGGCCGTGAAGGGGAGCCCGGGCACCCACCGCGGGTCGGCCGGGGTGGCGGGCCGGGTCGCGGCGGGTTCGGGTGGCGACGGGGGGGGCGGCGTCATATAGGTGAAGAACCCGGGTCGACGAAAAGGGGCCGG
>JANPKP010000046.1:0-10251 GCA_031426095.1 Gemmataceae bacterium
CTTGTCGATCCCGTCCGGGTCGGTCGTGTGGTGCCACCGGTGGTACGCCGGGCTGACGAGGACGTGGCGGAACGGGCCGAAGCTCCACGCCAGGTTCGAGTGCAAGAGGATGACGTAGAAGACGAGGTACGGCACCACGAGGATGACGCCCTTCGGCGAGAAGCCAATCAGGATGATGGGAGACACCTGGCAGAGGCGGGTGACGAGGTCGTTGAACGGGTGCATCCGCCCGGCCGACAGCCAGGTCATTTCTTCGGCGCTGTGGTGGACGGCGTGGAACCGCCAGAGCCGCGACCCGTGGAAGAGGCGGTGGGTCCAGTAGTCGATGAAGTCGGCGATCAGCAGCATCTCGATCGTTTGGAGCCAAAGCGGCTGCCGTGCCAGCGGCCCGAACCCGCCCCGCAAGTCCCCGTCGAGCGGCCGGCCGAGCAATACGAAGCCGGCGAACAGCACGGCGAAGAGCGCCCACGTCGTCGCCACCTTCGTGAACAACGGCGTGAAGAACCAGTACGTGAGGTCCATGCGGAAGCCCCTCCGCCGCACCGTCGGCAGCGGCTGGGCCGGGAACAGTTTCTCCAGCGGGACGAGCACCGCGGACAAGGCCGCGAGCGTCACCCCGAGTTCGAGGAGGCTGGGGAGCGACACGGCGTTCTGTAGGTTCTCGGCCATCGACGCGGACATGGGCGGTCGTCTCGGCGGGGCTGGGCGGTGGTCTGCCGTTCCGATGGGCGAACTGGGTGCCAACCCGGTGTTGGGGTCGCACCGGCTCCCATCTAAGCATTCCGATTGCGCCGCGGCAACGCCGACTGGCCAGAAATGGCCGCTAGCCCCGCCACCGGTGTGAAGCGGGGCAAGTAGGGAAGTGTTGCACAAGTTGCCGGGGGGGTACTCGACCCGCCCGCTGGAGTTACGTCACCAGTTCCTTCACCACACGCCCGTGAACGTCGGTCAGCCGGAAGTTCCGCCCGCTGTAGCGGTACGTCAACTTCTCGTGGTCGAGGCCGAGTTGGTGGAGCAGGGTGGCGTGCAGGTCGTGCATGTGGACTTTGTTCTGGACGGCTGCGTGCCCGAAGTCGTCGGTCGCCCCGAATGACAGGCCGGGCTTGAACCCGCCGCCGCAGAGCCAGTGGGTGAACCCGCCCGGGTTGTGGTCGCGGCCGGTGCCGTTCCCCTCGGCGTAGGGCGTCCGCCCGAACTCGCCGCCCCACCAGACGATCGTGTCTTCGAGCAACCCCCGCCGCTTCAGGTCGGCCAGGAGGCCGGCGATCGGCTTATCGACCGCCTTCGCGTGCTCGCCGTGCTTCGGCATGTTCGAGTGCTGGTCCCAGGCCGGGTTGGCGCTCGCGTCGCCGTAGGTCACTTGCACGTACCGGACGCCCGCCTCACACATACGGCGGGCCATCAGGCACTGCCGGCCGAAGGTGTCGGTGGCCTTCTCGCCGACGCCGTAGAGGGCCTTCGTCTCGGCCGACTCCTTGGCGAGGTCGAGGATTTCCGGGGCGTTCCGCTCCATCCGCCACGCCAGCTCGTAGCTGTTGGCCACGGCCTCCAGTTCGGCGTCGCCGGGCGTCCGCTTGAGTTGCTCGGCGTGGAGGTCGCGGAGGAGGTCGAGGTGGGCCTTCTGGCCGGCCGCCGGCTGAGTGCCGACGAGGTTGCGGATGGTCGCCTCTGCGGCCCCCGCCTTGCCGACCGGCGTCCCCTGATACAGCGCCGGCAGGAAGGCCGGACCGTAGTTGCGGACGCCGCCGTTGCCGGGCGACGGTGCGATAGAGACGAACCCGGGTAGATTCTCGTTCTCGCTCCCCAGCCCGTAGAGCACCCACGACCCCATCGACGGGCGGACGAAGTTGGTGGACCCGCAGTGGAGGAACAGGGTGGCCGGCCCGTGGGCCACCCCCTCGGTGTGCATCGAGTGGACGAAGGTGAGGTCGTCGACGTGCCGGTTCACCTCGGGAAACAGGTCGGAGGTCCACTTGCCGGTCTGGCCCCGTTGGGCGAAGTTCCACAGCGGCTTCATCACCCGCTTGGTGGACGCCCGACTCCCGGTCTTGGCCAGGTCGCGGGCGTCGTCGAACCCCATCTTCTTGCCGTCGTCGGTGACGAGCCGCGGCTTGTGGTCGTAGGAATCGACGTGGCTCACCCCGCCCTGCATGAACAGGAAGATGACGCGCTTGGCCCGGGCGGCGAAGTGCGGCAGCTTCGGGGCCAGTGGGTTGGCCGGCGTCGCCCCCCGGGCGGCGGTGTCGGCCAACCCGGCGAGGGCCAGGGCGCCGAACCCGCACCCGGTCTGGGAGAGCCACTGGCGACGGCTGATGGGGGTTAACACGGGGGCACCTCGGGGCGTGGCGGTGGGCAATCGGCGGCGGGCCGGAATCAATCGACGTAGCGGAAGTCGGCGGACGCGAACAAGGCCTGGAAGAGCGTCGCCCAGGTGGCCTTCGGGTCGCCCGACTGGCCGCCGATGAAGTGGGCCGCGACGGCCTTCTCGCCGGTCGTCGGGCCGCGGCCCAGGGCGAGGCGGTAGGCCCGCTCGACCCGCGTGGCGTCGTCGCCGTGCTTCTCGCCGATCACCCGGACGGCGGCGGCCTGGGCTTGCTCGACGGCGAACGGGTTGTTCATCATGAAGAGCGCCTGCGGGGCGACGGTGCTGGCGTTCCGCCGGCCGGTCACGGTGCTGGGGTCGGCGAAGTCGAACGCCTCCAGGGCGTCGGGCACCGCGTTGCGGAAGACCGGCAAGTAGACGCTGCGGCGGGCCGGCCCCTTGTACTTGAAGTTGTAATCGGCCGCGAGGCCCGACGGGAACGTCGGCCCGCCCCGCTCGGCCGATAGGTTGCCGCCGGCCGCGAGCATGGCGTCGCGGATGCACTCGGCGTCGAGCCGCTGCCTGTTGGCGTGCCCGAACAGGCGGTTCTCGGGGTCGGCCGCGACTCCCTTCGGGTCGCCCGCCGCGGCCTGGCGGAACGTGCGGCTCAGGACGATGCGGCGGACGAGCTTCTTGGTGGACCACCCCTCGGCCGCGAACGAGAGGGCCAGGTGGTCGAGCAGTTCGGGGTGGGACGGGGCCTCGCCGGTGGTGCCGAAGTTGTCCGGCGTTCGGACGATCCCGCTGCCGAACAACCAGTGCCACGCCCGGTTGGCGGCCACGCGGGCGGTCAGGGGGTTGTCCTTCGACGCCACCCACTCGGCGAGTTGGAGGCGGCCGCTCTGGCCCTTCGGGAAGGCCGGCGGCGGGCCACTACTCGCCACCCGGAGGAACCCGCGGGGGGCCGATTCGCCCAGGTTGTGGACGTTCCCGCGGACGTGGACCCGCGTCTCCTCGACGGCCTTCTCTTCGACCACCGACATGGCCATCGGCCGCCGCGACCCGGCCGCCTGGAGCTTCTTCAACTCGGCCTCCATCGCGGCGAGCGTGTCCCCCTTTCCGCCGGCCTTCGCAACGGCCGCCGCGTCGTTCCCGGCCGGCTTCTCGCCCCCGGCGGCGTCCACGTCCTCGATCGGGATGAACGCCACCGCGTCGGCCGTCACGTGCCCCTTCGTCCCCTCGTTCGAAACGATCACGAAGCTTTGGCCCTTCGGCTCGAAGCGGTACAGGCCGAGCGACACGAAGCGGTTTTCGATCGGCGGCGGCTGCTTCATGTCCACGGGGATGGTCTTCTCGCCCTCAGCACTGAAGACCGTGACCGGCACCGCGTTCGACCGCGCCGGCCCCGGGGAGTACGCCAGCCGCACCTCGTACCGCCCGGCCTTCGGCAGCACGGGGTCGAAGGTGAGAGTCTTCTCGCCCTTGCCCTGGTTCTCGTCGTGGACGTACCCGGCCCCGATGTACGCCTTCCCGGTCGTCGAGGCCTTCCACTCGCCGACCTTCATGGCCTGGGCGTCGTCCACCACGACCCCGGGCACGTCGGCCGCGGCCAGGACGCCGCCCGCGGACGGCTTCTTCGCCTTCGCGGCCTTGATCCGGGCCTGGAGCGCCTCGATTTCCGCCTCGTGCCGGGCGAACGTGGCCTCGTCCGCCGGGTCGGCCGGCAGCGGCACCTCGACCCACTTCGAGACGTTCGAATGCTCCATCGCCTTGGCATTCCGCAGGATGCCGGCGAGCGAGTAGTAGTCGCGGGTCGGGATCGGGTCGAACTTGTGGTCGTGGCAGCGGGCGCACGTCACCGTCTGGCCGAGCAAGCCCTTCGAGATCACGTCGAGTTGCTCGTCCACCACGTCCATGCGGAGCTGCTTCTTGTCCTGCTCCTCCAGGTTCGTGTTGCCCATCGCCAGGAAAGCGGTGGCCACGAGCTGCCGGCGGCGGTCGGCGGGGGTGGCGGCGGGCAGGAGGTCGCCGGCGAGCTGCTCGGTGATGAAGCGGTCGAACGGCACGTCGGCGTTAAAGCTGTCGATGACGTAGTCCCGATACCGCCAGCCCTCTTTGAACACGAGGCCGCGGAGGGTCACGGACTCGGCGTAGCGGGCCACGTCGAGCCAGTGCCGGCCCCATCGTTCGCCGAATGCCGGGGACGCGAGGAGCTTGTCGACCAGCTTCTCGTAAGCGGCGGGGTCGGCGTCGCGGACGAAGGCGTCGGTCTCCTCGGGCGACGGCGGCAGGCCGATCAGGGCGAAGTACAGCCGGCGGGCCAGGGTCGCCCGGTCGGCGTCGGCGGCCGGCTTGAGGCCCTTCGCTTCGAGCCTGGCGAGGATGAAGCGGTCGATGTCGCCGGCAGGCCACGCGGCGTCCTTCACGGCCGGCGGCGGGGCGGCCACCGGCGGCTTGTAAGCCCAGAAGTTCCGCCCCTCTTCGAGGCTCATGCCGACCTGCCGCTTGGGGGCGGCTGCGGCCGCGTCGCGGGGGTCGGGCACGCCCATCGCCACCCACTTCTCGAAGTCGGCCACCGCCGCGTCGGGCAGCTTCCCCTTCGGCGGCATCTTCACGTCGCCACCATAGCGGAGGGTTTGAACCAGGAGGCTGTCGGCCGGCTTCCCGGGGATGACGGCCGGCCCGCTGTCGCCGCCGGCGAGGAGGGCGTCACGCGAGTCGAGCGTCAGCCCGGCCTTCAGCTTTCCCGCCTTCGCGGCGTCGGCCGAGTGGCACTGGGCGCAGTGTTCGGCCAGCAACGGGCGGATTTTCCGCTCGAAGAACTCGGCCTGCTCGGGCGTCGGGCGGGGGGCGTCGGCGGCGTGAAGCGGCGGGCCGACGGTGGCGGCAAGGAGGCCGGCGAGGGCGAGCGTCGGCACGGCGGGACGCATGGGGGAGGTTCCGGGGGCCGGGAGGGGTGGCACTCGATTATGGGCGGGGAAGCGCCGGACTGCACGCTTTTTCGGGGTGAGCAATTCACTTAGAGCCGGCCGGGCCGGCTTCGGACCGCATTTCTCCGAAAAGCGTCACTCGTAGATCGGGAAGAAGCGGCCGAACGCCTTCTCGCAGAAGACGCCGGGGTCATTGAAGCGGCGGTTGCGGTCGAGGGCGGAGATCGCCCGCATCTCGTCGTCACTCAACTCGAAGTCGAAAAGGGAGAGGTTTTCCCTCAGCCGCTCCGGCCGGGTGGTCTTGGGTACGACGGCCGTGCCGCGCTGGACGCCCCAGCGGAGGGCGACCTGGGCGGGGGTGCGGTCCAGCCGGCGGGCGGCGTTGCGGACGGCCGACTGCTCCAGCACCGACTCGCCCGCGTCCGCTATCCCGAGCGACAGGTACGAAAGCGCCCCCAGGGGCGAGAAGCCGGTCACGGCCAAGCCGCTCTCCCGGCAGAACCGCAGCAGTTTCTCCTGAGCCAGGTACGGGTGCAGTTCCACCTGCAACACGGACGGTTTGATGGAGGAATACGCCAGCAGGTCGCGCAGGGCGGTGACGCCGTAGTTGCAGACGCCGATGCGCTTCACGAGGCCGGCCCGTACGAGGTCTTCCATACCCGCCCAAGTCTCGGCCAGCGGCACGGCGGCCGGCTCCATCCGGGGGGCGGCCACGTCCGGGTCGTCGACCCAGCCCGGCGGGTAACGTCGCTCGAACGGCACGAACCGCTGGGCGATGGGGAAGTGGATCAGGTAAAGGTCGAGGTACTCCAGCCCCAAATCCTTGAGGGTGCGTTCGCAGGCGGGGCGGACGTGCTCCCGTGCGTGATACGTGTTCCACAGCTTGGACGTAACCCACAGGTCGTCCCGCTTACAGAGGCCGCCACCGAGGGCGGCCTCGATTCCAGCCCCCACTTCGACCTCGTTGCCGTAGTCGCAGGCGGAATCGAGGTGGCGGTAGCCGCCGCGGACAGCCTCGACCACCAGGCCGGCGGCCTCCGGCTTCGGCACCTTCCACAGGCCCAAACCGACAGTGGGAAGGCGACCGCCGTCGGCCAACGGGAGGTGGGTGGACGACATCGGACCCATTTCGAACCCCCCTTGAGGTCGTGATCGCTACCGGATTCTACCGCTTTTCCGACGTACAATCGACGCATCGCCCGAAACGGCAAGCGGTTGCCGATCCCCTGGTAGAGTTTGCGGGAGAGGTTGAGAATTCGCCACCGATTGCTTGACAGTTCCGACGGCATCTCGTGGCGACCGGGGCCGCTCGAAACGTCTCCAGCCGTTCACGCCACGCGGTAAAGTGAGCTAAGTTGAGTTGTAGGCATAGCCCCTACGACCGCTACGCCGCGCCGGCGTCCCACGGTATCTTTGATGCTCGTCCTCGTTCGAAAAGCCCGACTCCGCTTGGGGTTGACCGTCCTCGTTTTGCTAGCGGTCGGTGCGGCGGCGCTCCTTGCCGTCGATCATTCCCTCGCGGCCCACGCCCGGCAGCGGCACGCGCTGGAAGTCCGGGCGGCCGTCGGGGCATTCGAGGCAGCCATCCGCGACTGCCAGCGGGCCGAGCGGGGGTACGTCATTACCGGCGGAGAACAGGCGCGGGCCGGGTACGACGCGGCCGAGGCGACCTTCTTCGCCCGCGCCACCGACCTCCGGCGACTCGTGAGCGACGACCCCGCACTACGCCAGAAGCTCGACCGGGCTGACGGGCTCGCCGCCGCCGTCCTCGTCGAGTGCCGCGCCGCCGTCGAGACCCGCCGTGCGAACGGGCCGGTCGCCGGCCGCGACGACGGGGGGCCGCTCGACGCCCTCTTCGCCACCACGGCGGAACTGTCGCTGGCCGCGTCCACGGCGGCGACCGAGGCCTTGGCCGCCGCCGGTCGGGCCTCGTGGGTCGCCCGGGCGGCCGTGGTCGGGAGCGGGCTGTACGGCCTGGTCGTGGCACTCGCCTCGCTCGCCTCGGCCGTCGGCGAGCGGGTCCGCCGGGAGAACGCCGAACGGGCGCTCGACGAGGCGCACAAGGGGTTGAAGGAGGAGTACCTCTCGCAGTCCGACCGCCTGAACCGGGAGATGGAGACGCGGATCGCCGTCGAGGAGCAGTTCCAACTGCTGGTCGAGGGGGCTTCCGACCACGCGATCTTCCTGCTCGATCGGCACGGCCGGGTGGCGTCGTGGACGGCCGCCGCCGCCCGCATCTTCGGGTATTCGGCCAAGGACGCCGTAGGCCGCCCGTTCGACTTCTTCTTCCCCGCGGACGAGGTCGCCCGCGGCACCCCCGGCCGGCTCCTGTAGCGGGCCGCCGCCGACGGGAAGTTGGAGGCGAACGACTGGCACGTCCGGGCCGACGGCACCCGGTTTTGGGCGAACGACGTGGTCACGGCCCTCAAAGGCCCGAACGGCAAGCTCCGCGGGTACGCCAAAGTCACCCGCGACCTCTCCGAGCAGAAGCGGGCCGACGACGAACTGCGGCGGCTGACGGAGACGCTCGAACAGCGGGTGGCCGAGCGGTCGTCGGCGGCCGAGGCGAAGGCGGCCGCCCTGGCCCGTTCGGAGGCCGCCCTGCGGGAGAGCGAGGGGCGGTTCCGCGACCTGTTCGAGAACGCCCCGATCGCCGTCTGGGAGGAAGACTTCACCGGCGTCGCCCGCTGGTTCGGAGCCTTGCGGGCCGTCGGCGTGACCGACCTTCGTGCGTACCTGGCCGCGCACCCGGAGGCCGCCCGGGAGGCCCTCGGCCGCGTCCGGGTGCGGGACGCGAACCGGGAGGCGGTGGCCCAGACCGGGGCGGCGTCGAAAGAGGACTTGCTGGCCAACTTGTCGAACGCCTTCAGCGACCACGGGTTCACGGCCTGGGGCGAAGAACTCTGCCGGTTGTGGGCCGGGGAGCGGACGATCGACCTGGAGGCGACCGCCGGCCGGGCCGACGGGCGGACGGTCAACCTCGTCCTCCGCGTCCAGGTGCCCGGCCCGGCCGACGCCCCGGACTGGACGCGGGTGATCGTGACCGGGACCGACATCACCGACCGCAAGCGGGCCGAGGACAAGTTCCGCGTCCTGTTCGAGTCGTCGTCCGACGCCCACCTCCTGTTCGACGACGGCGGCATCATCGACTGCAACCCGGCGGCCGTGGCCATGCTCGGGTACGCGGACAAGGCCGCCGTCCTCGGCCTCCACCCGGCCGCCCTCTCGCCCGAGGTCCAGCCGGACGGGCGGCGGTCGCTGGAGAAGTGCGTCGAGATGGACGCCGTCGCCCGGCGGGACGGGTTCCACCGCTTCGACTGGCACCACCGCAAGGCGGACGGCGAAGTCTTCCCGTGCGAGGTGACGCTCACGCCGGTCGACCTCGCCGGCCGGCCGGTGCTGCTGGTGGTGTGGCACGACCTGACCGAGCGGGTGCGGGCGGCGGCCGCCCTGCAGGAGCGCAAGGAACTGTTCAAGGTCCTGCTCCAGCACGCCATCGACTTCATCACGGTGGTCGACACCGGCGGGGACGTGCTCTACCAGAGCCCGTCCATCGAGCGGTTCGGGTACGCCCCCGACGACATGGTGGGGAAGAAGTTTTTGACCCACCTGCACCCGGACGACCTCCCGGCCGTGCTGGAACGGTTCGCCGCCGCGGTCGCCGAGCCGGGGCGGATCGAGACGGTCGAGGCCCGGTTCCGCCAGCGGTGCGGGTCGTGGCGGCTGGTCGAGGGGAGCGGGCGGTACGTGCCCGGCATCTTCGGCACCGGGGCGGTGGTGGTGAACACCCGGGACGTGACCGGCCGGCGGCGGGCCGAGCGGCGGACGGGGGTCCACCACGCGGCCGCCCGCCTCCTGGCCGAATCGACCGACCTCGGGGAGGCCATGAGCGGCATCCTCCGGGCCGTCTGCGGCGCGACCGGGTGGGAGGTCGGCGAGTTCTGGCAGCCGGACGCCGACGGCGCGGCCCTCCGTTACGCCGGGGGATGGCACGACCCCGCCGCAGCCGGGTTCGCCGACCACAGCCGGGGGTTCACCTTCCCCCCGGGGGTCGGACTCCCCGGGCGGGTGTGGGCGGCCGGCGAGCCGCACCACGTGCCCGACCTGGAGAATATCACCGACTTCCTCCGGCCCGAGGCGACCCGGTTCGGGCTGAGGTCGGCCCACGCCTTCCCGATCCGGGTCGGCGACAAGGTCGTCGGCGTGTTCGACTTCCTCGCGGGCCAGGCGGCCGACCCCGACCCGGCCGACCTGGACATGATCACGGTGCTGGCCGGTCAGGTCGGCCAGTGGGTCGAGCGGCGCAGGGCGGAGGAGGCCGTGCGGGAGAGCGAGGCCCGCTTCCGGGCGTCGTTCGACTCGGCCTCCATCGGGATCGCCCTGGTGATGCCCGAGGGGCGATTCCTGAAAGTGAACCCGGCCCTTACCCACCTCCTCGGGTACGACGAGGGGGAACTCCTGGCGACCGACTTCCAGGCCCTCACACACCCGGACGACCTGGCCGCCGACCTCGACCTGGTCCGCCGGACGCTGGCGGGCGAACTCCGGACCTACCAGTTGGAAAAGCGGTACGTCCGCAAGGACGGGGCGGTGGTGTGGGGGCACCTGAGCGTCGCCGCCGTCCCGGCCGCCGGGGGGGGGGTGGCCCACTTCGTCTCCCAGATTCAGGACGTGACGGCCCGGAAGCAGGCCGAGGAGGCCCTCCGGGCCGCCCACGACGAGTTGGAGGAGCGGGTCCGCGGGCGGACGGCGGACCTGTACGACCGGGAGGCCCGGCTGCGGGTGCTGACCGAGGGGATGCCCCAGCTCGTCTGGTCCAGCGGCCCGGACGGCGGGTGCGACTACCTCAACCGCCAGTGGGTCGAGTACACCGGCATCCCGGCGGCGGACCAACTCCCGGACGGCTGGTTCGACGTACTCCACCCGGACGACCGGGGGCGGGCGGTCGACCTCTGGCGGGCGGCCGTCGAGGGCCGGGCCGAGTACGACCTGGAGTACCGCGTCCGCCGGCACGACGGG
>JANPKP010000047.1:0-4174 GCA_031426095.1 Gemmataceae bacterium
GAGCTTGGCGTTCGGGTAGCCCTGCTGGAACTCGCGCGCGAATTGTTCGAGCAAATGGTTTGGCACCGCTACAAGGCTTTTCTTCGCCAGCCCGACCTGTTTGAGCTTCATGCAACTCGCTGAAATCTCAAGACTTTTGCCAGCTCCGACGCAATGGGCCAGGAGCGTGTTGCCGCTACTCATCACCCGCCAGACCGCGTCGAACTGGTGGGGGCGCAACGTGATGGCCTGGCTCATCCCCGGAAACGCCAAATGGGTGCCGTCGAACTGCCGCAACCGAATGTTGTTGAAGGCGTCGTTATAAGTGCGAACAAGCCGCTCCGTGCGGTCGGGATCAGAGAAGACAAAGGATTTGAACTGCTCCTTGATCGCCCTTTGCTTCTCCTTCGCAGCGAGCGTCGCCTCCTGGTTCACCACACGCTTATCGGGGTCGGTCGGATCGGGGTCGAAAATGACTGGGCTTTTCATGTTCAAAGCGAGTTCGAGCAGCGGCAGGCCGGTGATGCGGGGCGTGCCGTAGTCGGTGGTGACGGCGACCGCCCGCTCGGCCGAGTAATCGCCTTCCACGGTCCACACGGCGTCTTTGGCGAGATGGCCGATGGTCACGGAGCTTTCCGGCACCTTGAACAGGAACGATGCGAACGCTTTGATGTCGGAGACGGGAACCCACGGCGCGCCGAGGTTGGCGTCGATGTCGCCGGGTAAAACGTCTTCGGGCTGAACGGCTTTGAGTGCCTCGACGTTCCTCTGGTCCCCGGCCTTCTCGGCGGCGGCGAGCTTGACCCGCACGTTCCCGGACAGGTACTCGTCGGCCGTCTGCCACTCCTTCCGCTCGGGGTCGTGGTAAATCAAGTCTCCCAGCTCGGCGATGACCGCGCCTTCCGGCTTCCCATAGAGCGACGCGATGAACGGCAGATCGACGCACCCCTTGCGGTCCAGGGATACCAGCAAGCCTTCCTCGGCCGAGGTGACGGAGGTGACGGGCGGGGCTTTGCCCACCACGTCCTTCAGCATGATCGGGGCCTTCTTCGCCTCGCCGGTGGTTTCGTCGTACTCCTCCAACGCCATGACAATCATCGCGTCGGGGTCTTGCTTGAAGAGGGCCAGGTTTGGCATGCGGCGGATTTGCGTGCCGTCTTTCGTTTCCGAGAAGGTGGTTTTGTTGATCGGGCCGTAGGCAGACTTAAAGGCGTCATAGGCGAGGTTCAAGTCGCGGCGGGCGGCTTGGCGGTTAGCGTCCGGCCATCCCTCGTTCTGGCTCTGCAACACCCGCCGGGCCTTGTCCCGCAGCTCGATCAGATGGCCCAGGCGGCGGCCGAACATCGCTCCGTTGGCCCACAACTCACCGCCGCCGTACACGACCGGCTTCCCATTCCCGTCCATTAGCTGGTGGATGCGGCCCTCGTGGACGAAAAATGATCCTTCGCTGACGTGCCGCTCGGGCGGGGGAAGGATGAATCGGTCTACTTGCTTGTCAACTAGCTCTACTCGATTTTCGGCTTTAAGTTGAGGTTTGGGAGCTTGCGGCAACCGCTCGACGGCCTCCCTCAGTTGGTCGGCTAACTCACCGTTCGAGAGGACGGAAAAGCCCTCGCCGCCGTATAGGGTGTCCTTGCGGCTGTAAGTGCCGAGGACCATTTCCGGGTGGTTGAGGAAGTACCGGTTGATCGGGATCACGTTGCGTACATCCGCAAGGTGATCCGCCCCGGCCAGTACATCAATGTCCACTCCTTTCGTTTCCAGCCAAGCCGGATCAACGTGATTTGCGGTCTCACCAAACGCGCGCTTCCGCAGTAACACGATGTCGGTCACGACCGCCGTACCCTCACGCTTGAAGGCGTCGGACGGGAGGCGGATCGCCCCCAGGAAGTCGGCCCGGTCGGCCAGATACTCCCGTGCGGCGGCGTTCACCTTGTCCAGCGTGTAGCGCGACGTGACGACCGCTAGCACGCCTCCGGGCTTGAGTGCGTCAACTGACTTGGCGATGAACCCGTCATGGAGCGCGAAGCGGGTTCCCTTATGCTCAAAGGCGACGTTGGCAAAGGGCGGGTTGCCGATAACGGCATCGACCGGCGGCAGCTTGGTCCGCTCGAAGTTCTCGATGCGGATGTCGGCGTTCGGGTGAAGGACGCGGGCGATGCGGCCGGACAGCCCGTCCAACTCCACACCGACGTAGCGGTGGCTGCCGGTCATGAAACGGGCAATCCCGCATCCGGGTTCGAGAACGGTCGCGCCGTCGGGCACGCCGAGGCGGGACAACGCCTGGTGCATGGCGTTCATGACCGTCGGCGACGTGAAGTATTGCGAGAAGACGGTCCGCTTGGCGGAGTCGTAATCCTGCGTCGAAAGCAGCGATTTCAACTCCTCGCCGATCTGCCGCCAGCCGTCGTCCCTGTACTCGCCCGTCGTGGGATTCGGAAAGATGTGCAGGGCGACACAGCCGAAGCCGGGGAATCGGGAAAGGGCTTCGCGTTCCTTGGGCGTGGCAGGGGTGCCGCGCTCCTCGACCTGGTGGAGGGTGCGAATCGCAGTCAGGATGTCGCGGGCTTTGCCCTTGTCCCCGCCGGTTACTGGGCTGGCCGGTACAGGATTGAGGATGCGCCGGGCGACGGGTGCGGGGCGGGGGCCGATGCGTTCGACGAAGGTGGGTTCGGGCGGCGTGTCGAAAAGTGATGGCTGGACGCGCTTGGGGCGGCTACGGTCTGGGGGCATTCACCTGGCTTTCGATCGGTGGTGGATGTGCGGGGCGGTGCCTCAACACCACCCCGCACTGGTACTACGCGGCGGTGCCGGTGACAACCGATTCCTCCCGGACCCCGGCCTCGCTGACCGAGCGGAACCACTGGCGGCTCTTGCTGTCGTAGATGAAGCCCATCCCTTGCAGCGTGCGGCGGCTCTCCTCCGACGGCTTGTCCACGAAGGTGAGGGTCTCGGTAATCGTCTTCCGGTAGATGGCTGCGTTGGACATGACTGTTCCTTTCTGAGTGGTTGAGAAGCGTATCGAGCCTTCAAGGCCGCGATACCTTCTGCCACAGTGGCGAACAGCGGGGTGAAGCAGTCAGGGGGTTCCGGGGCGGTTACTTTGGAGCGAAGCGGCCGCGAGGAATCGCTGTAGGCGAGGGGAAAGTAATTGGCCCGGAAGCGGAGCCTCGCCCCTTGATTGCGGGAGGGGCAGCGCCCCTATCGCGTCAGCCGCCGGAGCCGTAACAGCCCGTAGGGCCGAGCGTCTAGCGAGCGGCGGAGTGGGGCGGCCCGGAGGGAGACGCCCGTAACCGCTGCCGCGGGTGGGATTGGCGAGGCAAACAGGGCATCGACAACGAAATGACTTCTCGGTGAGGCCGCCCCGACATCCGGTCGATCGACTAAAAACACTTGAAATCCCTATTCAAGTCGCTTGAACCGAGAACTTAGGAGGGTTAATCTTGTTTGGTTAGTACGAAACAAAACGAGTTTCGGCCATGTCCACCAACGACATCACCCAGCGGAACTACAAGCGGCTCGTCACCGCCTACGACCGGTTCAACGGCCGGCTGTTCGGCGACACCCTCCCGCCGTGCCTGATCACCTTCCAGCGGAGCCTCAAGGCCCGCGGGCACTACTGGCCCGGCGTCGTCAAAGCCCGCCGGGGGAAGAGGCGGACGGCCGAAATCGCGCTCAACCCGGCCGCCTTCCCCGACCGCTCGGACCGGGACATCGCGTCCACCCTGGTCCACGAAATGGTCCACCACTGGCAGTTCCACTTCGGCACCCCAGGACGTGGCAAGTACCACAACAAGCAGTGGGCGGCCAAGATGGACGAGGTCGGGCTGCGGCCGAGTAGTACGGGCCGGCGGGGCGGGAGGCGGACCGGCGACCAGATGACCCACTACGTCATCCGGGGCGGGCGGTTCGAGGCCGTCTGGGGCGAATTGTTCAACGGCGGGTTCCGGCTCGAATGGGAGACGGAGATCCGCCGCGAGCCGGACCGGAGCAAGCGGAAGTACAGGTGCGGTGGGTGCGGGCTGACCGTGTGGGGCAAGCCGAGCCTCGACGGGCTCCTAAGGTGCGTGGCCTGCAACCTGACCCTGACCGAATCCGGCCGGACGAGGCGTGGTGACCCCGCGGTGCGGGGTTTTTTTAAGCCCGGGGGGGCCCACCCGCGGTGCCCAGGGGGGGGGTGTGTTGTGGGGGGCGG
>JANPKP010000048.1:0-8953 GCA_031426095.1 Gemmataceae bacterium
CCCCCGCCCGGGCGGGGGTTCGCCCGGAGTCCGCGTTGGCTACTCATCATGCCGTCCTCGGGAAGCTCGCGGCCAAGCCGGGGGCGTTCGACTTCTTCCAGGCCGTCCGCGTCCTCGAACGGCACGGGGCCGCGGCCGGGAGGGCGGCGGTCGGCGGCGACAACCCGCCCGAACACGAGGCCGTTTCCCTCCGCGTCCAGCCGGCCCTCCGGTTCGCGTCCGCCCCCGTCGGCGGGGTGCGGCTCCCGGCCGGCGGGCCGCCCGAGCTGTCGGCCACGTTCCTCGGGGTGACCGGGGCGGACGGCATCCTCCCCCAGCACTACACGGCCCTCGTGGTCGCCCGCGTCCGGCAGAAGGACACCACCCTGCGGGACTGGCTCGACCTGTTCCACCACCGGGTGCTGTCGCTCTTCGTCCGGGCGTGGGAGAAGAACCGCTGGCCGGCGGCCGTCGAGCGGCGGCGGGCCGGGGGGGTGCCGGGCGACGACCCGATCACGGCCGGCGGGTTCGCCCTCGCCGGGTTCGGGACGGCCGGCCTCCGCGGCCGCCTCGGGGTGCCGGACGACGCCGTCGTCTTCTACGCCGGCCTCCTGTCCCGCGGCCCCCGCACGGCGTCCGGGCTCGAACGGATGCTCGCCGAGTACTTCGACTGGCCGGTAAAGGCCGAGCAACTGAGCGGCCACTGGCTCTACCTCGACGCCGACACCCGGGCCGAACTGCCGGCCGCCGGCCGGGCCGGGCGGAACACGGGCCTGGGCGTGGACGTGGTCGTCGGCCGGCGGGTGTGGGACGTGCAGAGCAAGGTACGGCTGGTCGTCGGCCCGGTCGGGTACGGGGCGTTCCGCTCGCTCCTCCCGGGCGGGGACGCCCGCCGCCCGCTCGGCGCCCTCGTCCGCCTCTACCTCGGGGCCGAACTCGACGCCGACGTGCAGGTGGTGCTGGCCCCGGACGCCGTCCCGTGGTGCAAGCTGGAGTACGACGAGCGGGCCGGCCCGCGGCTCGGGTGGAACACCTGGGTGCGGACGCACAACTTCGGCACCCCGGTCGGCGACGCCGTTTTCGCGGCCGAATGAACCCCCCTCGGAGATTTCATGCGGGCGGGGGGAAAAACCGTGATAGGATTTCCGCACCGCGGGCGTACTACTGACGTTCCAGAGGTCAACCGAGTCGAAACCCCCGAGCCGGCCGCGGGCCGGCCGGCCGGGCGAGACGAACCACCCTTCCTGCGAGGAGCGAGCGATGCCGATCTACATCAAGTACGGGGACATCAAGGGCGACGTGACGGCCGAGGGGCACATGGGGACCGACGGCTGGGTCGAGGTCAACAGCTTCCAGTTCGGGGTCGGCCGCGGCATCTCGTCGCCGACCGGCGGGGGCACCGACCGCGAGTCGAGCGCCCCGTCGGTGAGCGAGATCGTGGTCACCAAGCCGATGGACAAGTCGAGCTACCGGTGGTTGGAGGAGTCGCTCTACGGCGAAGGGCAGGCCGTCCAGATCGACTTCTGCAAGACCGACAAGGGCGCGCTCGAGGTGTACACCACGTACAAGTTGAGCGAGGCCATGGTGAGCGGGTACTCGGTGAGCAGCGGCGGCGACCGGCCGAGCGAGTCGCTGAGCATCAACTTCACCAAGATCGAATACAGCTACGTCGCGATGGACGGCAAGAACGCGGACGGCGATTCCCCGAAGACCGGGTGGGACATCGCGGCGGCCAAGGCGGTCTGACGCGGCGGCCCACGCCCACCCCCAACCCCGCCCCGGCCACCCCGGGGCGGGGCCGTTTCCCGGAACCCGCCATGCCCCTCACCCAGACCGGCCGGCTGTTCACCGTCACCTCCCCGCTCGGGGCGGACGTGTTCCAGATGACCGGGCTGGCCGGCCGGGAGGAACTCTCCCGCCCGTTCCGGTTCACCGTGGAACTCGTGAGCGAGAACACGGCGGTGGCGGCCGCCGACCTCGTCGGCCAGCCGCTCGGGTGGGCGGTGAACGACCCGGAGGACGCCCCGCGGTACTTCCACGGCGTCGTCCGGTCGCTCGCCGCCGGCCCGTTCATGGGCCGCAACGTGCGGACCTACCGGGCCGAGGTGGTGCCCCTGTTCTGGTTCCTGAACCTGGCGGCCGACTGCAAGATCTACCAGGCCAAGACGGTGCCGGACATCGTCAAGGCCGTCCTCGGCGACTTCGGGGTGGCGTTCACCGACAAGCTCCAGGGCACGTACCCGGCCCACGAGTACCGCGTCCAGTACCGCGAGAGTGCGTTCGCGTTCGTCTCCCGGCTGATGGAAGAGGAGGGCATCTTCTACTACTTCACGTTCGCCGACGGGGCCCACACGATGGTGCTGGCCGACGCCCCGAGCGCGTTCGCCGCCTGCGCCCCGCACGCCGAGCCCGAGTACATCCCCGAGCGGCCGAACGCGGAGGCCATCCACGGGTGGGAGCGGCGGTACGAGTACGTGTCCGGCAAGGCGACCCACACCGACTACAACTTCGAGACCCCGGCCACGAGCCTCCTGGCCAACACGCCGACCGTGCTGGCCCTCGCCGACATGAGCAAGTACGAGGTGTTCGACTACCCCGGCCGGTACCCGGTGGCGGCCGACGGGACGAGTCTGTCGAAGGTGCGGATGCAGCAGATGGAGGTGGGCTACGACACGGTGGGCGGGGCCGGCCGGTGCTCGTCGTTCGCCGCCGGGGCCAAGTTCACGCCGCAGAACCACCCGACCGACGCCGACGAGTTCGTGCTGCTCGCGGTCGACCACACGGGGACCGACCCGTGGTCCACGACCGGCACGACGGCGACCGCGGACTACCGGAACACGTTCGAGTGCATGCCGGCCGCGACCCCGTTCCGGCCGGCCCGGGCGACCCCCCGGCCGGTGGTCCCGGGGTGCCAGCCGGCCGTCGTCGTCGGCCCCAGCGGGGAGGAGATTTACACCGACAAGTACGGGCGGATCAAGGTCCAGTTCTACTGGGACCGGCTCGGGGCCAACGACGAGAAGAGCTCGTGCTGGATGCGGGTGGCCGAGGTGTGGGCCGGCAAGAACTGGGGCATGGTCTTCACCCCCCGCATCGGCCAGGAGGTGCTCGTCGACTTCCTCGAAGGCGACCCGGACCAGCCGGTCGTGACCGGGCGGGTGTACAACGCCCTCCAGATGCCCCCGTACGACCTGCCGGCGAACATGACCCAGAGCGGGGTCAAGAGCCGGTCGAGCAAGGGGGGCGGGGCCGCCGATTTCAACGAGCTGCGGTTCGAGGACAAGAAGGGCTCGGAGGACATCTACTTCCACGCCCAGAAGGACTTCCACCGGTTCGTCGAGAACGACGACGACTTGAAGGTGGAGCACGACCAGACGATCACCATCAAGAACCACCGGACCGAGGAGGTGACCGAGGGGAACGAGACGATCACCATCAAGAAGGGGAACCGGACGGAGGAGGTGACGGAGGGGAACGAGACGATCACCATCAAGACGGGCAACCGGCTGGTGAGCGTGGACACCGGGAACGACACCCACCTCGTCAAGACCGGGAACCGGGCGGTGACGGTGAGCAAGGGGAACGACACCCAGACGGTCGAGACCGGCGACCTGACGCTGACCGTGAAGACCGGCAACCGGGTCACGACCGTCGAAACGGGGAACGACACCCACGCCGTGAAGACGGGCAACCGGGAGGTGTCGGTGGACACCGGGAACGACACCCACACGGTCAAGACCGGGAACCGGGCCGTGAGCGTGGAGGCCGGCAACGACAGCCTCGCCGTGAAGACCGGGACGATCACCATCAAGGCCGACGCCGGCAAGATCACGATCGAGGCCCCGGCCGGCGGCATCCTCCTCAAGTGCGGGAGCAACACGATCGAGATCGCCCCCAGCGGTATCACCATCAAGGGGCTTACCGTAGCCATCGAGGGCAGCAGCACGCTCGACGCCAAGTCGCCCATGACGACCGTCAAGGGCGACGGGATGCTCACCCTCAAGGGCGGCGTGACGATGATCAACTGACCCCGCCCGCGGCTCGGGCTCGGGCCGGGGGGCGGGTCACTTCCCGCCCCGGAGGTACTTGTCGAACCACGCCAGGTCCCACGCCATCTTGGCCGTCCGGTGGCTGAGCTTCGTCAGCCCGTGCGGCTCCCCGGGGTAGACGACCAACTCCGTCGGCACCTTCGCGTTCTCCTTCAGCGCCCGGTAGAGCATCCGGCTGTGGCCCGGCGGGCACCGCTCGTCGCCGCCGCCGACGTGGATGAGCGTGGGCGTCGTCACGTTCCCGAGCGCGTAGGTCGGCGAGGTCTTGCGGTAGATGTCGGGCTGCTCCCACGGCAGCCCCTTCTTGAACACGACGGGGTACGCCGGCTCGTCGTTGAACCCCCACTCGGCCACCGTGTCCACGATCCCCGCCCCGCTGCTCGCGGCCTTCAACTTAAACGGCAACTCCTTCCGCGTGATGAGGCAGTTCGTGAGGTAGCCGCCGTTGCTCCAGCCCATGACGCCGACGCGGTCGGGGTCGGCGATCCCCTCCTTCACGAGGTGCTGGACGCCGGCGATGATGTCGTTGACCTCGACATCGTTCTCGCGGCCGATCAGGTCGGTGACGAACTTGTCGCCGTACCCGGTCGACCCGCGGTAGTTGGGGCAGAGCACCGCGTACCCGGCGGCCGCGAGGTAGAGCCGGCCGTTGTGCGGGTCGAAGTTCAGTTCGGCCTTGCTCGACGTGGTCGGCCCGCCGTGGATGGCGACGACGAGCGGCAGCTTGTCGCCCTTCGTGTACCCCGGCGGCAGTTCGAGGACGCCGCCGACCTTCGAGCCGTCGGGGGCGGTCCAGGTGATGTGTTCGACCGTGGGGAGCTTCCAGCCTTCGGTCGGTTGTATTGGGACGTGCGACACGCTGGGCATCGAGAGGTTGATGATCGACAGCCCCGCGAAGGTTTTCTCGCCGCCTGACAACGCCGCGTAAGCGCTGCCACCCGAACTGAATTCGACACCCGAGACGACTCCATTTCCCGTGTTGCCGACCGAAACGACTCGGCCGTTGCCACGGTCGGCAGAGTACAGGCTCACCTGCCCGCTCTTCTCTCCGAGGAACATCAGTTCGCTATCGTCCTTCCAACGGAGTGGACTGCCGTACCCGCGAATGTGGACCCCCTCGGGTCGTGATAAGCGATTGACCGAGGAGCTGCCGATCAACCCGGGCGTCGGCTCAATGACGACGATTTCGGCAGGATGAGCGTCGAAGACCGTGCAGAACGCCACCCTGGTTCCGTTCGGGCTAATCGTCAGCGATTCGAGCCACGGGTATGGGGACGCGGCCGTCTTCATCCACGTCATGTCGGTCGGCGTCACCTTGCCCGTCTCTTTGTCCCACACGTCGACACGCGAGCCGCCCTCGGAGCGGATCACGGTGTCGTCGGCGGCGGTAATCATCGCCACCCGCTTGCCGTCGCGCGTGACGGCGAACTCGCGGACGTAGCGGCCCTCGGCGATCACCTTTTCCGCCCGCCACGATTGGAGGTCGAGCCGCCACACCTCGGAGACCTTGCGGGTGCCGTGGCCGTACTCGGCGGGGTGGGCGGCCCGCAGTTTGGCGAACTCGTCGTCGTCGGTGGCGGTGGCGTCCACGGTGTAGAAGATCGCGCCGCCGAGGGGGGCGTAGTCGAAGGCGATCACGCCGCCGGGCACCTTGGTGACCGGCTGTGGGTCGTCGCCGTCGGCCGGCACTCGCCAGACTTGCGTGCTGCCGTCGTAGGGCGGCTTCGTCTCACCGGCCCGCTTGCGGTTGGCGAGGACGTACACCGCGTCGCCGTCCACGCCCCACTTCGGGGAGCGGTCGTTGGCCCGCTCGCCGGTGAGCCGCCGCGGCGACCGCTTGCCGTCGGTGGCGACGAGCCAGAGGTCGGTCTTGCGGAGGTCGTCGGCCTTGTCCCACCGGGCCTCGCAGTAGGCGACCTGCTTGCCGTCCGGCGACACCGCGAACTGCGTGATGGCGGCCACGGAGGCGAAATCCTCGGGCGTGACGGCGTGCGTCCGCTCCTGCGAGAACGCGGGGGCGGCGATGAGGAGCAGCGCGAGAAGGGTGGGACGCATGGCTTGGCCTCCGGAGCGGGGAAGAACCATCAACCAACCCGACGCGTCAGCGAGGGTGTGGGGCCCGTGCCCTCGCTGACGCGTCGGGTTGGTCACGAATTCACTTGCTCTCGTCGTCGTCGTCCGCCCCGCCCGTGTCGGGGTGGTGCTTGCGGATCATCTTCCGGACCGTCGCCCGGGCCAGGCCGAGCCACCGGGCGGCGGCCAGGCGGTTGCCGTCGAGCGCCCCCAGCACCTCGTCGAGCAGGGCCGGCTCCACCTCGTCGAGCAACTTCTGGTGCAGGTCTTCCGGCTCGTGCGGGCCGGCGGCGCGGGCCTGCTCGCGGGCCCACTCCTTCACCAGCCCGCGGAGCCGCTGCGGGAGCGTCTCGGCCCCGGTGAGGGTGGTCGGGTCGGGGAAGTGCTCGGGGCGGAGGGGTCCGCCGCGGGCCTCGATGGCGGCGTGTTCGAGGGCGTTGCGGAGTTCCCGCACGTTCCCCGGCCACGCCCGCGCCGCCAGGAACGCGGCCGTGTCGGCCGGGAGCACGGCGGCCGGGTTCGCCGCCCCGAAGCGGCGGAGGAAGTGGGCCGCGAGTTCCGGCACATCGCCGGCCCGGTCGCGGAGCGGCGGCAGGTGGATCGGGTAGACGTTCAGGCGGAAGAACAGGTCGGCCCGGAACCGGCCCTCGCGGACGGCCGTGGACAGGTCGGCGTTCGTGGCCGACACGATTCGCACGTCCACCGCCTGCGGCTGCGTCCCGCCGACGGGCAGCACCTCCTGCCATTCGAGGACGCGGAGGAGCTTGGCCTGCACGGGGAGCGGGATGTCGGCGAGTTCGTCCAGGAACACGGTCCCGCCGTCGGCCAGCGTGAGGAGCCCCGGCCGCGGGCGGTCGGCCCCGGTGAACGCCCCCTTTACGTGGCCGAACAACTCGCTCTCCACGAGGTTCGGGTTGAGCGCCGCAACATGCACGGGGAGGAACGCCTTGTCCCGCCGCGGGCCGTGGGCGTGGACGGCGCGGGCCACGAGTTCCTTCCCGGTGCCGCTCTCGCCGGTGATCATCACGCACGCGGTGGTGGGCGCGACGAGGGCGATCCGCTTGAACACCGTCTGCATCGCCGGCGAGCGGCCGACGATGGCGTCCGGGTTGGCGTCGGCGTCCGCGGCGAGCGGGGGACGTGAGTCCCCCGAGGCCTTCCCCGCGCGGGCAAGAGCCCGCGCCACCGCGTCCATCGCCTGGGCCAGATCGAACGGCTTGGCGAGGTAGTCGAACGCCCCGCCGGCGACGGCCCGGACGGCGGTGTTCAGGTTCCCGTGGGCGGTGATGACGACCACGGCCGCGTCGGGGGCTACGGATTTGAGCTTGTCGAGGGCGGTGAGGCCGTCCATGCCCGGCAGCCGCACGTCGAGGAAGACCACGTCGGGCTTCGCGGTTTTGGCCTTCGCCAGGCCGTCCTCGGCGGTGGCCGCGACGGCGACCTTGTGCCCGATCCGCTCGAACGCCCGCCGCAGCGCCCAGGCGATCGGCTCCTCGTCGTCGACGATCAGGACGGACGGCATGGGGTTTCTCGAAGCGGTATGCGTCTCGCGGGCAAAGCGCAGGGACGGCCGTCCCTGGGCTTTCGGGGTCCGGTGGTGTGACGCGTTGACCACCCCGCCCGTTACCGCTTTTCGCCCCGGAGCGGGAGCGTTCACCCAATCCGGTCGCGGCCCGTTTGACATCCCCGAACGGTATCTTACATCCTCGTGTCGCCTGTTCGTTCGTCCACCACCCCTCGGGAGGGCCGGCCGTGTTCGATGACACTTCTACCGCCGGCCTCGACGCCGACAAGCTGGCCGAACTCGTGGACGAGACGTTCGCCGCCCTCCGCACGCTGATGCGGAGGCCGCGGACCGCCCTCCGCGCCGCCGAACTCGTGATGCGGCTGGAGAACACCCGCATCCGGCACGCCGGCCCCGCGTTCGACGACGATGACGATGACTTGTCACTCGACCAGTTCCCACACGCTGCCGTAGCCGCCGCCGTCCTGAAAGTGCGTCAGCATCCGCTCGTAGAACGGGTGGTTGGCGAGGGTCGCGCCGTCGCCGATCACGGTCAGGCTGCGGCGGGCGCGGGTGAGGGCCACGTTCGTCCGCCGCGTGTCGCCCAGAAAGCCGATCGCCCCCTCCGCGTTCGACCGCACCAGGCTGATGACGACCGCTTCCTTCTCCCGCCCCTGGAACCCGTCGACGCTATCGACCTCCAGCCCCGGCACCGGGAGCAGGTCGCGGAGCAGCCGCACCTGCGCCCGGTACGGCGTGATGACCGCGACCTGCGTCGGCAGCACGCCCGCGTCGAGAAGCTCGCGGACGATGCGGGCGGCGAGGGCGGCCTCCTTGGGGTTCCGCCGGCTGTCGGTGTCCTCCTCCAACTCCTCGTCGAACCCGGCCCCGGCGGTGTCGATGACGCGGACCGGCGACTCGCTCGGCGGGCCGGCGGTCACGCCCGGGAGGTCGCGCAGGAGGTGGCCGGCGACGGCAGGCGCGGCGACCAGTTCGCCGTCGTAAAAGGCGGCCGACGGGAAGGCCATGATGTCCGCGTGCATCCGGTACTGGACCGTGAGCCGGCGGGCGATCTGAGGCCCGTGCAGGCTCACGACACGTTCCATCAAACTGACCGCGAGCCCCTGCTTGGCGGCCTCCACGGAGACGACCGTGGGCGGGAGCTGGCAGTGGTCGCCGGCCAGCACGAGGCGGTTCGCGCGGAGCAGCGGCAGCCAGCAGGCCGGCTCGGTGGACTGGCCGGCTTCGTCGATGACCGCGCGAACCGCCTCGTGCTGGCCGGCGACCACTGCCAGCTCCCGCCCACGGTCGTCTCCGTGGAGGCCGCCAAGCAGGGGCTCGCGGTCAGTTT
>JANPKP010000049.1:0-11747 GCA_031426095.1 Gemmataceae bacterium
TTGCAGCCGGTCGAGCCGTTCTGGGCACTCGTCCGGGAGGCGGTGGCGGACGAGACCTACGACCGGCTGGCCCACCTCCGGCGGGTCGTCCGGCGGCGGTGCCGGCGGCTGGCGAAGGACCGGGCGACGGCCCTGGGGCCAACGGGTTCCGCTGGGCGGTCCGCCTGGAACGATAACGGTTCAACGCAAGACGGTATAAGCTCCTCGAAAGCCGGGGGATGAACGCCCCCTCTGCGCCCAGCCGGCGGCCCAGGTATGCGTGCCGGAGTACCCCCGTGCGACCGCGGCGGCCGCCGGACGCCGCCTCCGACTCGGCACCGGGGACCACCGCGACCAGTGGCCGACTGGGTGATCGAGCCGGGGTTCCCCGTGGTGATGTGTGTGGTCCGCGGCGTGCGGGCGACGCGGTGGTCGTGACGTACGGCGTCGCCGACCCGCGTGCGCACTCGCCGATAGGGAGTTCATCTCCAGTCTGAATCGGCTTAACGTGGCTATTACGCGGGCCCGCGGCTCTACCAGCACCCGGCGAACATCGCGTCCGTGGCCGTCGAGAGGCTGTATGCCGGCGAACGCGGCGTCTTCTTCGGGCGCCTGACGAACCCCAATGCCCTCGGGTTGCACGATCTGGAGGCCGCCTACCGTCGCTTGAAGGAAGCGCCATACGAAGACGTTTGCGCCCTCAACCACCGCTCCGCCACCCTACCCGGGCTGCCCGCCGCTTCCCCCGATGGTGGTGCCTCAACGGCGGGGGTCGCGCAAGGCACAATTCATGGGCACATTCGGCGTCACCGTCTACTCCGGCCTCGGGGCGGAGTCGCTCCACCCGCTCTCACCCCTTATCACCACACTCAATTACGGCAACATCGGCCCCGATGGGGTCGTGCCGGTCGGCGTCGTGTACGACCACCGTGTGATGGACGGGGCCACAGTCGCCCGCGCCCTCGGGCGATTGGATGAGGTGTTGAACCGCGAAGTCGTGGCGGCACTCGCCAAATTGGCCGCCGATTCCGTCGCGTGAGGTGCATGCCGCGTACCGCATTTTACCGCTTTCTGGTAGGCATCGAGTTTGGGAAAAGGTGCCGTTTCCGCCCGAAACCGCCCGTTATCGCTCGGCGCGGAGTGTCTTCCCCAGGCCGAGGACTGGCACCTCCACTGCATGTAGGGGGTGGGCCGAGCGGTCGAGTTTATGGTACGCTTCGAGCCGGGCGTCGCCGAAGCGGCGGACGTGGTTCGACCGCAGCGGTACCGTCCCCTCCAGACGGAAACGCTCGGGGTGGCCCCGCAGCACGTCGCGGAGCAGTTCGGCCCCACGCACGTCAAAGATCAGGTGCGGTTGCTCGACCACGATCCACTCGGGGTCGTAGCGGTCGATCACGGCGAGGACTTCGGCCTCCGTGCCGGTGAGTTCCGTCAGCGAGGCGTGCGGGTCGCTCATCATCGCGTAAAAGAGCTTGTCGCCGCGAAGCACCCACAGCCGTCGCGCGGGGTCGGCCCGGCGGACGTGGTAGATGAACGACCCGTTGAGCGCCCCGTCCATCAGCACCGGACGGTCGCCGGAGGCGCGTTCGGCGACGAATCGAGCCGCGTCGTCGTACCCGGACACCCACCACATCGGCCGAGACACGGCCCCCCATGCGGTCGCCCCGAATACACAGAGCGCCGCCGCGACTCCGACCTTCACGCCCGTACCCGTCGAAAGCCAACGTACCCCTTCGGCCGCGAAGACGGCGACCGCGGGCAGCCAGTAGATCGCGTGCCGCGGTTCCAGTTCGGCCATCGGCGTGAAGGTGACATACGTCGCAACAAGGAGCGCCACGGCGGGGCCGAGGGCCGCACGACGCGACGGCACGACCACGGTGGCGAGTAAACCGACCCCGGCCGCGACCGCCGCCGGCCAGCCGATTTGCCCCGGCACGCACGCGGGGTAGTAGCTCAAATTTGCCGCACCCAAGAAGGTCGAAGCCCCATCGTAAGTCCCCTCTCCCGCCGCCTTCGTGATGGCCCCGCCATACACCTGCCAGGTGAACAGGTAGTACGGTACCGTGAGAGCGAGAGCCAACGCCACGCCGAGTACAACCGGCCGTCGCAGGAGCAACGCCCACCTCCGGCCCACCGCGACGCGAAGGAAGAAGTACGGCAGCAGCAGCACACCGTCGAAGCGGGTCAATGCCGCGAAGGCCGCGAACAGACACGCCAGGACGGCGTCGCGCGGCCGCGTTTCGTCGCGGTACCGCTCGAAGTGGAAGACCGCCGCGAGGGCGACCGCGAGCGTGGGCACTTCGAGCATGACCCGCCGGGCGTACTCGTACACCAGCGGCGCGAAGCCGAGCAATCCGGCCGCGAACGCCGCCAGCCACGGCCCGTGGCTGCGGACCGACAGGCGGAAGGCGTACCACCCCGCGAGCAGCCCGAAGAGCGAGACGACCACGCGGGCGGTGACGAAGGACGTGCCGCCGACGCTCATCGCCGCCCCCTCGACGGCGTAGAAGAAGGGCGGCCAGACGAGCAACCCGAGGGCGGGGTACTGGGCGTAGTAGCGGACCGCGTAGCCCTTCGGGTCAGCGGCCGACGCCGGCATGTCGCGGAGGGCGTCGCGAACGAAAATGCCGGTCATCACGTGCCGGGTTTCGTCGTTGTTGAAGAACGGCTCGGTGGCCGCGTCGGTCGCCAGGTGCGCCGCGAACACGACGGCCGCGACGCCCGCGAACAGGAGGCCGGGCCGCGTCATGGCGACACGCCCGGGACGACGGCGGTCGTTCGATCCTGAGCGCCCGGCCGAGGAGACGAACACTTGGACGGCAACCTACGCGCGGCGGCGGCCGAGGCGTGTTCGCCCATCGGAACCAGTCGGAACTGCCGGCCGAGGGCGTCGAACACCTCGCCGACGAACGCCAACTTCTCCTCGCTCGGGCGGGTCATCGCCGGGAAGAATGCGAGCCGGTCGGTGTCGTCGCAGCCCAAGAAGTCGAGCGGGTGGAGGAGGACCGACGGCTCCGTCCGCGTGAGCTTGCACATCGCCGCCGCGAAACGCAGGTAGGCCCGCGACAGCGGCCTGTTGTAGCCCGCGAGGTAGAGCAGGTAACTCAGGTGGAAAGGGGCTTTGACGACCGGAATCGTCGTCACCGGCAGTTCGAGGAGCGGCCCGGCGGGCGTCACCCAGGTGTACGGCTTGAGCGGCCGGAAGCCCTCGCTAAAGGTGCCGAACAGCTTCGCCCGCTGCCGCCGCTCCTCGTCGGAAAGGCCCTTCGCGGTGGCGAAGTAATATCGCTTGGCGAGCGGGCCGAGGAACGTCGGGAACGTCGAGCAATCGTAGCGATACCCGCGGCGGGCCAGCACGGAGAGCAGCGTCGGCGAGAAACTGAACCCCGGCCCGCGGAAGCCGTCAGGCCGCACCCCCGTCGCGTCCTCGATGGCGGCTTCAGCCCGGGCGAGTTCGTCCTCGATCTGCTCTTTGGAATAGAGGTGCAGCCAGGGCTCGTGGTGGAACGAGTGGTTGCCGATCTCGTGCCCGGCGTCGGCGATCGAGCGGAGGGCGGCCCGGTGCCGCGGATCGGCCGCGTCCTTGCCGACGATGAACCACGTGATGCGGAGGCCGCGGCGTTCGAGGAACGCTAGCACCCGGGGTACGACGATGTCGAGGTACGTCGGGTAGTGCTGCCACCCGGCGTCGCCGTGCGTCTTGAGGTACGACCACAGGTTGTCGAGGTCGAGCGACAAGCTACAGAGCATGGGTGGCGACACCGGGATTGTAGACTCACCACAAAGTCACGAAGAACACAAAGGAAACAAGAATGTGTTCAAACCACCGACGCGATTCTTTCCATCACCTTCGTGCCTTTGTGGCTCGTGCTGATTTCTTCTACTGCTCGGTCCGCCAACGCGAGCGTCTCGTTCACGTTGAGCGTCCCGTTCACGACGTGGGCCGAGTTCGCCAGGTAGACTCCCGGCACACTTGTCACCACCGGCGGCACCGTTGCCGAGTAGTTCAGCGTCGAGACGGCGTACACCTGCCGGACACGGGAAACCTGGAAAGCCAGCACGTCGGCCGGGTCGAAGTGGGGGTACATGCGGGCCAATGCCTCCAGGAAGCGGCCGCGGATCGACTCGTCGGACTCGTCGAAGATCGGGTCGTCGGGCGGCACGTACTTCGGCAGATAGACGAGACAGTGGCCGCCGAACTCGGCGCGATCGACGAGCGCCGACATCTCGATCACGGCCGTGAATGGCACCCAGCCGTCGGTGATGTTCGTGACGTAGTAGCGGGCCAGCGGCTTCTTCAGCAGCACCGACGCGCAGACGATGCCGCGGTACGTCACGCCGTTCAAGCGGGCGTGTTCGTCCGAGGAGAGTGCCGGGACGAGCTTCGACGCGAGCGGGGCGGCGGCCGTGCAGACGACATGATCGAAATGGAGCGGGCCGTCCGCGTCCGTCTCCACCCGCACCCCACCGGCGTCGGGTCCGATTGCCGTGGCGCGGACGCCTGTCCGCAGGTCGGCCCCCGCTTCGGCGAGCACCTCCGCGTAACGCTTCAGGATGCGACAGTATCCGCCGCGGACGTAGCCGAACATTTCTTTCTTGAGTCCCGAGCGGCGGGCGGCGTACATGCGGGCGATGATGGCCCAGATGAACGCGGCCGACGCAACCTCATAGCCGTCGCCGAGCTTCGCCCGCAGGAGTGGCCGCCAGATTTTCTCCACGGTCCGCTTGCCCGACCACGCCGTGAGCCAATCGACCACGGGAGTCTTTTCGAGGGCCGACCAGTCGGTGATTTTCGACGCCCGGCGGATGGTGAGCCCGAGGCGGAACTTGCTCACGAGCCCGAGCGGCGGGAAGCGGAGGAACTCCAGCGAGTTCGACATCGAGTAGAGCTTGCCGTCGGTGTAGAAGCCGGTCTTCGTCTCGACGCCGACGAATTCCTTCTCCAACCCGAGGTCGGCGAGCAGCCCGTGGACGTGCGTGTCGGAGAGGAGGATGACGTGGTAGTGCTTGTCCCAGTTGACGCCGCCGAGTTCCCACGCGGCCGCCAGCCCGCCGAGGTGGGGGGCGGCGTCCAGAACGGTGACGCGCTCGCCGCGGGCGAGCAGCCTCTGGGCGAGCCGCAGCCCGAGGATGCCGCCGCCCACGATTCCCCAGTGTTCCGCCATCGATCCCCCAGGCGATTCGGTCACGACCCGCTGACCGGCATCAGCCCCGGGGCGACGGTGCCGACCGGCGGGGGCGTTTGCGTCGTCGGCACTTCCACCTCGGCCACGCGGCCGGCGTCGAAGCTGTAGCGGCGGTCGCACCCCTGGCACGTCAGCCGCCGGCGACCCGGCGGCTTCCCCGCCTCGTAGCGCAGGAGCAGTTGCCCGCACCGGCAGACCGCCCCCACCGGCACGGCCGGGTGCCCCACCGCGAGCGCGAAGTCGGGGACCGACTTGGTGACGAGCGAACCCATGCCGACCATTGCCCACCGGCCGATCGTGAGGCCGTTGCCGACGGTGCACCCGGCCCCGATGGTGGCCCCCTCGCAGACGAGCGTGGGCAGCGTGTGGTCGTCCGGTTCGGACGGGCGGAGTTGCTTCAGGTCCGGCGTGGTCGCCCGGGGGAAGCGGTCGTTCGTGAACGTGGTTCCGGCCGAGACCATGACGCCGTCTTCGAACGTCACGGCGGCGCAGACGTAGACGAAGCTGTTGAGCTTGCAGCGGTGGCCGATGCGGACGCCGTAAGCGATGTACGTCTTCTCGCCGACGATGCACTCGTCGCCGAGGGTGGCGTTCTTGCGAATGTGAACGCTGTCCCACACTACCGTCCTGCGGCCGAGGACCACGCCCGGCTCGACGATGGCCGTGGGGTGGACGCGGCACCCGGGGCCGGCGACGGACATCGGGACGGGGTCGGGGTCGGGGAGCAGGCCCGGGATCAGTGCCGGGTGCGTCCGCGTCGTGTCTTCGAGCGAGAAGTCCGCTTCGGTGTCAGGCACGGCTCCCCCCCACGGGCCGCCCGCCGGCCGGGGCCGGGGTGCGGGTCAGGTCTTGTGCGGTGCGGGTTTCGACGCCCGTCCACGGGGCGGCCCGGAGCGACTGATATGCGGCATCGACCACGTCCACTGACGCCAGCGCGTCGTCCCAGGCGACGAGCGGGGCTTCCGTCCCGCGGACCGCCCGGGCGAAGTTCGTGACTTGCGAGCGGAATGCCTGGGTTTTCTGGTAGCCGGTGCCGAACACGACCCAATCGCGGCCCGGCTCCTGCTTGTACCGCGACTCCTTCCAGCCGACCTGGATGGTGCCGCGGGAGCCGTAGATGTTCAAGTACCAGTCGAGTTCCTTGTTGAGGCTCCACGACAGGTCGACGCTGCCCATCACCCCGCCGGCCGAACGGACGAAGACGCGGACCGTGTCCTCGACGGCGAGCCCCTGCACCCGCTTCCCCTCGACGGCGTGGACCTCGGCGAGCGGGCCAAGGAAGTACCGCATGAGATCCACCGAGTGGGTGCCGTTGTCGATCAGGACGCCGCCCCCGGCCACCACGGGGTCGGAGTTCCAGCGGCCGGCCATGTCCACGCGGGCGGTGAAGGCGTTCTCGAACAGGATGACCTCTCCGAGGACGCCGGACGCGACGAGGCTCTTGGCCTTGATCACGTCGTCCACGTAGCGGAACTTCGACGCCATCGTGAGCAGCACGCCGGCCTCGCGGGCGGCGCTGGCCATCCGCCGGGCGGCCGCCGGGGTGGGGGCGAACGGCTTCTCGCACAGCACCGGCACGCCCCGGCGGACGAAGGCCGTGGCCACGTCCTCGTGCGTGTTCGGCGGCGTGCAGACCACGGCCGCGTCGAACGCCACTCCCGAGGCGAGCAGGTCGGCGTGGGAGGCAAACGCCGGGCAGCCGAAGCGCTCGGCCATCGCCCTCGCGGCGTCCACGCGCACATCGGCGACCGCGACGAGCTTGGCCTCCGGATGGCCGTCGAACGCCTGGGCGTAGCTCTGGGCGATGCCGCCGGCCCCGACGATGGCGAACGTCACAGGGGTGGTCACGCGGCACCCCCTTCCGCGAGCCGGGTGGCGGCCTGGTAGACGGCCGCCGCGAGGTAGTTGAGGTGGTCGGCGGTGTACCGCTCGTTCCACGGCAGGACGAGGACGCGGTCGAGGTAGTCGAACGTACCGGGGAAGCGCCCGGCGGCGTAATTGACGGCGTCCGGGCGGGCCAGGGTGAACGGCCAGCGGCTGGTGCCGAACGTCCGCTGGTCGCGGAACACCTCGCAGCGGAACGCCGGCTTCTGGATGTACCGCGGGGCCGACGCGATGTTGACTTCCTTCAGTGCCTTCGCCAGCGCCGCCGGCCCGCCGGGGATCACGGCCGGATCGACGCGGACGCTGTACTTCCAGTAGGTTTGCACGTCGCCCGGCTCGCGGTGCGGGGCCTCGACGCCCGGGGTGCCGGCGAGCAGTTCGTCCATCCGGGCGGCGGCCGCGACGCGGGCTTGGACCACGCCCGGGAGCTTCGGCAACTGGCCGACCCCGCACGCCGCTTGAAGCTCGCTCATTCGGTAGTTCAGGGCGAGGAAGTAGTGGTCCGGGTTCGGGTCTCCGTACCCCCACGCCTTGTTGGCGAACAGGTACATACGGCGGGCCAGGGCCGCGTCGTCGGTCACGACGATTCCGCCCTCGCCGGTGGTGACGTGCTTCCCCTGTTGCAGGCTAAAGCAGCCGACCGCACCGAAGGTGCCGACCGCCTTCCCGCCGTGGGTGGCGAGGAACGCCTGGGCACAGTCCTCGATCACGGGCACGTTCCGCGCTCGGGCCACGGCCACGATGCCGGCCATGTCGCACGGGTTGCCGAAGAGGTGGGTGGCGACCACGGCCCGCGTCCGGTCGGTGATGCGGGCGGCGACCGTCTCGGGGGTGACGTTCCCGTTCCGCGGGTTCACGTCCGCGAACACGGGGATGGCTCCCTGGTACAAAATTGGGGCGAGCGCCCCCATGTCGGTGATCGAGGTGGTCACGAATTCGTCGCCGGGCTGCGGGTCGAGGGCCGCGACCGCGAGGTGGATGGCGGCCGACCCGGAACTGCACGCCACAGCGTACTTCGACCCGGTAAGGGCGGCGAAGTCCTCTTCGAGCTCTTTGCCGAAGCGACCCTTCGTCGTCGTCAGCGTGCCAGACCGGACGGCCTCGGCGATCAGCGCGACCTCCTCGTCACCAAGGGTGCGGCCGGAGGCGTCTTGGTCGGACGGGAGGGTCATTGAGCGGGCGGGGCGGACTGGCATGTTCACGGGCTTACTCTCCGTGTGGTAGCGGGAAGCGGCGGGGCTTCTTCCGTCCGGTCGTCCGTGCGCAGGGCGGCCGATTCACGAGTCTCGGTCACGGCCGACGAGTGCACGGGGGCGGCCGCCAGCAGCGCCTCCATCCGCGAGACCGCGGCAGGCGGGCGGGGTCGTCTGACGCGGGCGGCGAGCAGCCGGGCCATCAGCCCGAGGTGGCCGACGACCGTGCGGAAGGTCTTCATCTTCGAGCGGCCGAGCATCCGCACTTCGAGCGTCGCCGGGTACTCGACGACCGTGCCGCCGGCGAGGTCGAGCCGGCCGACGAGTTCGGCCACCCCGAGGTAGCGGCCGTTCTCGACGGGCAGGTCAGCGACGGAACTCTTGCGATAAACGCGGAAGCAACTCGTGTAGGTGTGGAGCTGCTGCCGCAGCACGCGGCGGTAGAGCCAGGCGGCCCCGCGGGACAGGCCGAGCCGCCACGCCGGGACGTTCCGCACCGCCCCGTCCGGGTGGTACGGCGACGCCGTCACCAGGTCCACCCCCGGGGTCAGGAGCGGGAGCATGTTGGCCAGTTCGAGCGGGTCGTAGGTGCAGTCGCAGTCCATCGACGCCACGACTTCGGTGTCCGCCCGCTTCAGCCCCGTGAGGATGGCGGCGGCCACGCCCCGGTTTTCGGGGTGGCGAACGAGGTGGAACCCGGGCATCCGACCGAATGCGGCGTTGAGGCCGACCCAGGTGCCGTCGGTGCTCCCATCGTCCACGAGGAGGAAGCGCACGTCGTACTTTGGGGCGAGGGCGTGGCGAACGCGGTGCAGGGTGTTCGCCAGATAGCCGAGCGACTCTTCCTCGTTGAAGAAGGGTACCACCACCGAAACGGGGGTGGCCGTGTCCGCCGCCGCCCAACAGGAGGCGGGCACGGGCACCCGCTCGGTGTCCTGCACGCCCAACTGCGGGGTGCCGCCTACGAAGCCAAACTTCGTCTGCGCGTTCGCCGTGCAAGCGGTCGTCAGGCCGAGGTAGTCGGCCGCAGAGGTAAAGCGGTAGTCGGTCAGGAGGCCGGCGAGCCGCTCCTCCATCCGGTGTAGGTTGCGATAATGGCGGACCCGCGTGAGCCACGATCCGACTGCCATGCGCGGCTGTTCGGGGTCGAGTTCCCAGACGTGGAAGTACGCCACGAGCGGAGCCGACGCCGTTCGCTCCCACGCCGCGGCCGCCCGCCGGGTCAATGCCCCGGGGAGCTGACGCAGGTAGTTTCCGCCGGCCACCGGCACTCTAACGCCGAGGACCTTCGCCGTCGAGATCGGCACTTCCCAGAGCAGCCGGCCGTCGCAGTAATGCGGGTGAACGGCCCGGCGGTACGGCCGGTCGGCGAACGCGCGGCGGATGGGGGCGATGCTCGAATCGTACCCGAATCCGGCACGAGTCAGGGCGTCGAGCGCCCACACGTCGTCCGGGCTGAGCCAGCCGTCGGCGAGGCGGTAGCCGACGACCGGGCGGCCGGTCGCCGCCTCTGCCGCCGCCTTGGCGCGGATTGCGTCGGCCGTGAACTCCTCGGGCGTCATGTCGTGGATGCCGCGGTGGTAGTACCCCTTCACCGCCACCTCGTGCCCCCGGTCGGTCACCCGCCGCACCAGTTCCGGGAATTTGTCGGCCACCCAGCCGAGGACGAAGAACGTGGCCCTCGTCGACGTCCGGTCGAGCAGGGCGAGGGTGCGGTCGGTGGTCGCCTCCAGCCGCGACTCGAACCGATACCACTGGTTCTTTTGCACGAAGCGGTTGAACGCCCCGACTTGGAAGTAATCCTCCAGAGCGATGGTCAGGATGTGCCGGCGGGGCGTCGTGGGGATCGTCATGGGGTCACCCCCTCGACTTGGTCAGCCGCTAGAGAGCGGGACAACGCCCGCACGATCCGCCGCCCGGCCTGTCCGTCGCCGAAGGGGTTTTTCACAACCTTGAGTCCCTCGTCGGGCATCGCGTAAGCCTCTTCCAACAGGTCCGCCAACCGCTCCGGCGTGCCGGCCATCTTGGCCACCCCGGCGACCAAGGCTTCGGGCCGTTCGGTCGTTTCGCGGAGCACGAGCAGGGGCACGCCCAGGCTCGGTGCCTCCTCCTGGATGCCGCCGGAGTCGGACGCGATGAGCCACGACTCCGAGAGAAGGCCGATGAAGTCGGGGTAGTCGAGCGGGTCAGTGAGGTGGACGCGGGTGAGGCCGCCGAGGATCGAGCCGGCCGCCTCCCGGACCGCCGGATTCGGGTGGACGGGGAAGACCAACGCCGTGTCGGAATGCCGTTCGATGAAGGATCTCAGAACCCGCAGGTTGCTTTCCAGCACGCCCCCGAAACTCTCCCGCCTGTGGGTCGTTAGCGTGATACGCTTCAGACCCCGTGTGGCGTCACATATCGCACGTAGGCGCGGGGACCGGGAGGTATTGGTGCCGACCATCGTGAGGGCGTCGACCACCGGGTTGCCGGTGCGGAAGACGGCATCGGCCGGGACTCCTTCCCGCCGCAACGCACGGGCGTGGGCCGCGGTGCCGGCGAAGTGCCAACGGGCAATGCGGGTGACGAGGCGGCGGTTCATCTCCTCGGGAAATGGGCTCAACGGGTCGGCCGTCCGCAGCCCGGCCTCGACGTGCCCGACCGGGATGCGGCGGTGGAACGCGGCCAGGGCGGCGGCGGCCGTGGTGGTGTCGCCCTGCACCAGCACCGCGTCGGGCCGTTCGGCCTCCAGTAGTGGGTCGAGTTTGGCCAGGATGCGGCCGAACAGGAAGCTTAAGGGCTGCCCGGTCCGCATGGCCGCGAGGTCGTGGTCGATGCGGACGCCGAACAGGCGGACGAACGGGGCGAGGAGGTCGGGGTGTTGGCCTGACGAGACGTTCACGGCCCGGAAAGCCCGCGGCCGCCGACCGAGTTCGGTGAGGACCGGGGCTAGTTTGATGATCTCCGGCCGGGTGCCGAAGACCGTCAAAACAGTCTTGGGTAAGCGGGTCGGACTAAAGGTCCGGGCGTAGTTGGGCATCGGCATACTCCCGGTGGTGTACGGGAGGAAACCTCGTGTGAGGGTCGTGACAACTCAACGAGTCTAGAACTCAAAATGGGAGACGGAGGCGAATGCTCAGCAAGTGAGGCTGAATTCGTGCCGGGCATGCCGAATTTATGGGCTGAAGCAGAATTGTTGGCGGGATCGTTTCGGCCTCTGTGAACACGCCTCGAGAACTTGCAACAACCACCGAAGCGCCGTACCCGTCCGGCGGCGCTGCTGATGCCCGCCGGGCTTTCATTGTACCCGGCGCAGGCGGGTTGGTACACTCAGCGCGTCCGCCGGGAAGTCGGGCACGTTCGCGGTGAGGATCCATCTGCCCCGCCCGTATGGCGGTGGGCAGCAACGGCGGTGAGTCCAACACCGAAGGGTCCGCGTCGAAGTCTACCGGTTCAACCGCTGAAGGACACCGACGCAGTCGATCGAGCTGGCACCGTCTGCGTCAGCGAGTTTCGCCTTGGCGTG
>JANPKP010000050.1:0-6118 GCA_031426095.1 Gemmataceae bacterium
GGCCGGCGTGTCGTCGGCCGGGTTCCCCGGCTGAGTCGTGTTGGCCGGCAGGACGATCACGTCCCGCGGCCCGTCGATCCCGGACACGGTCCGGTTCCGCTCGATCTTCGCCCCCTCGGGGACGACGGCCATGGTCGTGCCGTCGAAGTACGTGACGGCCGCGAGAATGAAGCCGACGAGCCAGACCGGCCACCAGTAGATGAGGCGGGAGTGGCCGAAGATGGCGATCTTGTCGGGCAGGTCGTCCTCCCGCTCCCGCTCCTTCGCCTTGTCCTCGTTCGCCGTGCTCATGGCCGACCCCGTGCCCCGGTCGTGGGAACCGCCGTGCCTCCGGGTGGGCACCGGCGTGCCTCCGCCAGCGGGCGTAACCGTGCCCGGTCTGGTGGAGAGGCCGCGGGGCCTGGGAATGCAACCGACGTGCCGCCCCCTCCCCGGCCGCCAACCCGATTCACCCCGCCGCCGGGAGTTCGTATCGTGAAACGGACCCCCCTCCGCCGGAGACGCCACCCCATGCCCTCGCTCCTGATCCGCAACGGCCGCGTCATCGACCCGTCGCAGAGCCTCGACCGCGTCGCCGACCTGTGGCTGGCCGACGGCGTGGTGAAGGGAATCGGCGCGAACCCCGGCGTCGGCACGCCCGACCGGGTGATCGACGCCACCGGGCTGATCGTGAGCCCGGGGCTGATCGACATGCACGTCCACCTCCGCGAGCCGGGGCGGGAGGAGGACGAGACGATCGCCACCGGCACCGCCGCGGCCGTCGCCGGCGGGGTCACGTCGGTGGCGTGCATGCCGAACACCGAGCCCGCCCTCGACAGCCGGGCGGCGGCCGAGTTCGTCATCCTCCAGGCCCGGCGGGCGGGGAACTGCAACGTCTTCCCGGTGGGGGCCGTCACGAAGGGCCGCGAAGGGAAGGAGCTGGCCGAACTCGGCGGGCTGGTCGAGGGCGGGGCCGTCGCCTTCACCGACGACGGGGCCCCGGTCGCGTCCGCCGAGTTGATGCGGCGGGCCCTGGAATACTGCAAGATGCTCAAGGGCCACCCGACGATCGTGGTCCACGCCGAAATCCTCGAACTGACCCAGGGCGGGGTCATGAACGAGGGCGTGGTGAGCATGCAGCTCGGCCTCCGGGGGATGCCGGCGGTGGCCGAAGACATCATGATCTACCGCGACACCGTCCTCGCCGAGTTGACCGGCGGCAAGGCCCACATCCTGCACGTCTCCACGGCCGGCGGGGTCGACCTGATCCGGCAGGGGATCAAGCGGGGCGTGAGGATCAGCGGCGAGGCGTGCCCGCACCACTTCATCCTGACCGACGAGGAGATGCGCCGCTTCGACGGCAACTACAAGATGGCCCCCCCGCTCCGCACCCGCAAGGACGCCGACGCACTCATCGAAGGGCTGAAGGACGGCACCCTGGCCGTGCTGGCGACCGACCACGCCCCGCACGCCCCGGAGAAGAAGGAGCGGGAGATCGACCAGTCGCCCAACGGCATCATCGGCCTCGAAACCTTCCTCCCGCTGTGCGTCACGTACCTGATCGAGCCCGGCCACCTCACCTGGCCGGCGATGCTGGCCAAGATGACGGTGAACCCCGCGAAGGTCCTCGGCATCGACCGCGGCACCCTCCAGGTGGGCCGCCCGGCCGACGTGACGGTGATCGACCCCAAGCGGAAGTGGACGGTGGACGCGACGAAGTTCAAGAGCAAGAGCCGCAACTGCCCCTTCGCCGGCTGGGAGCTGACCGGCAAGGCGGTGGCCACGGTCGTCGGCGGCGACGTGAAGATGTGCGAAGTCGGGTGAGGTACAATGGCGGCGGTCGCACCGCCGCGGAGGGCCAGCCGATGCCGTCGCCGTTCCCGGGGATGAATCCTTATCTGGAGCGGGCCGCCGTGTGGAGCGACTTCCACGCCCGGTTCATCCCGCAAGCGGCGGACGCGCTGGCGGGCCAAGTCGCCCCCCGGTACTTCGTTAAGGTGGGCGAACACGTCTACCTGCACGAGCGGTCGGCCGACGAGCGAAAGCCGCTCGGCCGGCCGGACGTTTCCGTCCACCCGGCCGGCGACGCGGCCGCCCGCGGGGTTGCCGTTGCGACCTCGAGCCCGGCCCCGTCGGCCGTGTTCATCCCCGACCCGGTCGATGAGGTGCGGGTGCCGTTCCTCGAAGTCCGCGACCGCACGGACCGGCAGGTGGTGACGGTGGTCGAGTTGGTAAGTCCTGCGAACAAGACGACCGGGGCGGACCGCGACCAGTACTGGAACAAGGTCCGAACCGTCCTCAAAACCGGGGCGAGCCTCGTGGAGATCGACCTGCTCCGCGGCGGCCCGCGGCTGCCGTGGCGGGACATGCCGGCGTGCGACTACTACGCCCTCGTCAGCCGCTACCCGACCCGCCCGCGGGTCGACTTCTGGCCCATCGCCCTCCGCGACCCACTGCCGGTCATCCCCGTCCCGCTATCGCCCGGCGACCCGGAAGCGTCGCTCGACCTCCAATCCCTCGTGCATCGCATCTACGACGCGGGTTATTTCTCGCTCTTCCTCTACGACGGCCCGCCCGAGCCCGCCCTGCGGCCCGACGACGCGGCGTGGGCGGCCGGCTTGCTCACCACTCCTGCCGGGGGTTGAGCAGCCTGAAGTACCGGCGCAACAACGCGACCTTCATCGGAGGTTGATCGCCGAGGCCGGAAATACCCAGTTCGAGCCAGTTGTCTCGCCTCAGTCGGGCCAGCCAATCGGCGTGGTTGAGGGCCATCACCCGCACGACGTCGGGCACCACGTTCTTGCCGACGGCGAGGATCGACCCAAAGCGGAAGTCGCCGCCGCCCGTGACGTACAGGAACGCCTCGCCGAAATTGCCGTACGCGACCCGGATCGCTCGAAACTCCTGCCATCCCGGAAATTCGCTTTCATCGCCCTCCACCCAGAACTCGGCCCCGACCGCCGGCGTCAGCTCCGCCAGCGTGTGCAGCCGAACCTGATTCTTCTCGCACGACGCCCCGCGGCCGACGCCCTCGTGGCGGGCGTAGAACGCCGCGAGGTCCGACGGCAGCCCGGGGGCGACGAACCGCGGTTTCGCCAGCACCGTAAACGGCGGCGGGTTCGGCGGCGGGCCGGGGGGCGGCCGCCGGCGGCGGGGCGGGGTCACTTCGCTTCCACCAGCACGACGTTGCGGAACTCGACCCGGCCGTCGTGCGTCTGGAAGCCGATGTGGCCCTTGTCGCGGGCCAGCCCGGGGTGCTTGGCCGCCTTGTCCTTGTAGTCGTCCAGGTTCGCGGCGTTGATCTCGGTGCCGTTCACCGTCACCGTCACTTTGCGGCCGACGCAGCGGACGTGGACGGCGTTCCACTCGCCGATCGGCTTGTTCGGGGCCGGTTTGGCCGGCTGCACGTCGTACACGCTGCCGGTGTGCTGGGCCGGCTTGAGCTTGTAGTTGTGGGCCTTCTCGTACCCCTCGTCGTCGATGAGCTGAATCTCCATCCCGGCGTAAGCCGGGTCGCCCTTCTCGGGGGTGCGGAGGGCGACGCCGCTGTTCCCGCCCGGCTTCTCCCAGCGGAACTCGAACTTGAGGTCGAAGTCGGCGTACTCTTTTTCGGTGAGCAGGTACCCGCCGCCGCCCTTGCACACGATCACGCCGTTCTCGGCCACCCACCCCTCGGGCTTGCCGGTCGGCTTCCACCCGGCGAGGTCCTTGCCGTTGAACAGGCTGGTGGCGTCGGCGGCCGGCGGCGAGGCGGTCGGCGTCTGCGCGTGGGAGAGGGCCCCAAAAGCGAAGAAGGCGGCGAGGAGCAACAGGCGGGTCATCGGCGGGGACTCCGGCGGGAGTGCGGGGGGCGTGGATGGACGTTCTAGCCGGGGGGAGTGCGAACGGCACCGTTGGGAAGACGCGGGCCGCACGCCAGCACCACGACGGCCAGCCCCGCCACCGCCAGCGCCCGCGGTGCCCCGCCCTCGTGCGCCGCCGAATCGAACGGCACGACCTGTACCGCGATCAACGCCAGCGCCACGCCCGCCACCGCCGGCCGGCCGGCGAGGAACAGGTCGCGTAGCCACGGCACGACGAGGGCCAGCAGCAGCGCCTCGTACCCCAGCACCTGACAGCACACCAGCGCCCCGACGGCCGACGCCGCGGCCGCCCACGCCGGCGACGGCCACACTTCCCCCACGACGCAGCGCCCCGCCACGAGGGCGTACCACACCGCGTACCCGGCCAGCGTCGTGACCGCGTCCAGTTCGACCGCCGGCCCGCCGGCCGCGACGAGGAGGCGGTTCCAACTCGTGATCTGGCTGTTGAGCGCGACCCGGTTGAACTCGACCCCCTTGTGGGCGTCCGCGAGGAAGCGGAGGTAGTCGCCGAGGAAGAGCGGCGACCCGCCCGCGAGGAGGCAGCCGGCGAGCGTCAACAGCCCGACCGCGAGCCCCAGCCCGGCCGCCCGCTTCCAGCCGCCGAGGTACCACGCCAGCGGCAGGAGCGCGAGGGCGACGTGCGGCTTCACGAACGGGACCGCCCAGAGGAGCGTGCCGACGGCCGGCCGGCGGTTCTCGAACGCCCACTGCCCGGCCGCGACGCAGCCGACCGCGAGGAGCGTCGTCTGCCCGACGACGACCACGCCGGCGGTGAGCAAGTTCAGGCAGAGTGCGACGCCGACCGCCAGCCCGACGAGCGGCCGGACGCGGGGGGCGGCCCCCGGCGGGTCGGCGAACGTGCGGAGCAGCAGGAGGACGGCGGCCGCCGCGAGGGCGTCGAGGGCGGCCCACGCCACCTTCGCCGCCGGGTAGGGCAGGAGCGCGAACGGGGCGAACACGACGACCCCGCCGGGCGGCTGGAAGAACCCGGCGTTGTTCGCCAGCCCGTCGTCGCCGGGGAACTGCCGCTCGACCGCGGCGCGAATCTTCGCCGTGTCGTAGGGCGACTCGCCGCGGAGTCCGATCTCGGCCCCGGCCCGGTAGATGGCGAAGTCCTGAAAGTTGTTCTCGCGGACGGCTTGATTGAGCGCGAAGAGGAACAGCATCGCCACGGGCACGAGCGGCAGCCACGACGCGGAACGGGCGGGCGGGTCGGACATGCGGGTCAGTTCCATCACTCTTGGCGGCGCGGCCAACGGCCGCACGGGCCGCCGCTGGCGGCCGCACTAAACGTTCCCCAGCAACAATGTCGCCGGCGCGTGCAGGTGCCGCAGGACGGCGTTGCCGAAGGACGCCCCGACGGCCCCGTCCACCACGCGGTGGTCGAACGAGAACGAGAGGTACGCCACGTCGGCCGGCTTGATCGCGCCGGCCGCGTCGTACACCGGGCGGCGGACCACCTTGCCGACGCCCAGGATGCCGACCTCCGGGCGGTTCAGGATCGGCGTCGAGATCAGCCCGCCCACGTTCCCCACCGACGTGACCGTGAACGTGCCGCCGCCCAGGTCGTCCCGCCGCGGGCGGCCGGCCTTCGCCTCCGTGCTGAGGCGGTCGATCTCCTTCGCCAGCGCCGGCACGTCCTTCGTGTCCGCGTCCCGCACCACGGGCACCACCAGCCCGGCCGGCGTGGCGACCGCGACCCCGACGTGGTAGCGGTCGTGCAGCGTGATCGTCTGCGTGTCGTCGTCGAACGTGCTGTTCACGAGCGGCACTTCTTTCAGGGCGCGGGCCACCGCTTTCACGACGAACGCGAGGAAGGTGAGCTTCACCCCGCTCTTTTGCAGAGGCTCGCGGAGCTGGTCGCGGAGGCGGACGAGGTCGGTGAAGTCGCACTCGTCGATGTACGAGTAGTGCGGGGCGTGGTGCTTCGCCGCGACCATCCGCTCGGCGATGGCCTTCCGCAAGCCCGCGAGCTTGACCGTGGTGCCGGCGGTGCCGAAGTCGAGGGCCGGCGGGGCGGGCTTCGCCGGGGCGGCGGGCCGGTCGGCGGCCGGCTTCGCGAGGAATGGCGTGAGGTCGTCGAGGAGGATGCGGCCGTGCGGCCCCGATCCGGCGACGGCCGCGAGATCGACCCCGAGCTTGCGGGCGAGCAGCCGGACGGACGGGGCGGCGGGCGGGAGCTTGGCGTCGCCGTTGGTCGCGGGAGCCCCCGGCGAGCGGGGGGCGTCAGCCCCCTGATGCGAACGCGACGCGGACGGTGATGGCGAAGTATCAGG
>JANPKP010000051.1:0-3097 GCA_031426095.1 Gemmataceae bacterium
GTCGATCTGGTTGAGCACGCACATGTCGTACGGGGTCGTCGTCGTCCCCTCTTCCTTGTACCCGCGGACGTGAATGTTTCGGTGGTTCGCCCGCCGGTATGTCAGCCGGTGGATCAGCCACGGGTAGCCGTGGAAGTTGAAGATCACCGGCCGGTCGGTCGTGAAGACGGCGTCGAAGGCGGCGTCCGAGAGGCCGTGCGGGTGCTCGCCCGCGGGTTGCAACTTCATCAGGTCGACCACGTTCACGAGCCGCACCTTGAGCTCGGGCAGGTGCGTGCGGATGAGCGAGACGGCGGCCAGCGCCTCCAGCGTCGGCACGTCGCCGCAGCAGGCCAACACCACGTCCGGGTCGCCGCCGGCGTCGTTGCTCGCCCACGCCCACACGCCCAGCCCGGCGGCGCAGTGGGCCTCGGCCTCCGGCATGGTGAGCCACTGCGGGGCCGGCTGCTTGCCGGCCACCACCACGTTCACGTAGTTGCGGCTCCGCAGGCAGTGGTCGGACACGCTCAGGAGGCAGTTGGCGTCCGGCGGCAGGTAGACCCGGACGACCGACGCCTTCTTGTTCATGACGTGGTCGAGGAAGCCGGGGTCCTGGTGGCTGAAGCCGTTGTGGTCCTGCCGCCAGACGTGCGAACTCAGGAGGTAGTTCAGGCTCGCCACCGGCTTCCGCCAGGGGATGTGGTGGCACACATTGAGCCACTTGGCGTGCTGGTTGAACTGCGAGTCGACGATGTGGATGAACGCCTCGTAGCAGCTGAAGAAGCCGTGCCGGCCGGTGAGGAGGTAGGCTTCGAGCCACCCCTGGCACTGATTCTCGCTCAGCACCTCCATCACCCGCCCGTTCGGGGCCAGGTGGTCGTCGCCGGGGAGCCGCTCGGCCATCCACGCCCGGGGGGTGACGTTGAGCACGTCGCCCCAGCGGTTCGAGTTGTTCTCGTCCGGGCTGAAGAGGCGGAAGTTGGCCGCGGCGAGGTTCCGTTTCATCGTCTCTTCGAGGAACTGGCCCATCACCCGCGTGGCCTCGGCGTCGCCCGCCCCGGGGGCCGTCACGGGCACGGCGAAGTCGCGGAAGTCGGGCAGCTCCAGGTCGCGGAGGAGGGCCCCGCCGTTGGCGTGCGGGTTCGCCCCCATGCGCTTGGTGCCGGCCGGGGCCAGGGCCGCGAGTTCGGGCACCAGCCGGCCGGCGGCGTCGAACAGCTCCTCCGGCCGGTAGCTCTTCAGCCACCCTTCGAGGATCGCCACGTGCTCGGGGTTCTCGCGGACGGCCGCCATCGGCACCTGGTGGCTCCGCCAGTACCCCTCGCACTGCTTGCCGTCGATCTCCTTCGGGCAGGTCCACCCCTTCGGCGTGCGGAGGATGATCATGGGCCACCGCGGCCGCTCGCTCACGCCGTTCTCCCGGGCGTCCTTCTGAATCCGCTTGATGTCCGCCACGCAGCGGTCGAGGACTTCGGCCATGCGGCGGTGGACGGGCAGGGGGTCGTCCCCCTCCACGACGTGAGGCTCGTACCCGTAGCCGCGGAGGAGCGATTCCAACTCGTCGGGCGGGATGCGGGCCAGGATGGTGGGGTTGGCGATCTTGTAGCCGTTCAGGTGGAGGATGGGGAGCACGGCCCCGTCGCGGGCGGGGTCGAGGAACTTGTTCGAGTGCCAGCCGGTGGCCAGGGGGCCCGTCTCGGCCTCGCCGTCGCCGACGACGCAGGCCACGAGCAGGTCGGGGTTGTCGAAGGCGGCCCCGAAGGCGTGGCTGAGCGAGTACCCGAGTTCGCCCCCCTCGTGGATGCTCCCGGGCGTCTCGGGGGCGACGTGCGACGGGATGCCGCCGGGGAAGGAGAACTGCATGAACAGCCGCCGCAGCCCCTCGGCGTCCCGCCCGATGTGCGGGTAGACCTCCGTGTACGTCCCTTCGAGGTAGACGTTCGCCACCACCGCCGGCCCGCCGTGCCCCGGCCCGGCGACGTAGAGGACGTTCAGGTCGTCCCGCTGAATGACGCGGTTGAGGTGGACGTAGACGAGGTTGAGCCCGGGGCAGGTGCCCCAGTGGCCGAGGAGCCGGGGCTTGACGTGACCGCCCTTGAGCGGCTCGCGGAGGAGGGGGTTGTCGAGGAGGTAGATCTGCCCCACCGACAGGTAGTTGGTGGCCCGCCAGTAGGCGTCCATCTTCCGCAGCAGTTCGTCGTCGAGAACGGCGGCCGGCGGGTGGTCGGTCACGGGGGCGTCTCCAGGTGGCGGAACAGGGTGCGGGCGATCATCAGCTCCTCGTCGGTCGGGACGACCCGGACCGTGACCGGGGAGCCGGGGGCGGAAATCACGGGAGCGGTCGTGGCGTTCGCGGCCGGGTCGAGGGCGATGCCCAGGAAGCCGAGCCCGTCGCAGACGCCGGCGCGGACGTCGGGGGCGTTCTCGCCGATGCCGCCGGCGAACACCAGCGTGTCGAGCCCGCCGAGGACGGCGGCGAACGCCCCGATGGCTTTGCGGGCGGAGTAGCAGAAGAGTTCGACCGCGTCCGCCGCCCGCGGGTCGGTGCCGCGTTCGGCGAGCAGGTCGCGCACGTCCGAACTCGTCTCCGACACGCCGAGCAGGCCCGACTCGCGGGTCACGAGCTTGTCGAGTTCGTCGGCCGAGAGCGCCTCGGACCGCAGGAGGTGGACGAGGACGCCGGGGTCGAGGTCGCCGGTGCGTGTGCCCATCACGAGGCCGCCCGTGGGGGTCAGGCCCATCGTGGTGTCGACGCACGTGCCGCCGCGGACGGCCGCGAGGCTGGCCCCGGAGCCGAGGTGGGCGAGGATCACCCTCCCGTTCGCGGCGTCGGCCCCGGCGAGGCGTTCGAGTTCGCCCAGGAGGTAGGCGTACGAGAGCCCGTGGAAGCCGTACCGGCGGACGCCGTTCGCCGCGAACCGCCGGGGGATCGGCAGGCGTGCGGCGACGGGCGGCAAGTCCTTGTGGAAGGCGGTGTCGAAGCAGGCGACCTGCGGCACCCCCGGGAGCCGGCGGGCGAGGGCCTCGATGAGCGCGAGTTCGGCCGGCAGGTGGCCCGGGTCGAGCGGCACGGCGGCCCGCAGGTCGGCCAGGAGTTCGGGCGTGACGACGGCCGGGT
>JANPKP010000052.1:0-5575 GCA_031426095.1 Gemmataceae bacterium
GTCGCCCCGTTGGGGCTACACACCCCTGTCGCGGGGGTGGTGTCCAGGGGTTGCGCTCCGCTCACCCCTGGCTATTCTCGGACGCCCCGTTGGGGCGGGCGACGATCCGACTTGAGTGCCGCGTCGCCCGGTCTGGACTCAGCCCGCGTGCTTGTTGATGAGCTTGACCAGCTCGGCCTCCGGCAGCACGCCGATCTCCTGGTGGACGGGGGTCTCGCCGCCCTTGAAGAAGAGGACGCGGGGGATCGTCATCACGTCGTACTTGACGGCCACGGCCGGGTTCTCGTCCACGTTCAGCTTGCCGACCTTGACCTTGCCGGCGAACTGGTCGGCGAGGCGGTCGATGATCGGGGTGAGCTGGCGGCAGGGGCCGCACCAGGGGGCCCAGAAGTCGGCCACCACCAGGGTGCCGCTCGTCACCTCGCTCGTCCAGTTGCTCTCGGTGAACTCGATCACGTTCGGGCTGGCCATGTCGTCCCCCTCGGGGTTGGGAAGGTGCGATCGCGGCGGGGGCCGCGGGTCGTTCGGGCATTCTACTCGAACGGGGATACCGCACCAGGGGGCGGCCCTTTCACCGGGCGGGGGGGCCGAAACGGGGCCGCCCGCTCAGTCCAGTTTGAGCGGCTCCACGTCGCCGCCGCCCTCGGGGACGGTGCGGCGGAGGCCCGACTTGTCGGCGTCCCGGTACTTCCCCTTGAGCCTGTCCTTGCCGATTCGCTCCTCGCCCCGCCACTCGACGGCCACGTCGTACTCGCCGGCCGGGACGCCGTCCCCGGTGGTGTACGTGAGGAGTTCGTACGACCCGTCCGCCCCGACGATCCCGCTGGCGGCCGGCTTGTCCGGGCCGGCCCCGCCCACGGGCATGAACAGGACGGTGGCCCCGGCCGCCGGCTGGCCGGCGACCAGGACGGTCCCGCGGACCTTCTGCGTCGGCAGGCGGGTGAACCCCTCCTTCGGGCCGCCCGAGCAGCCGGCCAGGGTCGCGAGGAGGAGGCCGGCGAGGGCCGCCCCCCGGGCCCGGGCCGGCCGGCGGTCAGTAGCTGCTGCCATCGACCACCTCGCCGGCGTTCCGGGTGATCAGCGCCGAGAGGAGCTTGATCGGGATGTTGGCCGCGATGAACTTGACCGACCCGTCCCCGAACCCGAAGTTGCACCCGCCGGTGTGGTACGAGTAGACCTCGCCGTTGTTGCTGCAGTTCATCGGGCACGGGCCGCCGACGAAGCCCCCGCTGGTCGGCTGCTTGCCGTCGGTCGGGGCCCCGTCCAGGCCGAACGTGTTGCCGTCGTCGGCCCACCCGCCGCTGCTGGCCCGGCGGAACCCGCCGGACGCGTCGGGAACCTTCTGGCGGGCGGCGTCGAGGTAGTCCGGCCGGCCGGCGTCCTCGACGAACGCCACCGTGCCGCTGAGCCCGTCCTGCACGTCCACCACCCGGGTGGACTGGTTCGACCGCATCATCCCGTACCGGTTGTCCTCGTTCAGCACCGGGTCCTTAGGGATGAACCCCAGGTTGTAAGCGTTGGACGACGACCCGCCGGCGTTCGACACGTTGGCCGCGAGGGTGTAGTCGCCGACGGCGATGTCGGTGGTCGAGCCGAACGCGTCCGTCCGCGGGTTCAAGGCCGACGGGCACTGGTACGTCTTCACCTGGGAGGTGTACACCGGCCGGTTGTCGGCGTGGTTCCAGCTCTTGACGTTGGAGTCGGAGTCGCCGAACTGGTACTGGCTGTAGAGCGTCCCCTGCTCGATGTACGCCAGGGTGAACGTGAACACCGACCGCTTCGAGTACCCGAACTTCTGGTAGCTGCCCGACGACCCGGTCACGTGGCTCGGCGGGAAGGACCCGTTGGCCCCCTCGTAGGCGTGGATGGCCAGGCCCAGTTGCTTCAGGTTGTTCGTGCACTTGACCCGGGCGGCGGCCTCCCGGACCTTCTGGACGGCCGGCAGGAGCAGGCCGATCAGGACGGCGATGATGGCGATGACGACCAGCAGTTCGATGAGCGTGAACGCCGGGCGGCGTTCGGGATAATGGCGCACGGGGTGCCCTCTCGTAAGAAACGATGATTCGGGTGAATCAGCCGCCGGGGCGACCCGGGCGGGAGACGTTTCCCCGTCGGGGGCCGGCCGCGGTGGAGACCCGGGCCGGCGGCGTTGTCGGAAAACTCAGCGGCCGCCGAGCAGCCGGGCGAGCGACTCGTCGACTTCCAGCACGTAGGCCCAGTCCCGCTTGTAGTCCACCGGGGCGAACTTCGGCTGGCGGAGGCGGCCGGCCAGCTTGGTGTCGGGCGGGACCGCGAACCCGGCGAACGCCCCGGCGGCCTTCGCCCGCAGCTCCGGCTTCAGATTGTACGCCGCCCCGAAGCAGATCGGGGGGAACGACTTCGACGTATACACCGAGCGGAACTGGCCGGCCGTCAGCTTGTTCTCGGGGTCGGCCACCAGGCGGCGGAAGTAGTCGTTGGCCACGCACACGGCGTCGAACTTGCCGGCCGCCAGCCCCTTCAGGGAGACGAGCTGGTCGCCGGTGATCGGGTACCGGTAGTCCCGCCCCGGGAGCAGTCCGAACTCGTCGCCGAGGACCTTCATGGGGGCCCGCGACCCGGAGTTGGACGACAGGGTCGAGAAGGCGACCTCCTTGCCCCGCAGGTCGGCCGGCGTCTTCACCGGGCTGTCCGGGCGGACGAGGAGTTCCATCTCGTAGGAGAACTTGCCGGCGGCGTCGGCCGGGCAGGCGAGGGGCACGAACCCGGCCGTGTTGACCGCCGCCGGCACCTGCCCGGTGCTGAACGCGGTGACGTGCAGCCGGCCGTCCCGCAGGGCCGCGAGCTGGTCCTCGTACGTCTTGATGTCGTCGGCGAACGCCACCTTCTTGCCGGTGGCCGCGGCCAGGTGGTCGAGGAACGGCTTCCAGTCGGCCGCCCCCGCGTCCGGCTTGTCGGCGTAGTCGCTCGGGATGCCGACGAAGCGGAGTTCGGCCGGGTCGAGGAGTTTGGCGGGGTCGGCCGGCGGGTCGGGCACCTTGTCGCCGTCGGCGTCGGCGTACCCGGGGGCGAGCCGCTGCTGCTTCGCCAGTTCGGCCGCGAACGGCCGGAGCTGGGCGAGGTCGTCGGCGGGGGGGACGCTCCCCTCGGTGTAGCGGACGTACCCGTAGAACCCGGCGGCGGCCACCACGAGGAGGGCGACGACGGCGAGCGGCAGGAAGGACGACCCGGCCGCTTTACGCGGGCCGGCCGGGGGCGTAGTGGGGTCGGTCATCCGGGCACCTGAGGCGGGTGCGGCACGAAAGAAGGGAGAGGGTCGCGCCGGGTGCGGGCAATCCAATCCATGCTAGCAAGTTTAGCAACCGGGGTAACCGGGGCCGAGAAGAATCGGTGAAGAGTGGGAGGCGGTTGACAAGGTGACAAGGTGAGGGGGTGACAGGGTGAGGAAGACCGAGCGACATCTTTGTCACCGCGTCACCCCCCTCACCTTGTCACCTTGTCACCTTGTCACCTTGTCATTCCTTACTCCCGCCCCATCCCCGTGAAGTCCACCGTCACCCGCTCGCCGGCCCGGAACGGCACCCGCTGGAGCAGGGACTCGGGCCGGCCGTTGCGGACGATTTCGGCCTTCATCAGGTACGCGAACTCCTTGCCGGGCGGCAGCGGCGGGGTGCTGAACGTCCGCACCGCATCGGCCGACGGGCTCCTGCGGTCGTCCACGAACAGCGTCGCCCCGGCCGGGAGCTTCACCGTCAGCGTCGCCCGGGCGTCGGCCGCGGGCGTCGGGGCGGGCGTGGGCGTGGGCGTGGCGGTAGCCGGCAGCGGCCGCGGCTCGGCGGCCGTGGGCTGGACGGACGGCACGCTGCGGCCGGTGGTCGCGGCGGCGATCAGGGGGGCCTTCGTGGGGACCGCCGGGGCGGGGGCCGCCGCGGGGGCCGCGGGCTGCGGGCGGGCGGTCGTGAGGTCGGCGAATTCGAGGCTCGCCGAGCTGCCGGCCCGGACGGCCACTTTCCGCGTCACGCCGATCGTCTCGCCGTCCCGCTCGTACTCCACGCGGAAGCGGTAGACGAACTCCCGCCCGGCCGGCAGCTCGGGCGTCACGAACCGGCGTTCGCCGCCGACGAGCGTGTGCGGCCGGTCCTCGGCGTACAGGCGGGCGTCGGCCGGGAGGCGGACGACGACGGTGCCGCGGCCGCCCTCCGCCGTGGCGCTGACGGGGCGGAAGCCGGTCCGGTCGAGGGCCGCCGGCGGCGGGGCCGGGGTGGGGATGGCGTCGGGCACGGTGTACGGGATGGTCGGGGCGGACGGGACGCTATCGAACACCGGCGGCGGGGCCGACAGGAGCGGGCCGCCGACGCACGACAGTCCGCCGGACATTACCGGCGTGTACGACACCGGGCCGCCGAAGCACGAGTAGGCCATCGCCGTGCCGCCGCAGCACCCGCCGCCGCAGCAGCCGGAACTGCGGCTCGCCGCCGCGTACCCCCCGCCGCAGCACCCCGAGCCGCCGAACAGCCGGCGGACCCGGCTCAGGAAGCCGCGCGGTTCGCCGCCGCAGCAGCCCGAGCAGGAGGAGTAATCGGACGAACCGGAGTAGCCCCCGCCGCCGTAGCACCCGTACGGCGAGCCGGACCCGCTCCCGGTGCAACCGGTGCAACTCCCCGAACAGCCGCCGCGGTTGAACAGGTCGCGGAAGTAGCCGTTGAACCCGGGGTCGGCGGGGGCCCCGGACATGGCGGTCATGAGGACGAGGCTGTACATCGCGGGAAGTCTCCGGCCGTGGGCCGTGCTCCGCCGGTGCCGGCGGCAAAGTGGGTATCCTGCGTCCTGCCTGTGGGAAAGGTAAAGGCGGCCGGTCGCGCGGTCAAAACGACTTGAGCCGAACCGCCCGGGAAAGTTCGCCCGCCGCGCGGCCCTCCCGCCCAACGGGTCGAACGGCTATAATCGGCAGCACCGGCCGCCCCCGGCGCCCGGCCCCCTCGGAGAACCCGAATGCCCCGTCGGAACCTGGCCTGGCTCCTCGCCGTCCCGGCGTTCGTCCTCCTCGGGCTCGTCGTCGGGTACAGCGCCCCCGCCCCGGACAAGGACTACCGCCTCGTCCGCCAGATCGTGGACGTGCTCGCCGAGGTGGACGGCCGGTACGTCCGCGAACTCACCGACGACGACCGCAAGCAGCTCGTGGAGGACATGATCGACGGCGGCCTGCGGCAGCTCGACCCCCACTCCCAGTACTTCAACGCCGACCAGCTCAAGGCGTTCGAGACGAGCACCGAGGGGAGCTTCGGTGGCATCGGCGTCACCCTCGTGGTCGACCCCAAGTCGAACCTCCTGAAGGTGGAGAGCCCGATGCCCGGCACCCCGGCCTACGACGCCGGGATCGCGGCCGGCGACCTCATCACGAAGGTCGGCGACGCCTCGACCGAGAACATGCGGGTGGACGAGGCCCGCAAGCTCATCACCGGCGAGGTCGGCACCGCGGTGAAGCTCACGACCGCCCGCGAGAACCGCCAGCCGGTCGAGCAGGACGTGACCGTCACCCGGGCCAAGATCGAGGTCCACCCCGTCGTCGGCTTCCGCCGCCGGGCCGTGTTCCACC
>JANPKP010000053.1:0-9918 GCA_031426095.1 Gemmataceae bacterium
AGCACGTCGATGCGGCGGTCGGCCAACACTTCGCTCCCGGACACCACCTGGAGCCGGTACTCCCCGGGCCGGACGAACTGCACGTTCGGCAACTCGAACCCGTACTCGGCCACCACCAGCGGGCCGGGGATGTCCACCGTCAGCGTGGCCGACACGAGGGGGGCGACCTTCTCGTCCGTGCCGATCAGCCGCACCACCATCTCCGCCCGCCCGTGGACATCGGTGACGGCGAGGTAAATCCCGAGGGCCGGGCGGCCGGCGGGGAACTCGATCGCGCTGATCGCGTTGAAGATGCCGAGGAGGGAGAACTTCCCGTTCGGCCCGTCGCGGTGGACCACGTCGGCCGTGAGGAGGGCGACGACGCGGGGGGAGGCGGGCGGGTTGGCGGCGGACATGGGCGGCACCGGGGAGGGGTTCGGGGACCGAGGCGAACGACCTTGTGAGGCTACGGCCCGTTCGCGGGGGTGCCAAGCCCGCCGGCCCTAATCCGCCGACTGCTCGACTTGTCGCGGCGGTACGACGCCGCGAACCGTGACCGTCAGGGGGACGGACGCGGGCGGGACGCCCACCCGTTGTCGGAAACGCCCCCAAAACCGGAGTTCTCCATGCTGCGACGTATCACCCTCTCGATGGCCCTCGCCCTCGGCAGCGCCATGGCCGTGCTGGCCGTGGCCGCCGACCCGCCGGCCCCTCCCGGCCAGCAGGACGACGGCGGCAAGGGCGGCCCCGGCAAGGGGAAGAAGGGCAAGGGCGGGAAGGGCGGGAAGGGCGACAAGGGCGGGAAGGGTGAGTGCCCGAAGGGCGACAAGAAGGGGCCGCCGCCGGCCGAGTGAACGTGGTGAACGCGACACGGGTCGGCACGGCCGGCTTGTCTGGCCATGCCGACCCGGTGACGGGTTGCCGAACGAACGCCGACCCCCAACGTCACGCGGGGCCGAACGAATTCATCCCGTCGAGGGCGTCGGTGTATCCATCGACCGGCCCCCGCGGCGGCCGGCGCGTGGATATCATCGGGACGGTGGGCTGGGGCGGCAGCCGCGGCGGCCGGCCTGGCGGAACTTGATCGGCGTTGTAGGGCCGTAGGACGTAGGCCCCGTTCACCAGCACGCCGAGGAATCGCCCGTCGGCACGCCAGACGTTGCCGGCGGGGTCGGCCCGCCCGACGAACCGGCCGAGGGCGTCGAACAGATCAGCCTGCGACAGGAAGCCGAAGTATCGGCCGCCCAGTGTGATACGGGCTGCATGGGGGGGTCTCGCGGCGGGCGTGCTCCGCTTTCAACCCCGCTCCCCGCCCGCGTCAACTCCCGACCTTCGGGAAACCACCGACCGCCCACGATGTAACCCCAGCTCGCCGCCGCCACGGCGTCGCGGCCGGCGGGCCGGGCGTGGCCCCCGCGGTGCTTCCGACCCCACCCTCGCGTCGGGCGGGTCGCGGATCAACCCGGTGCGGGGGCTCAGACGGCCGGCAGCTCGAACCCCTTGCGGTACTCCCGGGCCAGCAGGGCGTTCGCCGCCGGCTCGCCCGGGAACGTCTCCGTGGCGGCGTCGAAGGCGAGCGCCTTGCCGGTCCGGAAGGCGACGTTCCCCAGGTGGCAGAGCCGGGTGCTCTTGTGCCCCACCTCGATGTCGGCGTTCGGGGTCTTGCCGTCCCGCACGCAGTCGAGGAAGTTCTGGACGTGGGCGTCCACCATGCCCTCGTCGGCCTTGTCCTTCGCCCCGTCCCCGTCGCGGACCTCCCACCCCTTCTTGCCGATCAGCAGCGTCCCCTTGTCGCCGTGGACGCTCACCCCGAACGCCTCGCCCTCCGGGCCGCTCTTCTCCCACACGCGGTGCTCCCACACGACCGTGCAGCCGCCCGCCCCGCCCGGCCCGGCCGGGAACGTGAACGCGGCCGTCATCGTGTCGGGCGTCTGCTGGTCGTCGTCCCCGAACGCAAACTTGCCGCCGGCGGCCGTCACCCGGGTGGGGGCGTCGAGGTCCAGGACGCTGCGGACCACGTCGAGCCCGTGGATGCCGTTGTTACCGATCTCCCCGGTGCCCAGGTCCCAGAACCAGTGCCAGGTGTAGTGGAAGCGGTTGGGCGTGAACGGCCCGTCGGCCGCCGGCCCGAGCCAGAGGCCGTAGTCGACGCCGGGCGGGACCGGGACCGGCCCCTTCTTGCCGATCGGCTTGCGGCCGCCGGCGATCCACGCCCGGGCGAAGGCCACCTTCCCGAGCTTGCCGGCCCGGACGTACTCGCGGGCCGAGGCGACGTGGGTCGCGCTCCGCCGCTGGGTGCCGACCTGCACCACACGCTTCGTCTTGCGGGCGACCTCGACCATGCGCCGGCCCTCGGCCAGCGTCTGGGAGGCCGGCTTCTCGCAGTAGACGTGCTTGCCGGCCTGGCAGGCCCAGACGGTGGCGAGGGCGTGCCAGTGGTCCGGGGCGGCGACCACGAGGGCCGTCACCGACGGGTCTTCGAGGACCTTCCGCACGTCCTTCTCGGTCTTCGGCGGGGTCGCCCCGGGGGCCACCTTGAGGGCGGCCGGGAAGGTGTTCTCGTCGGGGTCGATGACGTGCGTGACCTCGACGTTCGGCCGGCCGGCGAAGACCTTCAACAGGTCCTTGCCGCGGGAGCGGACGCCCATGACGGCGACCCGGACGCGGTCGTTAGCCCCGAGGGCCCGGGAGTACGAGGCGGCCGAGAGCGCCAGGGCGGACGCGGCCGAGGCGTGGAGGAACTGGCGGCGGGTGGCGGTCACGGGATAGGCTCCGGGGGAGACGGCCGGCGGAACCCACCGGGGCCGATGGGGTTTAAAGATACACGCGCCACGCCCGCGTCCGCCACCCGGAACCCGCCCCGATGCCCACGCCGCCCCGCCCGGCCGTCGTAGTTGCACTCCTGGTCCTGCTCCCCGCGTCCGCGTCGGGGGCCGAACCGAACGTTTTCGCGGCCCGCGTCCGCCCCTTCCTGGCCGCCCACTGCGAGGGGTGCCACGCCGGGGCCAAGCCGGCCGCCGGGTTCGCCGTGCCCAAGCTCGACGCCGACCTGCTCGCCGGGCCGGACGCCAAGAAGTGGCGGGCCGTGCTGGAGCGGGTGGCGGCCGGCGAGATGCCGCCCGAAGGCGAGCCGCGGCCGAAGCCGGCGGACGTGAAGGCGGTGGCGGGGTGGCTCGAGGGCGAACTCGCCCGGGCCGAGGCCGCCGCCCCGGGGCGGACCGGCAAGCGGGCCGGCGACCACCTCCCTCAGTACGGCAACCGGCTCGACCACGCGGCCCTCTTCGGCGTCACGGCCCGCACGACCCCCGACGCCCCGCCGCGGGTCTGGCGGGTCAGCCCTTACATCTACGCCGAGTGGGTCCGCGCGGTCGGGGGCAAGGGGTTCGGCGGCGACAAGGGCGGGCTGCCGCAGGCGTTCGCCGTGCCCCCCGGCCGGGGATTCAAGGACTACGCGGCCGACGGCGGGCTCGACGAGCCGACGGCCGCACAGCTCGTCCGCAACGCCGAGGCGATGGTCGCCCACCAGACCCGCGCGGCCGTTAACGGGAAGGTGCCGTTCGGGGCGGTCAAGGACTTCGTCGCCCTCCTCGACCCGGCCCGCGAGCCGGCCGCCGGCGACGTGCGGGCGGCCGTCGCCCGGCAGTTCCAGATCGGGCTCCGGCGGCCCCCCACGGCCGACGAGGCCGACCGCTTCGCCGCACTGCTGCGGAAGAACGTCCTCGCCGGCGGCCGCGAGGAGGGCGTGCGGGCCACCCTCGCGGCGGTCCTGCTCCTCCCGGAAGCCGTCTTCCGCTCCGAGCGCGGGGCCGGCCCGCCGGACGCCGACGGGCTGGTGCGGCTCACGCCCCGCGAGATCGCCTTCGCCGTCGGCTACGCCCTGGGCGACAAGGGGCCCGACGCCGCCCTCCTGGCCTCCGCCGACGCCGGCCGCCTCGCCACCCCCGACGACGTGCCCGCGAACTGGCCCGGCTGTGGGCCGACCCGAAGTTCGACCGCCCCCGCGTCCCCCGCTTCGTCCGCGAGTACTTCGAGTACCACCTCGCCACCGACGTGTTTAAGGACGACAAGGAGAACCCCCACCACGACGCCCGCCTCCTGGTGGCCGACACCGACCGGCTGGTGAACCACGTCCTCGCCGCCGACCGCGACGTGTTCCGCGAGCTACTGACGACCGAAAAGAGCTTCGTGGCGTACACCGTCGACAACAAGACGAAGGCGGTGGTGCCGGCCGGGAAGGGGAACAAGAAGCAGCCGATGACCTCGTACAACGTCACCGCCGAGACGTGGTCCGGCGTGCAGCCGATGAGGCTGCCGGCGAAGGAGCGGGCCGGCATCCTGACGCAGCCGAGCTGGTTGGTGGCCCACTCGCTCAACGCCGACAACCACGCCATCCTCCGAGGCAAGTGGGTCCGCGAGCGGCTCCTCGGCGGGAGCGTGCCCGACCTGCCGATCACCGTGGACGCCCAACTCCCGGACGACCCCAAGCGGACCCTCCGCGACCGGATGGGGGTGACGAAGGACGCCTACTGCTGGAAATGCCACCGGAAGATGAACGACCTCGGCCTCCCGTTCGAGGCGTACGACCACTTCGGGCGGTTCCGCACCGAGGAGAAGGGGAAGCCGGTCGATTCCACCGGGCTCGTGGCCCACGCCGGCGACCCGGCCCTCGACGGCCCGGTGCCCGACGCGGCGGCCATGATCCGCAAGCTGGCCGCCACCGACCGCGCCCGGCAGGTGTTCGTCCGCCACGCCTTCCGCTATTGGATGGGCCGCAACGAGACGCCGGGCGACGCCTGGTCGCTCGTGCGGGCCGACCGGGCCTACGTCGAGAGCGGCGGCAGCCTGAAGGCGCTCGTCACCTCGATCCTGACCTCCGACTCGTTCCTACTCCGCCGCGTGAAGTAGCCCGCCCCTCCCACCCGCCTTCCTTTTTCCCCGAGGCTCCCCGTCATGGCCGTCACCCGCCGCGACCTCCTCAAGGGCGTCACCCTCGGCTCGGGAGCCACCCTCCTGGCGCCGGTCCTCTCCCAGGTGCAGGCCCGGGCCGACGGCCGGCCGGCCCCGAAGCGGTTCGTGTTCGTCCTCGAAGGGAACGGGTGCCAGCCCGAGCAGGTGCAGCCGACGACCATCGAGCGGAAGCGGAACAGCTACAACCAGAACAACTTCGACGCCCTCCAGGACGTGAAGCTGGCCGACCACACGCTCCCGGCGGCCCTCGAACCGCTGGCCGCGTTCAAGGACCGGATGACGATCGTGCAGGGCCTCTCGGGCCGGGTGTGCGGGGGCGGGCACTCGAACAACTACGGGGCGTTGGGCGTCTACTCGGGCAAGGCCGGGGCGTTCGACGAGACGATCGACGCGGCCCTGGCCAAGGCCCTCCCGGGCGTCTTCCCGCACGTCGGCGTCGGCATCTCCGACCGGCCGACGGACGCCATCGTGTACAACGTCTCGGCCTGGGGGCCGCAGAAGAAGCTGCCGATCCAGTGCCGGCCCGACCTGGCGTACAACACCCTGTTCGGGAGCGTGGCCGGGGGCGACGGCCGGAAGGCGTTCGACGCCCGGACCAACCTCCTCGACTTCCTGGCCGACGACGTGAAGCGGGTCGAGGGCCGCCTCGCCGGCGACGAGAGGGAGAAGCTCCAGCAGCACCTCGCCGCCTACGAGGCGATGGGCCGGCGGCAGCGGAAGCTCACGGACATCGAGACGGCGTTGCGGGCGGCCGCCCCGCCGGTCACGGACAAGTTCCGCTCGGAGGTCGAGACCGACCGGCTGGAGGCGAACTTCGACGTGGCCGCGGCCGCCCTCATCGGCGGGCTGACGAACGTCGCCACCATCGCGTCGGGGTGCGGCGACCCGTTCTTCAGCGTCCGCTTCAAGGGCCTCGGCATCACCCTGGACAAGCACTCGATCGGCCACGGCGGCGGGTTCAACGGGCGGACGGCGGCCGAACTCTCGACCGCCATCCGCCGCTTCCACATCGAACTCGTGGCCCGGCTCGCGGCCAAGCTACAGGCCGTGAAGGAGGGCGACGGGACGATGCTCGACAACACCCTGATCGTCTACCTGAGCGACTCGGCCGAGAGCCACCACAGCCGCTGCTGGGACTGGCCGATGGTCCTCGTCGGCGGGCTCGGCGGCAAGCTCAGGGCCGGCGGCCGGTACCTCGCGTACCCGAAGTACGGGGCCAAGGGGCACCGCACGATCGCGAACATGTACACGACGTTCCTGGCCGCCGCCGGCGTCAACCGCGACCACTTCGGCCAGCCCGACCCCGGCCTCCGCGACCTCGACCAGAAGGGGCCGCTGGCGGAACTGATGGGGTGATTCCCGCTGGCCACCCCCGCCCGCCGTCGTTAGTCTAATACCCCACTCGACAGGTTCCGCCACCCCCCCCGACTCAGTGGGGGGCGTGGCGGATGAAAAGGGAAGCCGGTGCGAATCCGGCGCGGGGCCGCCGCTGTGATCGGCGAGGTTCCGGTTCACCATGCCACTGCCCCCGGGCGGGAAGGCGAACCGGGCCGTTCGAGCCGAGAGCCAGAAGACCTGCCTGACGAGTTTTCGTTCGGGGCTTCGGACACGAGCCGCGGGCGGGCACTCGTTCCGCTTGCGCGCGCAGGCGTGCCCGCTGACGGCCCCCGAAGGCTCCGGCCTTTGCCCGGTCCGGCAGAAAGGTGCCTCCCTTGCGCTCCCGATTCCCGGCGTCCCCGCACGCCCCCGTCCGCCGCCCCGCGTTCACGCTGATCGAGCTGCTGGTGGTGATCGCCATCATCGCCGTCCTGATCGGGCTGCTACTCCCCGCCGTCCAAAAGGTGCGGGAGGCGGCCGCCCGGTCGAAGGGGGCGAACAACCTCCGCCAGCTCGCCCTCGCCGCCCACAACTACGAGGGGGCCAACCAGAAGCTCCCGCCCCACACCGACTCGGCCGTCGCCTACCCGGCCGGGCGGTACTGGTTCGGCAGCACGGTGAGCAACACGGCATCGCCGTACAACGTCCTGTCCACCGACCCGACCACCGGCGTCCTCACGCCCTACTACGAGAACAACACGAAGGTGAACGCCTGCCCGATGTTCGACGCCTACCCGGTGTCGAAGGTGTACAGCGGGCTGACCTCCGGGTACGCCTACAACCGGCACACGTGCAGCCTCACGTCGCCGGTCGTCGGGCGGAAGATCACCGACTTCACGTCCACGTCCGGCACGTTCCTATTCGCCGAGGTCGTCCAGCTCCAGTCGAACGGCACCCTCCAGGAGCCGTTCGGCGGTTACTTCGGCTCCCCCTATCTGGCCGTCCCGTCCGGCCCCTTTGTCACGGCGGGGACGACGTACGCGTTCACCCCTTCGGCCGTGACGGCGGCACAATTCCGCTTCTCGGGGACCGCGAACGTGGCGTTCCTGGACGCCCACATCGAAGGCCGCCGGGCCGTCGATGTGCCGTCGGTCGCGCCCTTCAACCAATCAAAGTGGGACGCGGCCAAGGTGAAGTTCAACCTGGGCTTCCTGGCCAGCGAGAACGTCACATACACCGGGGAATGACCGCCAATCCGGGGGCGGTCGCCCGCCCCCGGATTCTCCCGCTTTGTCGCAGTCATGTTTCGCCTAAAAGCAACGATATGAACGACTTGCACCGAACGATCCCGGCAGAGGTGGGAGAGCGGGAGAATGACCGCCTCACTCCCGATTTGTGAGCCAACTGATTGACGTAAAATATTGTCAGGTTTCAGTTAAAGTAGCGTCCGCGCCGCCGAGCCGTTTTGTGCAACACTTTGGCGTTTGCCCCGCTTTGGCCCGGCAAGTCGCCTCCGAACCGGCCGTCACTTCGGGTATCCTTTCCTCCCGGGAGGAACCAGTCATGCCCCACGTCGTGCTGCTCGGCGATTCGATCTTCGACAACGCCCGCTACGTCCCCGACCGGCCGTGTGTCGTCCAGCAACTCCGCGACGCCCTCCCGGCCGAGTGGTCGGCCACGCTCCTCGCGGTGGACGGGCACATCGTCGTGGACGTGGTCCGCCAACTGGCCAAACTGCCGGCGGACGCCACCCACCTCGTCGTGAGCGTGGGCGGGAACGACGCCCTCGGGGCCAGCGGCCTCCTGCGCGAGCCGGCCCTGACCGTGGGCGAGGCGCTGGTGATGCTGCACGAGCGGCTGGCCGAGTTCGCCGACGAGTACGCCGACATGCTGCGGACGGTGCGGGCGACCGGGAAGCCGGTGGCGGTCTGTACCGTGTACGACGCGATCCCGGGCATGGGCACGGCCGAACGGACGGGGCTGGCGGGCTTCAACGAGGCGGTCCTGCGGGCGGCCGTCGCGGCGGGGGTCCCGGTGGTCGATCTGCGGCTCGTCTGCACCGCGGACGTACACTTCTCGCCGCTGTCGTCCATCGAGCCGTCGCACGTCGGCGGGGCGAGGATCGCGGACGTGATCGCCCGGCTGGTGACGACGCACGACTTCGGGACGGGGCGGACGACGGTCTACGTCTGACGAAGTGTGCGAAAACCTCGGCTAGACGCCGTGCGGCCGATTGATTGCCGAAGTCGGGCATGACACGACAGCCCTACCCGACCGACCTGACCGACGCCCAGTGGGAGCGGGTCGGGCCGTTCCTCCCGAGGCCGACGTCCGGGGGCCGGAACGGCGGCCGGCCGGCCGCCGACACCCGCGAGGTCCTGAACGCGGTGTTCTATGCTCTTCCCCACGGATCGTGGACAGGGGTTAGCGGAGTTCCGGGTTGTGCGTCCGCTCGCACTCGACCGGGGACACGTACCCCAGCGTCGAGTGACGGCGGACGCGGTTGTCGAACACCTCCATGTACTCGAACAGACTCGCCCCCGCCTCGTCCCGGGTGGCGTACCTCTCGTGGTGGACGAGTTCCCGCTTGAGGCTGGCGAAGGTCCCCTCGACCGCGGCGTTGTCCCAGCACTGGCCGACCCCGCTCATGCGGCACACCATCCCCCGGCGGCGGAGCCCCGCCCGGTAGTGGTCGCCGGCGTACCGGCCGCCCCGGTCCGAGTGGGCGACCAGGCCCGCCGGGACGCCCCGCCGTCGCACGGCCATGTCCAACGCATCGACCACCAGCCGGCTCGTCGTCGTCGCGGCCGTCGCCCAGCCGACGATCCGCCGGGAGAACAAATCCACCACGGGGGCCAGGAGCAGCCACCCTTCGAGGGTCGGGACGTGGGTGATGTCGGCCGCCCACGCGGCGTTCGGCCGGGCCGGCGAGAAGTCCCGGTCGAGGACGTTCGCGGCCACCGGCAGCCGGTGCTCCGTGTCGGTGGTGCGGACGAACCGCCTCACCGTCCTGGCCCGGATGCCGTGGGCCGCCATCACCTTGGCCACCGTGTTGACGCAGCCGGGGACGCCCCGCCCGTTCAGCTCGACGGCCAGGCGGGGGCGGCCGTACCGCCCCCGCATCTCGGCGTGGACCTCCCGGATGTGAGCGGCCGACGTCTCGCGTCGCACCGCCGTGTCGCACGGCGGTCGCTTCGCCCGGGCGTAGAACCCGGACCGCGACACGCTGAGGACGCGGCACGGCACGGCGACCGGGTACTCGGGCCGGCGTTCCTCGATCCAGGCGGAGGTCACTTCGCGAGGGCGGCGAAGAACGCCGTCGCTTTTTTCAGGATGTCGCGCTCCGTCCCCAGCCGCTTGACCTCGGCCCGCAGGCGGCGGAGTTCGTCCTCGACCGGCGTCTGGTGGCCGGACCCCGGGAAGGCGGTGGCCCCGCCCGTGCGGACCGCCGTCTTCCAGTCGTGGAGGCGGCTCTCGGACACGCCGATCCGGCGGGCGACCTCGGCCACACTGAGTCCCTGGTCGGTCATCATCTGGACCGCCTGGAGCTTGAACTCCGGGGTGTACTTGCCACGGACCTTTGCCATCGGTGCGTCTCCCGATCACTGGAGGATACACCGCGTTCCCACTGTCCACGATCTCTGGGGAGGGTCA
>JANPKP010000054.1:0-3409 GCA_031426095.1 Gemmataceae bacterium
TTCCTCAAAAAGGGGACGAAGTCGTGCGGGGTCGCCCGCCAGTACAGCGGGACGGCCGGCCGGATCGAGAACAGCCGGGTCGGGGTGTTCCTCGGGTACGCGACCAAGAAGGGGCGGGCGCTCATCGACCGGGAATTGTACTTGCCGAAGGAGTGGGCGGGCGACGCCGTCCGGCGGGAGGCGGCCGGCGTCCCGACGGCGGTCGGGTTCGCCACCAAGATCGTGCTGACCGGCGGATGGTTGAGGCGGCCAAGCGGCGGACCGGCGGATCGCCCCCGGTGCTACCCGACCGGCTATTCTTCGAGGCCCAGCTGTCCGTCGCCCGGACCGGCATACCGTGGCGGGACTCGCCGGCCGAGTTCGGGCGGCGGGACGCGGTGTACAACCGGTTCTGCCGGTGGGTCCGCTCGGGCGGCCTCCGCCGGCTGTCCGAGGGGATGACGGCCGACCCGGTCTTCGGGGACACCCGCCGGGTGCTCCTCGACTCGACCATCGTCCGGGCCCACGCCCACTCGGCCGGGGCGTTGCGGGCCAAAAAAAGGTCGGGGCGGCCCGGTCGGCCGAGAGCCAGGGGCTCGGCCGGAGCCGGGGCGGGTTCACCAGGTCGTCCTGACGGCCGCCGACGAGTACACGCCCCTCCCCGTCGAGGTGGTGCCGGGCCGGGCCCACGACGCCCCCCGGCTCAAGCCCATGCTCGGCCGGACGCTGGCCCGGGTGCCGGTGGTGGACGAACTCGCCGGGGACGAGGGGTTCGACGGGGACGGCCGGCGGGCCGACTGCGTCGACCGGGGGGGTGTTCCCGAACATCCCGAGTCGGATCGGAAGAACCGCCGCGACCCGTGGCCGTTCGACCCGGCCGGGTATCGGGAGCGGAACCGGGTCGAGCGGCTGTTCGCCAAGGTCAAGCGGTTCCGCCGGGGTGGCCACCCGGTACGAGAAGCTCAAGGTCACGCACATCGGGATGCTCCACCTGACCCTCGGGTACATCCGCCTACGGAAGCGGAACAGCGTCAACACGGCCTAGAAGCACAAGTTCCAAAGCAACGGGGGGATGAACTCGCTGACGACGAACAAGCCTGAGGCCGAGCCGATCGACGCGGATACGGACGAGTTGACCATCGCCCAGATGTACGGCCGCTACTCCTCGATGCCGCCGGCGGCCAACAACATGACGCGCGTCCATGTCATTCTGAAGGACGGCAAGGTGTGGTCGTACCAGTACGCGTTTCTGGACGCCCTGAGCACCTTCGAGGGGGCAAGTTCGCGGTGGTGTTCGCGGGGGTGAAACATTGGCGGGTTGAGGTGTCGGGCCACGGCCCGGACTTGTGGCGGGTGTACGACCTGGTGACCCTCCACCGCCTACCGTACCTGCGGGAGGCGTCGGGGGGCATGGCGGGCGTCGGGCGGGACGGCGAGACGGTCCTGGCCGAAATCCTGATTACCGACGTGACACCGAAGCACGACGAGTAGCATTCCCGCCCGACGGACGCCTACAATCCCGGCTCCCCTCCGAGGCCCGACGTGAGAGCGATGCTCGCCGTCCTACTCGCCGGCCTTGCGGCCGGTTGCTCGCCCGCCGCCGACCCGGCACGCCCGAAGGCGATCCTCCTGATCCGGCACGCCGAGAAGTCGACCGACGCCACCGAAACCGGCCTCAGCCCCGCCGGCCGGAAGCGGGCCGACGCCCTCCCCGCCCTGTTCGCCATCACCGCCGACCGCCCCGACCCGTTCCCCACCCCGGACTTCGTCTTTGCCACGAAGGCGTCCGCCAAGAGTAACCGCCCGGTCGAGACGGTCACGCCCCTGGCGAAGGCCCTCCAACTGAACGTAACGGCCGAATACCCGAACGCCGACTACCCGAAGCTGGCGAAGGAACTGCTCTCGGACCCGAGGTACGCCGGGAAGACGGTGCTCGTCTGCTGGCACCAGGGGAACCTCCCGGAGTTGGCGACGGCGTTCGGGGCGTCCGGCGTGCCGGGGAACTGGCGGGACGAGGTGTTCGACCGGGCGTGGGTGGTGACGTTCGACGCGAGGGGGAAGGCTCGCCCCCTGGCCGACCGGCCCCAGGCGTTGATGCCGGGGGACGGGAAGGAGTGACGGGGTGTCTGGGCCTCCGCCCCGGCCGCTCGAATCGGGCACCGTTCTTGCGCGTCCGTAAAGCCTGACAGCAGGCGGGACGGTTGCCCGTACCGTCGGAACGAGACATCAGGAGCGCCGTCATGACCAAGCGAGCCACGTGGGAAGAACACGAGAAGCACGGCGAGCTGACCAAGGACCTCCCGGACGGCGTCTACGCTTTCCCGGCGCAGCGGAAGGAGCCGCTCACCGTCGCCGGCCACGTCCGCAACGCCGTCGCCCGGTTCGACCAGGTGACGGGCTCGAACGACGACGAGCGGGAGCAGGCGTTCGCCAACCTTAAGTAAGACGGCCGACCACTACTGCCTCGAGATGACTGCGACGTCCTGGAAGGAATTGGGTAAGCCCCACGGCGAGAAGTGAGCCCGGCCCCGTCAACCCGCGGGCAACCGGCCGAGCAGGTCGAGCGCGTTGACCGTCGCCGCCCCCTCGGCCGTGTTGTCGAAGACGCACCACACCTCGGCCGACTTCGCCGCCTCGGTCAGTCTGCCGGGAAGGGCTGCGAGGTACGCAGAATCGTAGGCCGAGTAGTACACCTACGGCGACCCGTGCAGCCGGTAGTATGCCAGCCCGCCCCACCCGCCCGGCTCCGACGCACCTTCCACCACCGCCGGGTCGGCCGCGACCCGGGCCACGCGGAACTCTGAAAGCAGATTTTCCGGTACGGCTTCGAACCACGTGGTGTGCCGGGGCTCCAGCACGACGAGCCCGTCGAATCGCCCCCGCAGCGCCGCCAGGAATGTACCCGCGACGACGGCGTCGAAGGTGAGGCTGGGCGGCAGTTGGACGAGCAGCGGCCTGAGCTTACCGCCGAGCGCGGTGGCTTCGGCGAGGAAACGGTCGAGCACGTCTTCCGTGCCGAGCAGCCGGCGGGTGTGCGTCGCCTCCTTCGGCACCTTCACGGCGAACCGGAAGTCCGCGGGCACCGCCGCCGCCCACTTCGCGTAGGTGGCCGGCTTGTGCGGCTTGTAGTAGGACGAGTTGATCTCGACCGCGGGCAACCGCCCGGCGTACCGCGTGAGGTGCGTGCCCTCGGCCGTGAACCCGGCCGCGTGCTCCTTGCGGAGCGCCCACCCGGCGCAGCCGACGTATACGGGGTGTCGGGTCTCGGCCACGCCTCAGTCCCGCCTTTCCTCGATCGCAGTCGGCGGGACGGGGAACTTGCCCTGGATCTGGCCGCAGTCGAGGCAGTACGCGAAGTGCAGGTCGTCCCCGCCGCCGATCCCCAGATCCCGCGGCACATACCCGTGCTCGTGGCGGCCCGCGAGGTCCA
>JANPKP010000055.1:0-6827 GCA_031426095.1 Gemmataceae bacterium
ACATGATCCGCCTCGACCCGGACGACTTCACCGTGCCGGATAAGCTCGCCCGGCTGGCCGCCGTGGTGAAGATGACGCCCGAGCAGTTCAACGAGCGGTTCGGGTACGTGGTCCGGTAGGGCCGAGTGCCGGGGTCGAAGACCAAAGCCCCGGGAGAGCTCTCCCGGGGCTTTCGTGTTGGTTAGGAGCCTCGGACCGGCGGCCGGGCGTAGCCCGGGGCGGGAGCCACGGGTGAGCCACGCGCGACGGGAATGAGCCCCGGCGGGGCTGGACAACAGCGGCCCGCCCGCCTTCACCGCCCCATCCACCCGCCGACGAGGGCGTGTATCGCTTCAAGCTGTGCGAAGAACAGGAAGTGGTCCGCCTCGGGCTCGAAGTGGTACGTCACGCCGGCCCCGTTCTCGCGCATCAGGGCCACGGCCGCGTCCACGGTACGGGGCCGGACGTTGTGGTCGCGGCCGCCCTGGACCACCAGCACCGGCCGGCCCCGCCAGCCGTCCGCGAACGCCGGCGACCCCAGCACGTCCAACTCCGTCGTCGGCGACAAGAAGATGAGCCCGGCGAACCGCCCCGCCATCGCCGCACCCGCCCGCCCGACCCCGCACCCGCCCTGCGAGATGCCCGCGAGGTAGACCCGCGACGGGTCGATGTTCAGCCGCCATGGGGCGTTCGCCAGGCACCGTTCGATCACCCCCACAGAGTCGGGGTGTTCCCAGTTTCCGTACCCGAAGCTCGGGCAGACGACCGCGACGCGGTACTCGTCGGCGAACGCCTTCCAGACATGGAGCCACACGCGGAAATTCCCACCGTGGCCGTGGAGGGCTATTAGAAGGCCGAACCGCTCGCCGACCGTCCGCGGCCGGGGGCGGTACTCGAAGGTGTGACCGTAGTGCCGGCCGCCCAGGAGCGCCAGGAACGCGAACCGCCACCGGGGTGGCTCGTCCACCGCGTCCGGATCGGCGTCGGCGCTCGCCAGCATTTCGGTCGCCCGCCGGCGGATCGTCCGGGCTTCGGACCGAGACATGAGCGGGTCGAGGCGGGTGACGAGTTGAACGCCGAGGCGGATCACGTCGTTGTCGGGCGTGTAGTGCAACCCCCACAAAATCATGCAGGCGGCCAGCCACGCCACGAGCATGAACGGGAGGGGGTTCATCGAGTCCGTGTCGATCGCCACGATTCCGTCGGCGACCAGGACGGCCCACCCGACCACGCTGACGAATCCGAGCAGAAGACCGCGACGGGTTCCGGCCACGACGGTCAAGAACGGCGAAGCGAGCCCGTAAACGCCCAGCATGGCCACGCCGAAGAAGGCTAACAACTTGGCGTGCAGGTACGCAGCGATGGCACGACGAATGGCCCGCATATCACCCCTTCCCGCTCGGCCACGTTACGTCCGCCACGGGGGCCAGAACCGCCCGCACGTCCGCTAGCAGCGCCGCGTCCGCCGGCGTCGCCATCGCCCGGTGGTTCGCCTCCAGCTCGCCGCGTTTGGCGGTGCCGGTGATCGTGCTGGGGAGGCGGCCCTCCGCGTAGCAGAACTGCATACCGAGCGTGGCGAGGTCGGCCCCGCGCTCGCGGCACAGGGCGGCGGCGGTGCGGCAGGCGTCCTTGATGGCGGGCGGGGCCGGGTGCCACGGCGGCGGGCCGGCGTCCGTCAGGAGGCCGAGCGACAGCGGCGAGGCGTTCAGGACGCCGACGCCGTGTTGCCCCGCGGCCGGCAGGAGTTCCGCGAGCAGCCGCGTGTTCTGGAGCGTGAAGTGGGCGTAGCTCACCACCACGTCGAGGTCGCAGCGTTCGATGGCGGTTCGCAGCAGCGGCAGCGGGTAGCAGGACATGCCGACGAACCGCGTCTTCCCCTCGGCTTTGAGTTTGTGCAGCACGTCGGCGGTGTCGCTGAAGACGCGCTCGGGGTCGTCGGCGAACTCGATGTCGTGGGCGAGGAGGTAGTCGACGCGGTCGGTGCGGAGTCGCTTGAGCGAGCCTTCGAGGCAGGCCCGCATCCCGGCCGGGGTGAAGTCGAACCGGTCGCGGTCGAGCCGGCCGGCCTTCGTGCCGAGGATGATCTTGTCACGCAGCCCGCCGGCGAGGACTTCGCCGAGGATCGTCTCGGACGTGCCGGTGCCGTAGTAGGCGGAGGTATCGACGAGGTTCACGCCGGCGTCGAGGGCGGCGCGGACCGTGTCGGCCGCCTCCGCGACGGACACGGGGCCGTACTGCTGCCCGAACGCCGCCCCGCCGAGGGAGAGGGCGGAGACGCGGAGGCCGGTCCGGCCGAGGTCGCGGTATAACATGGCATCCAAAAGAAGAGAATGAACCACAGAGTCACAGAGGACACGGAGTAAAGCCGAAGACCGAGAAGAACAGAACTCGTGTTTCGGACTTCTCGGTGTTTCCGCCCTCGGTGTCCTCTGTGACTCCGTGGTTAATTCGCCTGCATATTCACCACCACCCCGCCGCGAATAGACGCCTCGGCGGCTTCGATCATCCGCTGGGCGGTGATGGCGTCGTCGAGGGTGCTCAGCGGCTTGGCCCCCAGGCGGAGGCAGTCCACGAGGAGGTGTTTGACCTCGTTCATCACCGAGCCTTGATAGGCGGTGTAGGTCTGGCTGTGGACCTGGGCGGGCTTGATTTCCACGTGGTCGCGGTAGCTGTAGCGGGTGCTGCCGGCGGTGCCGATCACCTTCACCATCACCGTCCACGGGTCGGCCGCGTGGTCGTCGGCCGCGAAGCTGGCGCAGAAGTGGGCCAGCGCCCCGTTGTGCAGACGCATCTGCACCATGGCGATGTCTTCCTCGGTGTACTCCTTGTAGTGGAGGGTCGCCTTCATGGCGCACAGCTCCACCGGCTTGCCGACGAGGTAGAGGAGGATGTACGAGTGGTGCGTGAGGATCTGCCGCACCACGCCGGGGTACCGGCGGGCCACCTCCTCCGGGTGGTGGATGTTGTACATGACGTAGGCCGACACGATGGTGCCGAGGTCGCCGCCGTCCACGAGGTCTTTCGTCCGCCGCATGGACGACTCGTAGATGTAGTTGTGGCCCGGCATACAGACGAGGTTCTTGGCGTCGGCGATCCGCTTCATCTCGGCGATCTCGGCCACCGACACGCCGACCGGCTTCTCGACCAGGACGTGCTTGCCGGCTTCGAGGGCGAGCTTCGTGTATTCGAGGTGGCTCTCCAGGTTGGTGAGGACGAACACCACGTCGACGTCCGGGTCGGCCACCAGCGATTCGGGCGAGGGGTAGTTCTTGCAGTCGAACTCGGCGGCCCGCTGCATGGCCCGGTCCTGGCTGCGGTTCCAGAGGCCGACGAGCCTCGCCCCGCCGGCCTTCTGGACGGCCTTCGCGTGCAGCACGGCGATGTCGCCGGCCCCGATGAAGCCGACGCCGAGGGTGTCTTTGGTGGGCATGGGGGCAACCGGAGGAAGAAGGAGAATGAACCACAGAGTCACAGAGAACACGGAGCCGAGCCGAACACCGAGAATGCCGAAACACCGTTTTATTCTTCTGTCGTGATTCCGCCCTCGGTGTTCTCTGTGACTCTGTGGTTAATTTCTCGGCAACTCCAGCTCGAAGGTGTCGGCGTCCGCGAAGCGGTTCGCCTCCCGGTCGTAGACGCGGCGCTGGCCGGTGAGGTGCCAGCCGTCGATGGCGTACTCGTGGTAGCCCCAGCGTTTCGTTTGCGTCGAGCTGCCGGCGCAGACGCTCGGGAAGGGCACGTCGCCGGCCGGGGGGAGGACGTACCAGCGGTGGCGGTGGCCGTGCAGCCAGAGGCTGATGCCGCACTCGGCGGCCGCCGCCCGGGCCCGCTCGCGGTCGCGGAGCCGCCGCCAGTAGGGTTCCGGCTTGCGGGCCTGCGTCAGGAGCGGGTAGTGGCTGACCACGATGCGGGGGCCGGGGTCGAGGGTGGCGGCGAGGGCCTTGAGGCGTTCGATCTGCGCCCGGCCCACGCGGCCGCTGGCGTCCCACGGCCAGAGGGTGGCGGCGGCCGAGTTGACGGCGATCAGCCAGACGTGGCCGACCTTCTGGGCGTACGGGAAGGTGTCGCCGGTCCCGGGGGCCCGGGTGCCGCGGAGCCAGGGGCCGAAGTGGTGCTCGAACGTGGCCCGGCGGGCGGAGCCGAAGGTGTAGCGGTCGTGGTTCCCGGGCACGGCGATCGCCGGCGGCAGCGTCGCGTCGCCGACGTGGAGGCGGCGGGCGGCGGCGGCCATCTCCCGCTCGAAGGCGAGGGTGGTGGCGTCGCCGGAGAAGACGAGGTGGTCGGGCTTGCGCTCGCGCCAGTCGGCCACCAGGGCGTCGGCCACCGCGTCGGCGTGCTTGAAGCGGTGCCCGCGGCCGAGGAGCCGCACGTTCACCCACCCGGTGGCCCGCTTGCCGAGCACGTCGGTGACCGTCCACCCGATGGGGGCGGCGGTCAGGTGGACGTCGCTGAAGTGGGCCAGGCGGATCATTTCGGAATGCGGAACTCGGAATGCGGATTACAATCGGGGCGGCGGCCCCGCTCAGCCCCCTTTATACGGGATGACGGCGGGCCGAACTTCAATCCCAGAGTGGGGAATCGGCGTAGATTCGGCGAACGCTCCCGCGTTACCACAAAATTCGGGAGCGATTCCACAACCCGCTCGCCGGCCGACGGATGGGGAAACCGCAATCGAAAAAAGCGGTAAAAGGCGGTAAAGGTCTGATCCCACTCCCCGTCTCGCCGACGCCTCGCCGCTGTCTCGAATCCGAAATCCGCGCCCCGGAATCGGCCATGATCACCTTCTCGTTCCCCGGCAAAGTGGCCCTCGTGACCGGCAGCTCCCGCGGCATCGGGGCGGCCGTGCTCTCGGCGTTCGCCCGGGCGGGGGCGACGTGCGTCCTCCACTACTGGGACGACCCCGGCGGCGGCAACCGGGCGGACGCGGAGGCGCTGGCGGCCGAACTGCGGGCGCTGCCGGGCGGGCCGGCGGTCCACCCGTTCGCCGCCGACGTGCGGGACGCCGGGCAGGTGGAAGGGATGATGGCGAAGGTGAAGGAGGCGTGCGGCGGGCTGGACATCCTGGTGAACAACGCCGGGGTGATCCGCGACCGGACGCTCAAGCGGATGACGCTGGAGGAGTGGCACGCGGTGCTCGACACGAACCTCGACGGCGTGTTCCACTGCTGCAAGTACGGGGCGGACGTGCTGCGGGACGGCGGGCGGGTGGTGAACATCGCGTCGGTGGCCGGGCTGGTCGGCTTCCACGGGCAGGCCAACTACGCGGCGGCGAAGGCCGGGGTGATCGGCCTGACGCGGGTGCTGGCGAAGGAGCTGGCCCGGCGGGGCATCACGGCCAACGCGGTCGCCCCCGGGGTGGTGCGGACGCCGATGCTCGGCGAGGTGAAGCCGGAGGTGGTGGCCGAGTACGTGAGGCAAATCCCGGCCGGCCGGCTGGGCGAGCCGGCGGACGTGGCGAACGCCGTCCTGTTCCTGGCGAGCGAGGAGAGCGGGTACGTGACCGGGCAGGTGCTGCCCGTGACGGGCGGGTGGGTATGAGCCGGGGATGAGAGCTGGGCCCGGGGGCGTGTCGCGGCGGCCGGCGGTGGGTTAGGATAAGGCCATCGGATTCCGGGGAGGGCGTGTCATGCGCGCGAAGTGGTTGGCCGTCGTGACCGGGCTGGGGCTAAGCCTCTCGGCGACCCCGGCGTGGGGCCAGCGCGGCGGCTGGGGCGGCGGCCCGCCCGACCCCGAGCGGGGCTGGAGCATGCTGGTGAGCGTCTCCGGCGGGACCGACACCATCAAGTTCGACAACATCCCGCCCGAGACGAAGAACCTGATTCGGTCGATGGCCGAGCGCCGCGGCACGCCCCCGCTCCCCGAGACCGGCGAGTGGACCAAGCAGCAGTACCTCGACCACGCGGCCCGGTCGGCGGCGATCACCCAGGCGAACGGCGGCGGCGGGTCCGGCGGGCCGGGCGGCGGCCGGGGGATGAACTCCGACGAAATCGCCCGCCGGTTCAAGGAGTACGACAAGAACGGGGACGGCAAGTTGAGTCTGGAGGAGGCGTCCGACAAGCTCAAGCCGGTCTTCAAAGAGTCGGACACGACCGGCGACGGGGCCATCGACATGGCCGAGTACACGGCGTACATGCAGAAGCGGTACGGCGCCCCCCCCTCCCCCGGCGGTGACCCGAACGCCACCGCCCCGCCCCCGCAACAGACCCAACAGAGCCAACAGAGCAGCGGCCGGGACGACCGGCGCGACGACCGGCGGGACCGCAAGCCCGACGACGAGGCCCGCGAGCCGGTCTACCGCTTCGGCAAGCTCCCGAAGGAGGCCCCGGCCTGGTTCACCGACCTCGACGCCGACAAGGACGGGCAGATCGGCCTGTACGAGTGGCGGAAGGGTGGCAAGGCGACGCCCGAGTTCGTGGAAATGGACCTCAACGGCGACGGCCTCCTGACGGTGGACGAGTGGCTGCGGTTCCAGCGGATCGTCCAGGACCGGAAGCACAACGACGACCTCGTGGCGGCGGTCAGCGACGGCAGCGGCCAGCCTCCGACGGGCGGGTCGCTGGCGACCTCCGGCGGCCCGAAGGGCGGCTCCCGCGGCCCGTGGGGCGGCGGCGGGATGAGCCGCGGCCCGTGGGGCGGCGGTCCCGCGGCGACCGGGGCCACGACGAAAGACGAAAAGAAGGATGAGAAGAAAGACGAGAAGAAGGACGAAAAGAAAGACGACAAGCGCAACCGGGGACGCGGGCCGGGCTGGTTCGGGGGTGGCCCCGGGAAGTGATTGCGAGCCCGGCGAGCGGGGGGCGTGAGCCCCCTGATACCTTCCCACAGTGGATGCCGACGCGGAAGTATCA
>JANPKP010000056.1:0-17990 GCA_031426095.1 Gemmataceae bacterium
CGCGGGCGGGCGGGCCGGCGGCTTCCCCGCGTGCGGGAAGTCGGGGGCGGCCGCGGGCAGGTCGAAGGTGATCGACTCGGCCGTGTCGTCCCGCTCGACCCGCCGCCCGCCGACGGCCCCGGGCGGGGCGGCCCACGCCGCGTCGGCCCGCGGGCCCATCGACCCGCCGGCCGTCCCGTAGCCGTTCGTGGCCGCCCCGGGGGCGCCCCCGCCGGCCGACTCCTCGACCGCGGGGGGGACCGCCTCGCCGGCCTCGGCGGCCAGGGCTTCCAGGGCCTCGTCGAGCGACGTGAACCGCCCGGCCGGGTCGGCCCCGACCATCAGTTCGACCACCGCCGCCAGCCCGGCCGGCACCCCGGGGGCGAGGTCCCGGATGGGGACGGGGCCGCCGCCGCGGGCGGCGAGGGCGGCGACCACGGACGGGCCGGGGTACGGCGGCCGCCCGGTGAGGGCGAAGTACGCCACCGCCCCGAGCCCGAACTGGTCGGCCGCCGGGCCGGGGGCGGCCGGGTCGTGCAGGACCTCCGGGGCCGCGTAGTCGAGCCCCCCCGCCACCGAGAGCGACCCGGAGAGCGTGTCGAACATCGACTCGGCCCCCGCCAGGTTCTGCGCCAGGAGCGGGCCGGCCCCGAGGTCGATGAGCCGGGCCTGACCGTCACTTCCCAACGCCACCGACCGCGGCGTGAGCAGCCCGTGGGCGACGCCCCGGCGGTGGCACGCGGCCAGCCCGTCGGCGAGCTGCCCGAGCATCCGGGCGGCCTCGGCCGGCGGGAGCGGGCCGTGTTCGAGGACGCGGTCGGCCAGCAGGTCGCCTTCGACCTTCGGCCAGACGAGGTAGTGGACGCCGTTCGCCGAGTCCACGTCCGCCAGCGGCACGACGGCCGGGTGCGACGGGCCGGCGGCCAGGGCCTTCACCAGCCGCTTCGCCGCCCGGGCCTGCCACAGGCTGCGGAGCGGGAGGACGCGGACGGCGAACGCCCGGGTGCCGGCCCGGTCGGCGGCGGCGAACCGCGGCCCGAGGGTGCCGGGCGGCAGGACGCCGGTGAGCAGGTACGGCCCCACGGCCAGCCCGCCGGCCGCCCCGGCGAGCGCCTTGTCGGCCTGGAACGGGGTGAGCAGCCCCTGCCCGATCAGGTACTCGGCGAGCGCCGCCGGGCCGTTCCCGAAGAACCCTGAAAGGGCCTGCGTGAGCTTGCCCGCGTCCACGACGCGGCCGCGGGCCAGCTCGTCGGCGAGGGCGGCGGCGTCCGTCACGTTCGGGGCGAGGGCGGAGGACATCGTGTCGGTCGGGCCGGCGGCGCGTTCGCGGGGGGAACGCGGGGCGGCTCGTCCTGGGGGTTACGGGGTCGGCGTGAGCCCGGGGCGGAAGGCTGCCAGCCGCACTATAGAACAGACCACGCCCGAACGCCAATCCGCATATCCGGACCGGGTTGACACCGCCGGCGGGGCGACGGTATGGGCGGCCGCGTACCGAAACTCTTGCGATGAACCGGAACATGGCCGGCACGACGCCCCACGGCGGTCGGCCGCCCGCGGGGAAAGGTGCGTCCGATGCGGCGGCTCCGGTGGGCCTCGGTGCTGGCGGCGGGCGTGGCGGCGGCCGGCTGCCACGACTTCCACCGGGACATGGCACTCGCCCGCAAGCGGGTTCCGCCGCTGCTCGCCCCGGCGGCGGCCGACGCCCTCGTGGTCCAGTCCGTCCTCGTCGAGCAGCCGGCCGGCGACCCCTTCCTCGACCGCGACCTCTGGGCCGCCGGCCCGTCGGCCGTGCCCGCCCGGGCCACCGCCCTGCTGTCCGAGAACGGCCTGCGGGCCATCATCTTGACTGGCGACCCGCCGGCCCGGTTCCTCGAACTCGTCCGCTCCGAGGCCAGCACCGTCGGCCCCCAGGCCATGACGTTCGGCACCCGCAAGGAGGCCGTCGTGCCCACCAACGGGCCGCTCCCCGCCTGCACCTTCAAGGTCCTCGCCGACCTCGACGCCTCGCGCGAAACCGTGTCCGTCCAGGACGCCGGGTGCGGCTGGCTCGTCCGCCCGGAGGCCCTGCCCGACGGCCGGGTGAAGGTCGCCTTCGAGCCGCGGGTGCAGCACGGCCGGCGGCAGGACTTCGTGCGGCCCAACGGCGACGGGACGGGCTTCACGATCCAGGGCGAGGTGCCGGCCGAGCGGTACCCGGCCCTCGGGTTCGACGCCGTCCTCGGGCCGAAGGACTACCTCGTGATCGGCGGCGAGGCCGGGCGGCCCGACACCCTGGGCGGGGCCTTCTTCCGCGTCACGGCCGACGGCCGCCCGCGGCAGCGGGTGCTGGTCGTCCGCGCCGGCAATACGGCCGAGACGCCGCCCGACGACCTGCCGCAACAGCCCAAACCGAAGGGCGGCCCGTCGGTCGCCGCGGCGGCTTCACGGGGGAAGGACCAGTAGGAGAATTAACCACCGAGTCACCGAGAACACAGAGGGGGAAACACCGAGGGGATCATTCTTCGAAGCCAAAATCCGTTCTTCTCTCATGTTCGGCTCGGCTCGGTGTCCTCCGTGACTCTGTGGTTGATTCCTCTTCCCGACTTCACTTCTCCGCGTGCAGCCCCGCCAGCGTCCCCTCGCAGTCGGCCAGCGTGCCCACCACCACGAAGCAGCGGAACTTGTACTCCCCGGCCGGCACCCCCTTCGGGTCGCGGACGCGGAACACGCAGTTCCACTTCGTCACCTTCTCCGGCTCGAAGAAGAACCGCCCGTACCCCGCCCCGGCGAACCCCTTGCTCGGCTGGTCCGGCGAGTAGACGCCCATCGCGTGCTTCCCGTCGGCCGTCGCCAGCACCACCGGCTTCGCCTGCTCGTACTCGCCCTTCTTGTCGGGCAGCGGCTTCAACTTGCCGGCCGCCGCGTCGAACGCCCACGCGGCCCGGAACTCCCACGGCATGTACCCCGTCACCGCCTCGAACGCGGCCAGCGTGTGCGGCTCCCCCTTCGGCACCGTGAACGTCACGTCGTACTCGATCGCGTGCGGCAACCCCTTGTGCCCGATGCGGACGCGCTTGGCCACGAGGTGGTCCGACAGCGGCACCGCGTTGCGGGCCGGGTTGCCGAGCGACTTCTCCCCGGGCCGCAGCCAGAACGCCATGCGGGTGAGCGTCGAAAGCTCGTTCCCCTTCGCTTCGAGCTTGAGGAGTTTGCTGGTCGAGGTCGGCCCCGCCCCGTCGGACACCGACCCCGCCTCCGTGGGGTTGAACACCTCGGGGATCATCTTGAGCCCGCAGTCGAAGTTCGCGGCCGACTGGATCTGCCGCCCGTGGTCGGCACTGTTGACGAACTCCTTACCGTTCCAGGTGAGCGAGTGGATCGCCCCCGCGAGCCGCTTCGTGGTCGTAATCACGACGTCCGCAGGCCCCGCCTTCCCGCGGATCACCGAATCGCCCGACGGCGGGGCGTCGGCCGCCACCGGCAGCAGCGCGAGGAAGGGAACGGCGGCGAGCGCGAGGAGGCGTGTCATGCGGTCAGTTTAGGCCGTCCGGCCCCCGCCGGCGCGCGAAAAAGCCCACCCGCGGCGGCGGGTGGGCTTCGGGGGTTTTCGCGTTCCGACCGGGTCAGGCCACCGACTCCACGGCCTTCGTCGGGGCCCGGACCGGGGCCGTCGGGGTGCCCTCGCCGAAGATCAGCAGCAGCGGGCTGGCGACGTAGATCGAGCTGTACGTCCCCACGATCACGCCCACCACCATGACGAACGCGAACAGGTGGATGCCCTCCCCGCCGAAGGCGTACAGCACGCCGACCACGAGGAACACCGTCAGGCTCGCCAGCACCGTCCGCGAGAGCGTCTGGTTGATGCTGTCGTTGATCATCTGGGCCGTCAGCGTCGGGTTCTTCCCCCGCACCTCGCGGATGCGGTCGAACACCACGATCGTGTCGTTCACCGAGTACCCCACGAGGGTGAGCAGGGCGGCCACCGTCGGCAGGTCGATCTTGAAGTCGCTCAACCCGAGGAGCCGGCCGGGGGTCGTGTCGTACAGGTAGTGGCAGGCGGCGATGCACCCCAGGGTGAAGCAGAGGTCGTGGATCAGGCAGATGACGGCGGCCAGCCCGAACGTCCAGTTCCCGAACCGGAACCAGAGGTACAGGAGGATGGCGGCCCAACTCGCCACGATGGCGTAGAAGGCCTTCGTCCGCGTCTCGGCGGCGAGCTGGCTGTCGAACGTCTCCAGCCGCTCGGGCACCGGCCGCGACTCCAGCGACGCCTTCGTCTTGGCCAGTACGTCGTCGGTCAGGAGCTTGGCCTCGGCCGCGGCGGCCGCGGCGTCGCCGGCCGGGGCGGGGGCCGCGGCCTCCTCCGGGGCGACGGCCACCGCGATCCCGCCGAGCAGCGGGGCGGCGGCCACCACTACCGCACGCCGGGCCGCCAGTTCCGTCCGCCTGGCGTCCCCGGCCTTGGCTTCCGAGGCCGCCTTCTCGCGGGCCAGCAGGGCGGCGAACTTCGGGTTCTTACCCACGTCCAGCGTCATCACCTTGAACCGGCCCTCCCGCTCCTCCGCCGCCTGTTCGGCCGGGTCGGTGCTCTTCTTGCCGGTCAGCTCGAACGACACGCCGCCGGTCTCGGCGTCGGCACGGGCCAGGCGGAACGCCCGGTCGAGCAGGGCCTTGACGTAGCTCGGCGAGGTCCGCTCGGTGAACGCGAGGTCCACCTTCGTGCCGGTGACCGGCGGCACGGTCATGGTCGGCACCGGCAGGAGCGGCTTGCCGTCGTCCTCGCGGAGCAGGCGGTCGAGCGACACCTGCACCAGTTCCGGCTCCTTCTCGGTGGTGCGGACGGTGAAGTACTTGCTCTTGCCCTCCCCGTACGACTCGCCCTGGAGGAAGAGTTGCTCGACCGAGGCGTCCGGCAGGTGGCTCGCCCGGGCGACCACGTCCCGCTCCATCGCCGCCTCGTCGTCCCCGTCCGGGGGCGAGGCCAGCGACACCGTCGCCGTCTTCCCGTCGGCGTACTTGATCTCGTAGATGTACTCGTTCACCGCCCCCTTGAGGGCCCGCAGGTCGCCGTCGATCGACGGCCGGTTCACCCACCGGGCCCCGGCCACGGCCAGCCGCTTGTCCTGGTGGTCCCCGTCGAGCATGTCGCGGAGCCCGAGCTTGCCGTCGTCCGTCTTCGTGAGCGCCCGCTCCTCGCCGTCCCGCAGGCTCCCGCCGTAGGCCGTGCCCTTGGTGAAGTCGACGTTCAGCCCCTTCTCGCCGCGGACGAGGAACAGGGCCAGCCCGAGCACGGTGAGGCCGCCGGTGATCGCGAACATGACGTGGCGGATGCCCATGAAGTCGATCCGCGGCTTCTCGAACAGCCGCATCATCTTGAGCTTCGTCAGCCACCCCTGGCGGAGCCAGAAGTCGAACATCAGCCGCGTCATGAACAGCGACGTGAACAGGCTGATGAGGAGGCCGACGGTGAGGCTGATGCTGAACCCCTTGAGGTTGTCGTTCCCGAAGGTGTAGAGCACGACGGCGGTGAAGATGCTCGACAGGTGGGTGTCGATGATCGTCGGGAAGGCGTGGCCGTACCCGTTGCGGATGGACGTGACGAGGTTGGCCCCCTTGTTCCGCTCCTCCCGCAGCCGCTCGTAGATGAGCACGTTCGCGTCGACCGCCATGCCGAGCATGAGGACGATGCCGGCCAGCCCCGGGAGGGTGAAGGCGGCGTTGACCGCGACCATGAAGCCGACGGTGAGCAGGAGGTTGGCGAACAGGGCGACGCAGGCCACCACCCCGGCGAACCGGTAGTAGACGAGCATGAAGGCCAGCACGGCGGCGAACGCCAGCCCGATGGCCACCTTGCCGCGGCGGATGGTGTCGGCCCCGAGGGTCGGCCCGATGGTGTTCTCGCTCACCGGCTTGTCGCGGAGTTCGGCCGTCAGGGCCCCGCTCCGGAGGATGGTGACGATGCGGTTGACGTAGTCCTGCCGCAAGCCCTTCTCGCCCCCCTGGATGATCCCCTGGGCACCCAGGGCGGAGTTCAGGGTGGGGGCCGACACGACCTTCTCGTCGAGGATCACGGCCAGGTGCCGTATCACCCCGGAGTCCTTGCCGCCGGTCGGCTTGTTCCGCTCCGTCATGCGGCCGAACTGGAGGGCCCCGGCCCCGTTGAAGTTGAACCCGATGGCCGGGTTGAGCGACTTGTCGGTGGTGGCGTTGGCCACCATCGTCACGTCGCCGCCGACCCGCAGGTTGTCGAACGGGCTGACCCGGGTGAGGACGAAGTACTCGTACTTCCGCTCGCCGAGGAACTTGGGGTTCCGCTTGTCGGCCGGCTTGGCCAGCTCGGCCGCGTCGGCGAGGGCCCCCGGGCTTTCCGGGTTCGCCTTGCGGCTGTAGAGGACCATCGTGGACGCCTTGCCGCCGCTGCCGGTGCTGCGGACGTAAGCCTTGTCCCGGTTCTGGGCGGCCCGCTGCCACTCCTGGCCGGCGGCCCCCTTCTCGTCCTCGTTGGCGTTGCTCAGGCCCAGGCTCTCCCGCTCCTCGGGGCTCAGCTCCACCCACGAGTACCGCACCTTCTCCGGCTGGCCGGCGGCGGCCACCTCGAACTCGCCGGCGGGGGCCTCCGGCGGGCGGCCGCGGCGGGCCGCTTCGAGCAGGGCCGGGGCCGCGTCCGGGCCGTTGACGAGCTGCACCGCCTCCTTGATGCCCGGGCCGTCGTCCGCCTCGTTCGCCAGGATGCGGAACTCCAGCACCCCGACCTGGGAGATGAGCTCCTTCACCTGGTCGATCTCGGCCGACGTGAGGTTCTGCTTGTCGCCGCGGCTCGCCCCGCTCGTCGGCAGGATGATCTCGACGCGGTTGTCGCCGAGCGGGCGGACGGTCACGTTCTTCAAGTCGGCCGGGTCGATCCGCCGCTTGATGGCGGCCGCCAGCCGCTGCATCTCGTCGGCGTCGAGCCCGGACCGGCGGGCCGGGGCCGGGCCGCCGTCGCGGCCGGCCTGCGTCCTCTGCCGCTCCTGGCTCCGCTCCTGGTTGATCTCGTACACCAGGATGGTGCCGCCGGCGAGGTCGATGCCGAGCTTGTACTGGCCGAACGCCGCGTAGTACGCGGCCGCCAGGCACGGGACCAGGCAGATGAGCAGCCCGCGGATGAACGTGCGTCGCATGAGGGGGTTCCGTTCCTTCGAGTGATGAGGGCGGGGACGCGGGCGGCGGGGTGGGCCCCGCCGGTCGTCGCTCGTCACTCCTTCTTGGCCTCGGCCTCGTCCGACCCGGTGACTTCGAGGACCATCGACCGCTTCATGCGGAACCGGGCGTCCTCGGACCGGACGACGATCTCGTCCTCGGTGTCCTTGACGCTCACCACGGTGCCGACGATGCCCGACGTGGTCGTGACCCGGGCGCCCCGCTTGAGGTTCTTCAGCAGGGCTTCTTTCTCGCGCCTCTCGCGGCGGCCGCCCGGCAGGACGATGCAGACGAGGTAGAGCGCGAACAGCCCCATGATGAGCAGCGGGAGCGAGCCGAACGGCCCCGCGTCGGCCGGCTGCTGGCCCGGGGCCGCCTGCCCGAGGAGGAGCCACTGCGTCATCGTCGGAGTCCTTCGCGGGTGGTCGCCGGAATAATCGGAACCCACATCCTAAGGAGGGGCCGCCCACCGGGCAAGGCACCCGGCCCGGAAGGCCGCGAACCGGCCGCCCGCGACCGCCGCCCGGGCGTCCCGCATGAGCCGCAGGTAGTACGCCAGGTTGTGCAGGCTCAGGAGCGTCGGCCCGAGCATCTCGTCGGCCGCGAACAGGTGGTGGAGGTACGCCCGGCTGAACCGGCGGCAGCAGTAACAGCCGCAATCGGACTCCAGGGGGGCCGAATCTCGCCGGTGCTTGGCGTTCCGCAGCCGCAAGGGGCCGTCGGCGGTGAAGGCCAGGGCGTTGCGGCCGTTGCGGGTCGGCATCACGCAGTCGAACATGTCGATGCCCGCCGCCACCCCCGCGAGCAGGTCGACGGGCCGGCCGACGCCCATAAGGTAGCGCGGCTTGTGGGCCGGGAGCAGGGCCGCGCACGCCGGCAGGGCGGCGTGCATGGCCTCCGGGGCCTCGCCGACGCTGAACCCGCCGAGGGCGTACCCGGGGAAGTCCATCGCCACCAACTCCCGGGCGCACTCGGCCCGCACGTCGAGGTCGGTCGCCCCCTGCACGATGGCGAACTGCGCCTGGTCCGCCCGCGTGTGGTGCTTCCGGCACCGCTCCGCCCAGTGGATGGACCGGGCGACGGCCGACCGCAGCCGGGCGGGGTCGGCGTCGGCCGGGGGGCACTCGTCCAGCACCATCGCGATGTCGGACCCGAGGTTCTCCTGGATCTCGTCCGCCTTTTCGGGCGTGAGTTCGAGCGGCGAGCCGTCGATGTGGGAGCGGAAGGTGGCCCCGCGGTCGGTGATCTTGGCCCGGCCGGCGAGGCTGAAGACCTGGAACCCGCCGGAGTCGGTGAGGATCGGCCCGTCCCACCCCATAAACTTGTGGAGCCCGCCCATCGCGGCCACGAGCTCGTCGCCGGGCCGGAGGGCGAGGTGGTAGGTGTTGCCGAGGAGGATGTGGGCCCCGGCGTCGCGGACCATGTCGGGGGTGAGCCCCTTCACGGTCGCCTGGGTGCCGACGGGCATGAACGCCGGCGTCGGCACGACCCCGTGCGGGGTGGCGATGTCGCCGGCGCGGGCGGGGCCGTCGGCGGCGTGGAGGGTGAAGGAAATGCCCATAATGCGGGACGCGGAACTCGGCGTGCGGACTGGAAAACGAACGAGCGGGACGCACCGGCCCCGCTCGCCGGCGTGCGGGTTCGATTCCGCACGCCGCGTTCCGAATTCCGCAAAAGCTAGCTGTTCCGCAGCTTGAGCCCCAGCGCCGTGAGCTTCTCCTGCACTTCCTTCAGCGAGGTCATGCCGAAGTTCTTGGCCTCCAGCAGCTCGTCCTGGGTCCGCTGGCACAGCTCGCCGAGGGTGCCGATGTTGAGCCGGTTCATGCACTTCCTGGCCCGCACCGAGAGGTTCAGGTCGCTCACCGGCTTGCTGAGCGTGGCCTGCTCCTCGGGCGACAGGTTCGACTGCGGGCGGAAGCTCCGCTCGTAGGTGATCCCCTGCTCGAGCGACTGGCCGATCCGCAGGGCCTTGGCGCTCATGATGTGCTTCACTTCCTCCAGCGACGTTTCGCCGAAGTTCTTGCTCGCGAGCAGTTGCGGCTCGGTCACGCGGGTCAGGTCGCCGAGGGTGCGGATGTTCATCCGCTTGAGGCAGTTGCGGCTGCGGACGGACAGCTCGAAGTCGGTGATCGGCACCTCCAGCACCTGCCGGAACTGCTGCGTGACCTGCTCGTCCTCCGGGCTGTAGTACATGCTCAGGGACGCCTCCGCGTCCTTGACGAAGAGCTTGGCCCGCTCGTCCAGGGCGTCGGCCTTGTGCAGCCGCTTGTAGCACTCGGCGGCCTTGTCGTAGAGGTCGTTGTCCTCGTACAGGACGCCGAGGTTGTAGAGCACCCCGCGGCCGATCGGCGGGTACTTGAGGCACCGCTCGTAGTAGTCGATGGCGTCGTGGTCGTTGCCCTCGAGGTCGTTCATGAACCCGAGGCGGAAGAGGGTGGCGGCGTGCGTCGGGTCGAGTTCGACGGCCCGCTCGTAGAGCTTGGCGGCCCGCACCTTGTCGCCGTCGGCCTCGGCGAGCGCCCCCTCCTGGTAGTAGTACTCGGCGTTGTGGGCGGCCGCGTCCTTGAGCTTGGTCAGGAGCGCCTTGGCGTCCGCGTGCTGGCCCTGGAGGCGGAGGGCCCCGGCCTTCTGGAGCTGGGCCTGCTGGGCCGAGTAGCCGGTCTTCTCGGCCTTGTCGAAGGCGGCGAAGGCCCCGGCGTAGTCGCCGCTGAGGACGAGGGCCCGGCCGAGGAAGAAGCTGGCCAGCGGCCCCTCGGCCTTCTCGAAGTTCTCGACCGCCTGGGCCGTGTGCCCGAGGTAGTAGTGGGCGACGCCGAGCTTGAGGTGGATCTTCTTCTGCTGGGGCGGGGCGGCCGCCGCGAGCCGCTTGGCCAGGAGGTCGGGGATTTCCTTCAGGTTGCGGACCTGCGGCCCCCCCTGGGCCAGCCCCTCGCGGAGCTTGGACACCATCCCGCCTTCGAAGTCTTCCCGCTCGACCAGGAGCGCCCGCAAATCGACGAGTGATTCCGTCACGGCCACGACCCCCTGTGCTGGCAACCGCTGTGCCGAAGGAAAGGAATGTTATGGGAACCCGCCGCGTGAAGGCAAGGCCCGGTGACGGCGGCGGTATGCCCCCGCGTAGGCGAGGGGTGACCCGCGGGGCGGACACTCGGGCGACCGGACGCGAGTCCGAGCAAAATTGCACTTCCGGGTTGAACACGGCGTTCCAATCTGCTAGTTGTGTCACCTTGCACGGGGTCGGGGGAGGCTCGTCTTCCCTCACGATTCGCTCGTACCATGACCCACCCGGAAGTAGCGATGCCCACCGTTTCCGCCCCGGCTGGCACCGATCGGCCCTTGTTTGCCGCCCCCGATACGGACGCCGGAGCAGCGGGGCCCGTGCCCGAGGGCGTGGGCGAGTTCGAGACGCCCGCCCCCGACCCCGCCGAGCGGGTCGCCCGGCTCACCCAGTTGAAGGACCGGTTGGAGCGGTCCCGCGGGTTCCGCGACGCGATGCTGTTCTGCCTGAACGCCCGATTCGCGTGGGAGGGCGTGTTCCGGTCGTGGCGGACGACGGCGAAGGCCCGCCGGGATGAGACCCTCCGGGCGTTCGTTGCGAGCATGAAGTCGGGCCGGATGCTCCTATCGACTGTGCTGCCCGCGACCGCGGACGAGAACCGCAAACTCCCTCATTACATGCGGAGCTGCACCGCCCGCTGGCGGTGGGGGCTGTTGCTGCTCGAGACCGACGACGTGGACCGCGTCACGACGGAAATGGGCACCTTCGTCGCTCACGAGCTGAGCGTCAGTGAAGAACCCTGACGGCCCGCCCCCTCATCCCCCCGAGCCCCCGCCGGCGCGACCCGGTCCCGCCGGCGGCGTGTCGCGCGTCGTCGAGGTCACCCGTGCCCACCCCTCCCGCCCCGTGTCTCGAACCCGTCTACGGGCTCGCCGGGCGTCTGGTCGGGATGCTCACCCACACGGCGAGTGAGTTGTTCCTGGAATCGGGCCCATACCTGCCCGGGGTCGATGCCGTCGAGGCCCTGGCCCGGGGGACGTACCACGAGATCAACAACCAGTCACTCGCGGCCCGACGGGTTCCGCACCCCGCCGGGGTGGCAGCACTGTTCGCACAACTCGACATCCACTTGGACGGGGTCCACGAAAAAATTCTCCCGGCCCTCACCAAGGCGAGGCGGGCGGGCGGGGTGCCGCAGCAGCGGAAGACGCTGAAGCAGACGGCCGCCCTGTGCGTCGCCCACCGGAACAGGGCGTGCCGGGCGTTCGGGGTTCCCCTCCCGGTCCGCCAGTCGGCCCGCCTGCAGGGCGACGCGATTCGGGCCGTGGTGGTCACCGACCTCGTCGGGTACACCACCCGGGCCCGGAAGCTCGCCCAATCCGATGGGGCGGTTCTCGGCCCCCAGGCCGAGTTGGGGGCCGTGCAGCGGCTCAACCAGACGATCGTCGATCAGCTCCAGAACGCCCTGTACGACACCCCGCGGCCGGGGGCGGGCGGGAGGAACTGGTTCGACCACCACATCCAATCGACCGGCGACGGGGCGATCCTCTGCTTCGACAGCGTGCGCGAGGCCGTCGGGTTCGCCGTCCGGGTACACCGGGAGGCCGACGACTACAGCAGCCGGTCTAAACTGAGCCCGGAGTGGGCCTACCGCCACCGGGTCGGGATCGGGTTCGGGAACCTCCACTTCAGGACCGAGGCCGTCGGTGACTACCGCCAACTCCACGTCCTCGGCATCCCGCTCATAGACTCGACCCGAATGGAGGCGTGCTCGCCCGTCGGGGGGATCGCGATCCACCCCCTCGCTTGGGACCGGCTCTCGGGCGAGCCCGCGGGGGCCGACGCCGATGTCGCCGGCCTCCTGCCCGCGTTCCGACTCGCTTCCGACATTCCGGTCATAAATGGGGAGACCTACGACGCCCGCCTCTGGTCGCCCCCGGACGGGCCACGGCCCTGACCCGGGGGGAGTAGAATCCCCCACGGGGCGGCCGGGTGAACCCGGGCCGGGCCGGGCCGCTCACTTCGGCGGCCCGGTTTGCCCGCGGGTCGAACGCGCACTACGGATTGGCACCCGGCGCAAGACCGGCCAACCGACGCGACCGGCTGATGTCCCCGTCCGATACGTCCGCCGCGGCCACACCGCTCGTCCTCCGGAACGGCCCTGAAGTCCGCCGACGGGTGTTGTCGATAAGTGAGAACATGAACTCGTCCGTCGCCGACTTCCGCGACCGCGTCCGCCACCTCATGGTCGCGTACGAGACGGACGACATCCGCATGGCCGTGGTGGGTGCACAGGCGGCGTGGGCCGGTCTGATGGCGGGCACCGGCCCCGACGTGCCGGTCGATTCGGACGCCGCCGACTTCATACGCGGGCTCGACGACCTGATCGGCCTGCTCGACGCCCACCGCGGGGTCGACGCCGCCCTCGGGTTCGCCATCGACCGCCTCGAGTGGTACCGCCTTCTCGCCGCCACCCTCCGCGACCGCGGGGCGACCCGGGCCACCGACCTGGTCGAGACGACCCGGCTCGAACTCACGGAAGGGCATACCCTCCGGGATGTCCTCATCCGGTTCACGCCCCCGGCCGTTCCCCCCCACGCCGTCGCGGCCGGCGACTGACCGCCCCGCCCGGCCGCCCTTACCCTTCTCGCCGACTGCCAACCCGATTGTCATCCCGGGGGGCGGGCGTTACTTTGAAAGAACCCCACCCCCGGCCCGCCCTTTCCCGGACCCCTCCCATGCGCCTCCGTTCCGCCGTGGCCGCGTTGCTCCTCGCGTCCGCCTCGGGGGGCTTACGCCCCCCGCTCGCCGGGGCCGCCGACAACTGGCCCGAGTTCCGCGGGCCGCACGGCGACGGGCGGGCCGACGCCAAGGGGGTGCCCACCAAGTGGAGCGAGGCCGAGAACGTCCGTTGGAAGACCGCGATCCACGGCAAGGGGTGGTCGTCGCCGGTGGTCTGGGGCGACCGCGTGTGGCTGACGACCGTGGACGAGGTGACGAAGGGCAAGGAGGTCGATCGCGCCACCTTCTTCGCCGTCTGCGTGGACCGCAAGACGGGGGCCGTCGTCCACGACTTGAAGCTGTTCGACGAGACCAAGCCGGCCTTCTGCCACCCGTTCAACAGCTACGCCTCGCCCACCCCGGCCCTCGAAGACGGCCGGGTGTACGCCCACTTCGGGAGCCACGGCACCGCCTGTTTGGACAGCGCCACCGGCAAGGTGCTGTGGTCCCGCACCGACCTCAAGTGCAACCACTTCCGCGGCCCGGGGTCGTCCCCCATCCTCTACGGCAAGCTCCTCATCCTCACGTTCGACGGGTTCGACTTCCAGTACGTGACGGCCCTCGACAAGGCCACCGGCGAGACGGTGTGGCGGAAGGACCGGAACGCCAAGTACGCGATCGAGAACGGCGACTACAAGAAGGCGTACTCGACGCCGGCCGTGTTCGAGGTGGGCGGCAAGCCGCAACTGGTCAGCCCGTCGTCCGAGGTGACGGTGGCCTACGACCCGCTGACCGGGGCCGAGCTGTGGCGGGTGTCGCACGGCGGCATGAACGGGGCCGCCCGCCCGGTGGCCGGGCACGGGATGGTCTACCTCACCAGCGGGCACACGTCCCAGCTCTACGCCTTCAAACAAGGGCTGACCGGCGGCGTCGGGAAGGACGCGGCGGCGTGGAAGGCGATCCGCGGGGTGCCGAGCCGGCCGTCGCTGCTGCTGGTGGACGACCTCATTTACATGGTGGACGACAAGGGGGTGGTGTCGGCCCTGGACGCCAAGACGGGCAAGCCGGCGTGGACCGACCGCTTCGACGGGGCCTTCTCGGCCTCGCCCGTGGAGGCCGACGGGCACGTCTACTTCGCCGGCGAGAACGGCAACACCTACGTGATCGACGCCGGGCGGACGTTCACCCCGGTGGCCACGAACAAGCTCGACGCCGGCTGCATGGCGTCCCCGGCGGCCGTCGGCGACGCCCTCTACCTGCGGACCAAGACGCACCTCTACTGCCTGGGAACGAAGTGACCCCGAATCGCCCGGCCGGTTACGTCAACAAGGCCCAATCGTGCCGGGGCCGGAGCGTTACCACTTTTTACCGCATCGGGGCCGCCCAGTATTCCGCAAAGAGCCGTTTGGCAGAGGCTTGTGGCCACCGCCCGGAGGCCATGCGGTAAAATTGACCGCCGAATTTGCCGTAACGACTTCCGATGGCACGACATCGGATAATAACGGGTGGCTTCGCAGTCAGGGGTTACGTCGAAACGCTCGCCGTGGGTGTCTTCGCAACATTTGACGCAAGTGCCGTTGCGGTGGTGTGAATGCGGCGGGAAGCGTCTCGCGTCAGACGGGCGTGATCGGGTCAGAAACCGTGGCGTCACGTTCCAGGTGGGAGACACCGTGCCGTTGTGACGGCGGTTGACCGAAAGCACTCATTCGAGACGTGACGGGAGTCGAAAATCGTGCGGACGTGGTCACGATTGTAAGGGTTGGAAGAAAAGCGACACTTGGGGCGATTACACCGTCGACAGGGGGGGCCCAGTGGCGTTGAACTGCTCCCGGTATCGCGACCGCCCCTCGTTCGCTCGCAGGACGCCGCCCATGCCCTTCCGCTTCGCCGACCTCGCCCGCCGGCTCTTCCCCCGCCCCGCCCCCCGCTCGACAACCCGCCGGCCGCGGCTCACCCTGCAGTCCCTCGAAGGCCGCGACGTGCCGTCGGTCAACCCGGTCGCCCGCGACGACGCCTATTCGCTCCACCAGGGGGCGGCGTCCACCGTACTCGGGTCGGTCCTGGCCAACGACGAGGGCGGCACGGTCCCGCTCAAGGGGTACGTGACCGCCCCGGCGACGGCCGGCACCACGTTCGCATTCAATTCCTTCGGGGCGAGCGTCCGGTACAAGCCGAAGGCCGGCACCATCGCGGCCGACGGGACGATCACCAACGGGTTCACCGGGGACGACTACTTCGAGTATGTGCTCAAACAGGGGGCGTATACCTCCCCGCCGGCGACCGGAACGATCACGGTGACGAACCACGCCCCGGTGGCCGCGACGCCCTCGGTGGTGTTCCAGACGGGCGTCAACCAGTCGTTCCACAAGGACCGGGCCACCCTTCTGGCGGCGGTCGGGGCGTCCGACGCGGACGGGGACACCCTCGGGATCGTGACGGCCGACAAGGCGAAGACGAACGTGGTGATCGACACGGCCGCCGGCGGGCGGGCGTGGCTGAACTGGCAGACCGGGTTCTCGTACAACCCGCCGAGTTCGACGTTCACGGGGTGGGACTCGTTCCAACTCCGGGTGTGGGACAAGGCCGGGTTCAGCGGAATCGTGACGGTCCACGTCTGGGTCGGGAGCGGGGCGGCTCCGGACCGGCCGGCGGTGTCGGTGGCCAAGACGCACGACGCGGCCGAGGGCGGGGCGGCGGGGGTGGCGGCCACCTTCACGTTCACCCGCACGGGCGACAAGACGAATGCGCTAACGGTGAACTTCGACGTGGACGCCGACGTGGACGAGGCGGCCGAGGAGGGGACCGACTACGAGTTCGAGGTGAACGGGGTGGTCCTGATGTCTCGCACCATCACGTTCGCGGCCGGGTCGGACACGGTGGTGCTGACGGCCGTGCCGAAGGCGGACAACGAGTTCGAGGAGACGGAGACGATCGCCGTGTCGATATCCGACCCGCCGGCCGGGACGGAGTACACGGCGGCGATCGGCAACGTCGTGACGGCCGACCTGACCGACGACCCGCCGGTGGTGACGTACGCGGCGACGTGGAACGCGGCGGGCAGCCCGGAGCGAGGCCGGGTGACGCTGACCCGGTCGGGCGGCGACCTCACGCAGCCGCTCGAAGTCTGGTTCGAGCCGAAGGGGACGCTGACCATCGGCGGCGAGCCGGTGACGGCGACGATGGCGTTCACCGCCGAGTTCGAGGCGAACGTGACATCGTTCGAGGTGCCACTGCTGACCGAAGATGGCGCGGACGGGAACTCGTCGTTCGTCGCTGCGGGGGCGACACCCGAAGGCATCCGGGCGGACCGCTCGCAAGAGATGCTGAACAAACTGAACGGATCAGATAACGCGTTCCTGGACTTTATCGGGGTAGTCAACGAACTCGGTAAGCCGATTACGTATTCGGAGTACCAAGTTCTCAAAGCGGTCAGCAATCGGACAATTCTTGACGTGCGGTTCGGTATCCCAAATCCCGGTGCGGCCGACCTCGCACGCACCGTGGCCGACCAAGCACTTCAAAACGCGGTCATCGACTGGCGTACGATCCCCACCGGACTCGACGCGGTAGTTGGGGGTGTTACCGCCGTTGCCGCACCATTAACGGTAAAGGGCTGGTTGTCGATCAAACTCAAACTGGACGAAGCGATCACGCAGATGGGAAGTGGCTCGTTCCCGACTCGTCAGAAGGGTAATCGAACCGCGGCAAAACTCCTCGGTGACAGCTTGGAGGGGGGAGACATGGGACGGGCGGCACTGATCTACGGCGCGCTCACGGAAGAGTTCAACACAGGTGGGTTCGAGTCGGCCCGGCGGGCTCGTATCATCCTCGATCAGTATAAAGACAACCTGCTGTTGAAATCGTATCTGCAGGCTAAAGTCGCCGCCGCAAAGAACGCACTTCCGGGAGGGCCGTAACCATGAAGGGCAGACTGCCAATCCGGTTGCCGCGTATCTTATTGTTGATGATCGCTGTGAGCTGGCACGCCCGGGTCTGGGCGGACGAGCCAGCCACACCACTCACCAAATTCGATGTCGGGTCTGAAAAGAAAATTAACAACGCCGCGCCGTGGATTCAGTTCACGCCGGATGGTAAACACTTAGCCGTCAGCCATGCTCACCTTCATGTTAGCGCTGCCCTGACCATACATAAAGTTACGGACGGCCAAGAAGTGGCCCGCGTCGCTACCGGGCGAGAAGACCAACTCTTGTTCACACCAGATCATGGTGCCGTTTCGCCGGACGGAAAGTGGGCGGCACTCGTGGCCGGAAGAAAGTTGCGCTTTCTCGCCATACCCCCGCACAAACTGGCAATTCCAGCAGGTGGCACCATCGATCTGGGAGTAACCCCGGTCGGCAGCGACTGCACCCGCGTGTGGGCGGATGCCAAGGGCCAAGGTGTGTACCTTTCCAAAGTGGGTCTCGATCACTTTGAGTTGTTCCGGTACGGCTTTGAGGAAAACCCGGTCAAGTCTCTTCTCAAGATCGTCCCCCCGGCAGACTCGGGTCTGGTCGCCACGGCGCTCGATCCGCAAGCGAATCGTTTGGCCGTGGTGTTTCAACCACGCCGCAGCGAACAACCCAACGGAATCGAGTGCTGGTCGCTCGGAGACAAACCTGTCAAGACGATGCTGGAGGGGTCGATGTATATGTCCACCATCCAATTCTCCCCGGACGGCAAGATTCTGTTTGTAGGCCACAACGACGGGTCGGTAATCTGGCACGACACCGTGACCGGCAAAAAGATCGACCGTCAGCCGTTGGGACAGTACACAGTGACATCGCTCGCGTTCCACCCGAAGGGAACGCACGTCGCCTGCGCGACGCTCGACCCCAAAGGGGCGAAAAACCTATTCGTTATCCAATTGAATCCCGTTCAGGTGACGGCCCAGTTCGTCGCCGACAAGGATGGGGTATCGGCCGCCTGTTTCAGCCACGACGGGACTCGGCTGGCGACCTACGGGGGCTACGGAGGCATTGCCATCTGGGACACCAAGATGCTGCTCGGCGACGTGAAGAAATAGCCGTTATCGCAAGTCCGTCAGCGGCGTGGGGGGGGGGGTTTGCAGCCCCGCCCCCCCCCCCCCCAACCACAAAAACAGGCCCCCCAAACCGCCCACCACAGGGGCGCCCCC
>JANPKP010000057.1:0-18876 GCA_031426095.1 Gemmataceae bacterium
AGACGGACGCCAGCCGCCCTCAGAACTTGAACAGCAGGGTGGTGAAGTAGTTCACGTCGTTGCGCTTGGCGTTGCCCGGGCTGCTGTCGAAGCGGTCCTGGACGCCCATCCGCAGGACCATCCCCCGCTTCGGATCGAGCACGATCTCGTAGGCCGCCCGGGCCCGGATGCGGTACTCCCCGAGCCGGCTCAGGTTCGGGTACACGTCCACGCTCGACACGTACGCCTGCCGGTCGGTGAACTTGTGGTTGAGGTCGCCGCCGAGCACGGCTTCCGCCACCCACCGGTCCTTCGTCGTCGCGTTCCCCGAGAGTTCCCGCACGGCCCCGGCCCCGAACCGGGTGCTGAAGAACGTCTTATCCGTCTTCACCCAGCGGTACGACAGGCCGTCGTAAGTACCGGCGCGGAAGTTGTACGCCCGGAAGGCGTCGTACTCGACCTGCAGGGCGCTGAACACGCTCCACGGGCTGGGCCCGAAGAGGATCTCGTCCCGGGCGTTGAGGATCGCCTGGTCCTGCTGCGTCTTCCCCTCCTGCCGGCTGAGGGTGTAGAGCAGGTCGGTGTGGAAGCGGTTGCTCTCCGTCTTGCGGTCGACGTTGCTGCCGAGGCGGACGTTGAGGATGTCGGCGTTACCCGAGCTGCCGTTGAGCCCGAACTCGAACCCGCCGAACCACCGCTTGACCGGCGGCGGGAGCGGCGGCGGCGGCGGCAGCTCGAACCCGTCGGAGAGGATGATCGGCTTCGGCGGCGGCAAGAGTTCCGGCGGCTTCGGCTTGAGGGCCGCCGGCGGGTCGGGGAAGACCGTCTTCTCGTCGAACTTCTGGCTCAGCGGCGGCCCGAAGTAGTCCTTCCCGCCGGCCACCGGGAGGATCATCGACGCCGTGGGGGCCGACGACGGGGTGCCGACCGGGGTCGTGGGCGTGGTCGGGGCGGCCGGCACCACCTGCGCGGCCGCCGGGCGGGCGACCGCGAGGACCAGCACCAGTGCCCACGCCCGCCGCCCCATGTTCGCCCTCCCGCCACCGGTCCCGCGTGCGCCACCTATACCCGCTCCGGGGGGCGATTCAAGCCGGGCCCTACGGGGCGATGCGGTACGCCTCCTTCTCGAAGGCGTTGTCGAGGTACGGGTTCTCGCCCCGCCGCCAGCAGCGGACGCTCGACAGGACGTACGCCGGCAGGAAGGCCGGCCCCCACCGCTCGTACTGGCGGACGTGGACGTGCTCGTGGTCCCGCGTGAAGTCCAGCGCGTCGCGGTCCTGTCCGACGACGACGTGCCCGAGGGTGAGGGCCGACGCCCGGATGTACAGGAGGTGCCGCAGCAGGAAGCGGGCGAACCCGCCGTGGACCTCCACCACCCCGCGCTCGACCCGCGCCCGCCCCCCGGTGAGCAGGGCGGCCGCGACCACGAGCAGGCCCAGCAGAGTGTTCGGCGACGCCCACAGGTACGCCAGCGGGCGGAACAGGGGCCGAAACCCCCGGCGGACGTTCGGCACTTGCTTCGACCTCCCCCGGATTCTCCCGCTTTTTTCGCACGCGGTCGCCGCATGTGGAGGGACCGGCGCGAGTTGCGATTCCCTTACCGAATTTTGCGGTAACGCGGGAGCGGCGGCCCATTCCGCCTCGGACCGCTTGACTTCGGAGTGGCCGTCACGGCCCCGCCGCCTCCCGGGCGAAGTCGGCCAGCCGCCGGCGGGCGGCGACCGCCACCGGGTCGATCACCGCCCCGCCCGCCAGCACGTCCAGCAGCCGGCGGTCGGGGCCGGCGGCCGGCGACAGGCCGGCCAGCACCCGGGACGCCCGCGGGTCGGGCGGCGGGGCCGGCGGCAGCCGGGAGAGGATGTACGCCGCCCGCCACCGCACCTCCGGCGACGCCGACGCGGTCGCCGCCTCGGCGACGGCCGGCCCCACCGCCCACGAATCGGACAGCAACGACGCCGTCGCCCGCTCCCGCACCGGGTAGCTGGCGGCGTCCAGGTCGGTCAACAGCCGGGCCGTGCGGGCCGGGTCGAGCTTGCTCGCGTGGCGGGCCTTGGCGTCGGCCAGGAAGGCGTCCGCCCAGGCCGGCCCGAGGCGGTCGGCGAACGTGGTGAACGCCCTCGCCCGCACCCAGAAGTCGTCCGCGCTCGCCAGCCGCTTCAGCTCGCCGTCCGGCAGCACCCGCGGGCCGTGCGTCCGCACGTCGCCGACCCACGCCGCGAACCCGCGGGCGAAGGCCGGCACCGGGTCGGGCCGCCGCGAGGTCGCCGCCCACTCGCTCGCCCACCCGCCACGCCACGCCCGCACGAGGGGGGCACAAACCGCGTCCTCGGCCCCCTTCCAGGTGGCGAACGGGCCGTCGGCGTCGGCCGGCAGGTTCGGGGCGGCCAGGCGGTCCACGAACAGCCGGTGGGCGGCCGGCGGGTCGGCGTCGATCACCATCTCTTCGAGTTCCCGCGGCCGCCCGCCCGGCCCCACCTTGCGGTCGAGCAGCTTGACCGCGACCGGCAGCAACTCCTTGTGGCGGACGCCGGTGAACTTCTGCGTCAGCCGGTGGTACGGGTCGGCCCGCCCCCACCCGGTGCCGGCCGTCTTGGGGATGGCCGCGAGTTCGGCGTCGAGCCGCCCGGCGAGGGCCGCGAGGTTCGCCGGGGTGGCCGAAGGGACATCGACTTCGAGCCGCACCCGCAGCGCGAACGTAACCGGCGACCCGGCGACCCCGTGCGGCGGGTGAACGGTGACGCGGCGCTCCACGGCGAGCGTCCCCCGGCCGGGCGGGAAGCGGCTGGCGTAGTCGGCGTGCAAGACGAACCACTCGACGCGGGACTCTTCCGCCCCGATGCCGGCGACGCCCGACTTCCCACCCGCCTCCACGACCGGCCCCCGGGGCACGGCCGCCCACGCCGGCGGGAGCGTGAGCCGGGCCTGCGGGCCGGGCTTCCAATCGACCTCGACCTCGGCCGCCCCGCGGTTCGTGAGGGCGACCTCGACCACGACCGGCCCGCCCTCCATCGCCTCGGCGACGCGGGCCTCCAGCGTCAGCGCCGCCGCCCACGGCGGCAGGATGCCCCGCCCGCCGGCCAGCGCACAGCCGATCGCCACGACGGAGCCGAACATGGGCGAAACTCCGTACTGCCGGGAACGGTGGGCGGTTTCAGGGAGCCATTGGGGCGTGGACGTTCGCCACGTCCCAGAGCAGCACGGTGGTATCGACCGACCCGCTGGCGAGCGTCGTGCCGTCCGGGGAGAAGTTCAAGGCGGTGACGGCGGCAGAGTGACCGAGGAAGGTGCGGAGGACTTTGCCCGATGGCCAGTCGTAGAGCCGCACGCCGACCTCGCCGTCGTCCCCGAACGGGCCGCCGACGGCGAACCGCTTGCCGTCGGCTGAGAAGGCGACGGGGCCGAGCACGGTCGTGCTGCCCCAATCCAATGACCGCCTGCCAAACTTGACGCCATCGATCTCGTCGCCCCGGCGGCCGGCCTCGAAGTCGAGCGCCCAGAGGTGGTGGTCGGGCATCATGGGGTCACGGCCGTTTGTCTGGGCCGGCGACGTAACGACCGCCGACGTACCACTGGCGGCGGCCACCACTTCGATCCGGTTCACGCCCCGCTCGACCCACTCCCCCAACTTCCGGCCGGTCGCCACGTCCCAACCCGCGAAAACCAGGTAAGGGTCGGGCAAGCCGGCCGGCCGCTCGGCTCCCCGGGCGGGCCGCTTGGCGCTGACACCGACCACCGTCAGGAGTCGCGTCCCGTCCGGGCTGAAGGCGGCGGTCCGGAACCTGCTCGTCGTGTCGCGGTCGCCCCCGGCCAGCGGCTCGACATCGATCACTTTCTTCCCAGACGCCGCCTCCCACACCGAACAGCGGAACCGCCCGTTGTTGCCGTCGTTCGGGAAGACGAAGCCAGCGACTTTTGTGAAGTCCGGCGACGGCACGGCTCCCCCTCCGCCCCAGCCTCGGGGAGGGAGTGCAAACGTCTGAGCCCCGGTCGTCAGGTCGAACGCGAGTACCAAGTTGTCGCCCGTGCCGTCACAGAGGCCGCGGGCCGCGTCCGGGGAAATACGAAGCGGGGGGGCGACCGGGCGGCGGAAGGGGACCACCACCTCCGGGCGGACGGCGACCGCCCCGACTTGCTTGCCCGTCGTCGCGTCCCAGCGGACGACGCGGCCGTCCTCGGCCCCTGTCACGACCTCCTTGCCACCCGCCCGGAAGCCGACCCCGGTGACCGCCCGCGTGTGGCCCCCCAGTGGCGTCCGGAGCTTCCCCGAAGGGAACTCCCACGCCACCACCGTTTGACCCACTTCCGCCGCCGCCACGGCCTTGTCGTTCGCCGGGAGGGCGACCGCGACGTGCCGCGTCGGGTGGTCTTCGACGGGCAGCGGGGCGGGGGTGGCGTCGAGGAGTTTGCCGTCGGCCGTGGCCCAGCGCCACGTCGTCAGGTCGCGCCCGACGCCGGCCAGCGTTTTGCCGTCCGGGGAGAAATCGACGACGGCCGCCCCGGGGGCCGTGTCGGAATCGGCCCGCTCGCGACCGGCCGGGACGGCGGCGAGTGGTAGCGCCTTGCCGGTGTGGGCGTCGAACAACTCGCCCCGGCCGCGGTCGTTAACGCGGGCGAGCAGCGCCCCGTCCGTCGACAGCACCGCGGCCCTGAACGATCTGGCCGCCGGGACCGAGGCCACCGCCTTGCCCGTGGCGACGTCCCGAACGGTCATGGTCCGGTCCGGGGCCGGCTCGCGGCCTCGACCGATGAGGGGGGTGTCGTCCCACGTGACGAGCGTTCGGCCGTCGCCCGAAAGGGTGAACCCCGGCTCCCGCTCCGGCCCCAACGAAACCCTTGCCAGGACGTCCCCCGTGGCCACCTTTCGGACGACGACCTCTTTGGGGGACGGCGGAGCGAACGCCCCGCCGGGGATTTTGCGGCCGATCCATTCGGGGGGCGGCTGTTCACACGCCACCACGACGGACCCGTCGGCCGACAACGCCGACCCGAACGAAACTCTCACTTCGATCGCACCGGTTTTGATCGTGTGGAGGACGCGGCCGGTCGCGGCGTCCCACACGACGAGTTCGCGGTCGAGGACGCTGACGGCCCGCTTCCCGTCGGCCGCGAACGCCGTCGGGCCTCCCCTCTTGGACTCGCGGGACGGCGGCCGGCAGACGACCGCCCCGGTGGTCAAGTCCCGGACGACGGGTTCGCCGAGCGGGTCGCGGACGATCGCGCGGTCGAAGAGGGGCGGGATCAGATTTGCCCGCAACGACCGCCCGGTTGTCGCCCTCGCCGTCCCGAGGCGGGCCACGGCCCCCGGCGGGAGCGGGTCGCCGAAGGCGTCGGTGCGGGCGGGGTCGGCCGCGGACGCGGGCAGCGCGACGGCGGCAAGCAGCGCGAGGGCCAGGCGGCGGGCGGCGGGCATGGCGGGCTCCGGGGATGCTCCCAGCGTATCCGCCGGCCGGGCGGCGGTCCACGGCCCGCGTCAGCCGCGGCCGGCCGCTCCGATCGCGGCCCAATCGACGTTCCCTTTGTCAATCTCCGGCAGGGTCGCCGGCAGGGCTTCGAGGTACTTCGGGGCGGCCCCGGTGTTGAACACCACCACCTCGTCGTCGGCCCGCACCTCGCCGGCCGCCACGAGCTTCTCCAGCACGTCCAGGCAGACCGCCGTCTCCGGGCAGACGCCGACGCCTTCGAGCGACGACGCCCGCCGCATCCACGGGCCGATGCTCGCCTCCGCCCCCGCGACCGCCTTGCCGCCGCTCTCCCGGATGGCGTCGAGCATGAGGAAGTCGCCGACCGCCGCCGGCACCCGCAGCCCGCTGGCCACGGTGGCCGCGTTCGGGAAGACCGGGGCGAACCGCCCCCCCGCCTCGAACGCCCGCACGATCGGGGCACAGCCTTCGGCCTGGCAGGCGTAGAGCCGCGGAAACCGCGGCTTCGAGGAGTCAGGGGGCAGGAGCCAGGAGCCAGTAACACCGGGTCCGTCTGATCCCTGTCTCCTGTCCCCTGTCCCCTGAGGAAGGAGCCAGCCCAGCGCCGCCAGTTCCGCGAACGCCTTCCACATGCCGATCAGCCCGGTGCCGCCGCCGGTCGGGTAGAGGATCACGTCGGGGAGCCGCCAGCCGAGCTGCTCGGCGAGTTCGAGGCCCATCGTCTTCTTGCCTTCGAGGCGGTACGGCTCCTTCAGCGTCGAGAGGTCGAACCAGCCCATCCGCTCGGTGCCCGCTTTGACGATCGCCCCGCAGTCGTGGATCAGGCCGTTGACGCGGAACGCCCTCGCCCCGTACAGGTGCGGCTCGAACTGGCTGACCGCCGGCGTGTCGTCGGGCATGAAGACGAAGCACTCCATCCCCGCCCGGGCCGCGTAGGCGGCGGCCGCCCCGCCGGCGTTCCCGGCCGTGGGCAGGGCGACGCGCTTCACGCCGAGCCACTTCGCCATGCTCACGGCGACGCTCATCCCCCGGCTCTTGAAGCTGCCCGTGGCCAGCCGCGACTCGTCCTTGACGAGCAGCTTGTTCAGCCCGAGTTCCCGCCCGAGCCGGGGGCAGTGGAGGAGCGGCGTCATCCCCTCGCCGAGCGACACGGGCTCCACGTCGGCCGGCAGCGGCAGGAGTTCCCGATACCGCCACAGGTCGGCCGGCCGCCGGGCGATGTCGTCCGGCCCGACGGCGTCCCGAATCTTGTCGAGGTGGTAGCGGACGACGATGGGCTTGCCGGCGTGCAGGTTGGCAAGGGTGCCGAACGGCAGCCGGGTGCCGTCGATGGCCCCTTCGAGGTGGGAGACGAAGTGCGTCATGCGGGGCGGCTCAGAGGGTGTCGGGGTCGACGCCGAGTTCGCGGAGCCTGGCCGCGAGGGCGTCGGCCCGGGCCTGCTGGGCGTCGGCCCGCTCGCGTTCGGCTCCCGCTCGTTCCCGCTCGGCGGCCGCACGGGCCAGGCCCGCGGCGGTTCGCTCCTGTTCCTCCGCGACGCGGGCGAGGATCTCCCGGTAGGTCAGGAACCGCGACCCGTCGGGCCGGACGAGCCGCATCGGCTCGCCGCCGGACACCTCGAACCGGACGCCCAGACGGGGGCTCACGAACCCGTTCGCCGCGACCGGCCGGAGGACCGCCCCGGCCCGCACCCACACCTCGAGGGTGTGGAGTTCGGGCTCGTAGGCGTAATACTCCTCGACCCCGTACCGCTGGTAGAACAGGAGCTTCTTCTGCATCTCCGGGAAGTCGTTGCCCGGCGACAACACCTCGACCACCACCTGCGGGGCGACCCCGCCTTCCTCCCACTGCTTGTAGCTGCCGCGGTCCCCCTTCGGCCGGCCGAACGCGATCAGCACGTCCGGGGCCGTGACCGTGCGGGCGTCGCCCCGGACCGGGTACCAGAACAGGTCGGCCGCCACGAACACGTCCGGGGCGGCGGCGAAGTGGGCGTCGAACCCGTTGTACAGGTCGTTGATCCACCGCACCTGGACCGTGTTCTCGCCCATCGGCTGGCCGTCCGACTCGGGGTAGAAGACCTCGGCTTCGGGAAGCAGGCTCGCGCTCATCCCTCGCTCCTGGTTGGCGGTACGACTCCAGTCTACCCCGCCCCGCCCTTGTCGTCGTTCCCCTTGTCGTCCTTGCCCTCGTCGTCCTCCGTCTGGAGGTGGAAGTGGTGCAGCACCCGGTGGTAGACCGGGGCCATGAGGAAGGCCACGAGGGTGAGGAACGTGACCCCGCTGTACAGGGCGTAGGAGGCCGAGAAGAGCTTGCCGGCGGTCGTGACCATCGGCGTGACGGGGCCCATCCCGGTCAGGATCATGGCCGCGTTCAGGTAGGCGTCCACCCACCCGCACCCGCCCCACACGTGGTACCCGAGGGTGCCGGCCGCGAGCGAGAAGAGGAGGAACGCGGCCACCACCACGGCGTTGATGCCGATGCGGCGGAGGAACACCCCGAACGGGGCCAGCGGCTGCCCGCGGCACTCGTAGCTCGACAGGTTGACCATCTTCCCCCCCGTGTCACGGCACCGGCGGCGTGGCCGGGTGGAGCTTCACCCGGGCGTCGTACTCGGAGGTCAGCACGTCCTTCACCACGCCCGTGCGGATCAGCTCCTTCTCCGGCACGCCGCCCAGGTCCTTCGTGTCGGCCGTCCACTTGTCGAGGGCGGCCCGGAGTTCGGCCAGCTTCGCCGCGTGAGCCGGGTCGGCGGCCAGGTTCTTCGTCTCGAACGGGTCGGCGGCGAGGTCGTACAGCTCCTCGGCCGGCTTGGTGCGGGCGAAGAACGCCTTCTGCACGTCGTTCAGCTTGCCCTCGAACGCGAGCCGCCGCCACGCCTTCATGGTGGGCATCTCGTCGCCGTAGTTCAACCACTGGGCGTAGGGCAACTCCGGGTGGAAGTTCTTGACGTAGCGGAAGCGGGGGTCGCGGACGCTGCGGACGCAGTCGGGCGCTTCGTCCATCCGATCGCGGCCGGAAAAGGCGTACTTGCGGTCGGCGGCCCGCGCCGGCCCGAGGAACACCTGCCCCGGCATCTCGGGCGGCACCGCCGCCCCGGCGAGCGCGAGGACGGTGGGGGCGAAATCGACGAACGCCACGAGGTCGTCGCGGACGCTCCCCGGCGCGACCGCCTTCGGCCAGCGGACGAGCAGCGGCACGCGGGTGCCGCTGTCGTACGGCCAGCGCTTCCCCCGCGGCAGCCCCCACCCGTGGTCGCCGAAGAAGAAGACCACCGTGTTGTCGCTCAGCTTGCGGTCGTCGAGCAGCTTGAGCACGTCGCCGACGAGGTGGTCCACCGCCGAGATGTTGTCGTGGTACGTCGCCACGTCGGCCCGCACCTCGGGCACGTCCGGGTAGTACGGCGGGAGGTGGACCTTCGCCGGGTCGTGCCGCTGCCCGGGGGCGAGGCGGGCGGCGTTCTTCGCCCGCTGGCCCGGCGTCGGGCGGACCTGGCTCTCGTGCGTCACGCCGAAGTTGACGTAGGCGAAGAACGGCGTGTCGGCGGGCAGGAGGGACGGGTCTTTCGTCCAGTCGGCGGTGCTGTCGACCCACCCCTTCGGCGGGTTGAAGTTGAAGTCGGTCTTCCCCGGCCAGAACGTCTTGTACCCCGCCTTCTGCAGGTGCTGCGTGAACGTCGGCGGCGGCGTCACGAGCTTCGACCGCATGTGGTGGCTGCCGAGCGTGGTGGGGTACTGCCCGGAGATGAGGCCCGAGCGGGTCGGGGCGCAAACCGGGGCGTGCGAGAAGCAGCGGGTGAAGCGGGCCCCCTGCCCCGCGAGCTTGTCGAGGTTCGGCGTGACGGCGTCCGGGTCGCCGTACGAGCCGAGGTTCGGGGAGATGTCTTCGGTCACGATCCAGACGACGTTCGGCCGGCCGACGGGCGAGCGGGGGGCGTCGGCCCCCTGGTTTCGGCCCGTGCTCAGCGCGAAAAGTGTGAAGGCGACGGCGGCGGGGAGGCGCATCGGAAGCTCCAACGGCGTGCGGAGATCGGGCACGCCATTGGACCCGACGCGGCCGCCGGACGCAACCGGGAAACGGCCCCGCGGGAATGCCGGGGGCCGGCGGGCGAATACACTCCCGGCTGCGGCCGCGTGCCGGCCCCCGCCGAGGTGCCCCATGGACTGCAACGTCTCCGACCTGTCCCGCGTCCTGGCCGTCTCGGGGGCGGCGTTCGGGCTGGCCCGGGTGGCCGTCGGCAAGCCGCTCGTCACTCAGGTCGTCAACCCCCACCGGCCGCTCTGGCTGCTGGCCGCCGGCGGCTTCCTGAGCGGGGCGGCCGGGCTCCTCCGCTGGCACGCCAAGTCGGCCGACCCCGAGGCGTGGGCCGTCCCCCTCCGGGCCCTCGTGACCGAGGAGCGGACGGCCCCGCAGGTCATGGTCGCCGCCTTCGGGCTCTTCAACGGCCTCGTCATCCTCGGCCTCGTCGGCTACTGCCGGCTCGTGCTGCCGCGAGACCCGGCCACGTTCCGCGGCCTGCACGACGCCGGCCGGGTGGTCCGCTACTACGCCCGGCGGACCGGCGGCCTCGACTTCGCCGTGCTGGTGCGGCTCGGCAAGGAGCCGGACGCGGTGCCGGAGGTGGTGGCGAGCGGGACCGCCCGCCGGCACGTCGCGGCCCGCATGGCGGAAGCGGGGATCGACCACACGGTGGACGAGCAGGCCGCCGCGTGGACGGCCCAGGCGACGGTCCTGCACCACGAAATGGAGCGGCTGGCGAAGGTGCTCGGGGCGGCCGGCCAGGGGGCGAACCGGCGGGCCCTCTTCGACGGGCAGTACGGCGGCGTCCTGTTCCAGTACGTCCGCCCGCCGGAGGTCGGCGACGAGTTCGTCTACCTGTTCGCCGCCACGCTCTCGCAGCGGGAGGTCGACAGCCGCCGCTTCGAGGACCACTTCGACCTGCTGGTGACGGCCCTCCGGCACGTCCGGGCCGGGGTCGAGAAGGCGTGACTACCGGCCGGCTTCGAGGGGCGACGGCGGGACGAACGAGAACGCCGGGGGGCCGCCCCCGCCGGCCGTGAGCGGCCCCAACGGGCCGTCGGCGTAGTCCGTCGTGGTCGTCAGCCTGCCGTTCTCGAACTTGGTTCTGGCGACCAACCGTTGCGTGTCCGGGGCGGTCAACTGGTTCACGGCCGCAGGCGTCGCCCCGGCGGCGGGCGGCGACACGTCCACGGGAGCGACCGGGGCGGGCGAGCCGATGCCCGCCGCCCGAGTGGGGAACCCGAAGTCCTGGTGCCGGGCGTGGCACCCCGCCCCACACCCCGCCAGCACGGCGGCCAAAAACCGCCTCGAAATCCCGACCATACCACACCACTGGCTCGTTGGCGACGCAACCCCCCCGCACGCGGCAGCGGATTACCACGCCGCCGGGCGGGCGTCAAGCGGACCGGGCGGGGGCGGATGGGCGGCGGACACCGCGGTGGGTTATAATGCCGGGCGGGCGGCCCTCGCGTGTCTTGAGGGCCGGGTGCCGACCGGGAGGGGGCCATGGAAAAGATCACGCTCGACGCGGCGGCCGCGGCGGCGCTGCGGGCGGCGGAAACGGGCACGGAACTGATCGGCCCCGACGGGCACCCCATCGGGGCGTTCGTGAGGCGGGATGCCTTGAGCGCAGTACGTCAGGTTCTCTCCGAGCGGCGGCGGCTGCTCGACGAGGAGATCGACGCCATTTCCACGGCCGAACTGGACGCCATTGTCGCAGCCGGCGGCGGCATTCCTCACGACGAAGTGGTCAAGCGGTTGGGGCTCGAATGACGTACCACGTCGTCTGGCTGCCGCCGGCGTTCAACCGAATGAACGCGATCGTCCGCGACAACCCCGCCCTCGCAGCCGAGTTCGCGGCCGCCCTGCGGGAACTGACGGCCGCCCTGTCCACCGACCCGGTCGGGACCGGCGAGTCCCGCGAACCCTACTACCGCTTCGCGGTGTTCGGGCCGCTGGCCGTCACCTTCCGGCCGTTCCCGGCGGAGGACGCCGTCCTGGTCGTCCGCGTCCGCATGCCGCGAAAGCGGTGACGACTCACGCCAGCAGCCGGTCCAGCTCGTCCACCAGCTCGCCGAACCGCTTCAGGGCCGCGTCCACCGGGCCGGGGGTCGCCATGTCCACGCCCGCCCCGCGGAGGAGGTCGAGCGGGTCCTTCGAGCTGCCGCCCTTGAGGAAGCCGAGGTAGGCGTCGAGTTCGGCCTTCCCGCCGTTCGTGACGCGCTCCGCGAGCGCGATCGCGGCCGACAGCCCGGTGGCGTACTTGTAGACGTAGAACGCCCGGTAGAAGTGCGGGATGCGGAGCCCTTCCAAACTCAGCTCGTCGTCCAGCACGAAGTCGGGGCCGAAGTAGGCGTCGAGCAACGCCTTGTACTCGGCCCGCAGCCGGTCGAGCGTCAGCGGCTCGTTCGCCTCGGCCAGGGCGTGCGTCACCTTCTCGTACTCGGCGAACATCGTCTGCCGGACCACCGTCCGGCGGATGTCGTCGATCTCCTTGTTCACGAAGTACGCCCGCTCCCGGGCCGTGGTCGCCTTCCTCATCATGGCCCGGGCCAGGAGCTGCTCGTTGAACGTGCTCGCCACCTCGGCCACGAAGATCGTGTAGTTGGCGTACTGGTACGGCTGCCCCTTCGAGAGGTGCGTGTGCATGCTGTGCCCGGCCTCGTGGGCCAGGGTGAAGACGTGGTCGAGCACGTCCGGCTGGTAGTTCATGAGGATGTACGGGTCGCTGTCGTAGCACCCGCTGCTGAACGCCCCGCTGTGCTTCCCCTTGTTCTCGTAGCGGTCGCACCACCGGCCCCGCAGCCCCTTCGCCACCGCGCTCACGTAGTCCGGCCCGAGCGGCTGGAGCGCGTCCACCACCGCCTCGACGCCCTCGTCCCAGGTGTGGCGGACCCGCATCTCGGGGAAGATCGGCGTGTAGATGTCGTAGAAGTGGATGTCCGGCAGCGTCATCGCCCGCTTGCGAATCTGGTAGTACCGATGCACGGCGGGGAGGTTGACCCGCACCGCCGTGATGAGGTTGTCGTACACGCTCACGGGCACGTTGTCGGGGAACAGGGCGGCCTCGCGGGCGCTCGGGTAGTTCCGCACCCGGGCGTGGTACACGTCCTGCTTGACGGACCCGGCGAGGGTCGCGGCCAGGGTATTGGCGTGGTCGGCGAACTCGGCGTAGTACTGGTGGAACGCCTTCTTCCGCACCTCGCGGTCGGGGTTCTCCAGGCAGAGGCTGTACGTCGAGTGGGTGAGGTCGATCGTCTCGCCGGGCCGAATTTCGAGCGTCCCGAACTTCAGGTCGGCGTCGGTGAGCTGGTCGAACACGGTCCGCGGCGTCTGGTTGCTCTCGGCCTGCATGGCGAGCAGCCGCTCCTCGCTGGCGTTGAGCGTGTGCGGCTTGTACCGCAACAGGCGTTCGAGGGCGAGCTTGTAGTCGGCCAGCGCCGGCGACGCGAGGTACTGCTTCATCGTGTCGTCGGGGATCGCCAGCACCTCGGGCCGGATGTACGACGCCAGCGCCCCCGCCTCGGACGCCACGCCGACGTAGCGGGCCTTCATCCCCTGGTAGGTGCCGTTCGCCACGTCCTCCGTTTCCTTGAGGAACGCGTACGTCCCCACGCGGTCCCCGAGCCGGTCGACGGCGGTGTCGAACTTCAACAGTTCGCCCAGCGCCTCGGGGCCGGACCCGAGCGTGCCGCGGAACTTGGCGTACCCGCCGACCAGCGTTTTGAACTCGGCGAACGCCCCCTCCCAGGCGGCGTCCGACGCGAACAGGGAGCCCAGGTCCCAGGTGTCGGCGGCGGGCACCTCGGAGCGGACGGGGAGGCGCTTGGTCGTGGTCGCGGACATGGGGCGTCCTTTCGCGGGGGCGGATGTCGGGTGGGAATTGTACGGACGCCCCGCGGCCCCGGTCATTCGAACAGCGACGGCTGCCGCGCCTCCGGCTCCGGCGCTTCGACGAGGTTGATGCCCGGTGCCCCCCGCAACGCCGCCGCCAGGGCCCGGGCGTTCTCGACGGCCTGGGTGCCGACGCAGTTGTTGAAGAAGAACAGCCCGTCGTCCGCCCGCCCCTCGGCGGCGATCCGCTTCAGGCCGTCGGCCCACTCGGCGACGGCGGCCGGCGGGTAGTCGTAGTCGTACCGGGCGGCCCCGCCGGCGTACCACACGCTCGCGTCCTGCGAATGCAGGCGGGCGTACACCCGGCGGTTCGCCACCCGCAACCCCCGGGGGAAGAGCGAGTCGATGTCCGGCACGCCGACGCTCACGAGGTCCAACCCGACGTGCCCCATCCACGCTTCGAGGTTCGACGCGGCCCACGACCGATGGCGGAACTCGACCGCCACCCGGTGCGGCCGCAACGCCTCGCCCACCCGGGCGAGCCAGTCGCGGTTCGCCGGCGTGTGGTGGAACGATTCCGGCTCCTGAAGGATCAGCCCGAGGAGCTTGCCGTGGGCGGCGAGTTGGTCGGCGGCGAGCTTGAACGCGGGCAACTCCCCCGCGTCGCGGCCGTGGCTCGCGGACTTCGGCACCTTGAGAGTGAAGCCGAACCCGGGCGGCGTCCGGCGGGCCATCTTCGCCACCTGCTCGGGCGTCGGAGGGCGGTAGAACGACGAGTTGATTTCGACCGCCGGGAAGTGGCGGGCGTAGAACCCGAGGTGGTCGGCGGCCGGCGTGCCCGGCGGGTAGAAGCCGCCGACCCACGCGGGGTAGGCGTACCCGGCGGTGCCGATACGGAGATTCACAAAGCCTCAAGGTGTGGGGTGTGAGTGTGGAGTGTGAGAACGGACCAAACAGAGACGCCGGGGTCCACTCGCCCAGGGTGCCCGTCTGGAATTGTACTCACACTCCACACTCACCCTCACACCTTCCGCTTGCCCGGGGGCGGCTCGAAGTTGGTCGACTGGAGGCCCCCGAACGGGCTGCGGGAGCCGGGCTTGAGGCCGGGGTGGGGGCCGGGGGTCGGCGGGCGGACCATGTCCGGGGTCGCCCCGTTGGCCCACGCCAGCACCCGCCGCGTCACGTCCGCGGCCGCCTTGCTGTTCGCCGCCGGGACGTGCCCCTGCGGGAGCCCCAGGTTCAGCCCGAGGATGTTCTGGAGGATCGCCCCCACGGCCAGGGCCATCTCGCGATTCGGCTGGCGGGCGAGGCCGCGGAGGACGTCGAGCCCGTCCGGGTCGTTCGGGTTGGCCCGCAGCATCACCTCGGCCGCCAGCAGCCGCAGGGGGCCGGGCTGGCCGACGTTCGTGAGCCGGTCGAGCAGGTCTGGCGTGAGCATGTGGTGGTCGCGGAGCAGGGACGCGAGTTCGACCCGCAGGTTGGGGGCGGCGTCGTCGTCGAGCGTCTGGGCGGCCAGCTCGCTGGCCAGCTCGGGGCGGTCGGGGTCGGACAGCCCGCGGTGGTACTGCTCGACAAGGATTTGCGTCGCCCGGGTGGCCAGCGGCGGGCGGTCGGCGGCCCACAGGGTGAGGTCGCACACGGCCGCCGCGGGGAGGCGGACGGTGCCCACGAACAGCGGCCCGTCGTTGGCCAGGCGGGCGTCCGACAGGGCGGCGTGGACGGCCTCCCGGGCGAACGGCCAGCGGCGGTCGCCGTCCCACAGCAGCGCCTCGGCGGCGGCCCGGCGGACCTCCGGGGCGGGGTCGCGGAGCATCCCGGCGAGCCCGGCCACGAGGTCGGCCGAGTCGATCCCGGCGAGGGCATAGGCGGCCGCCGCCCGCACCCCCGGCTCGGGGGAGGTCATGCCGATCCGGAGGACGAGTTCGGCCTCCCCGGCGTGCCAGTCCTGGCGGTATTCCAGCGCCCCGAGGGCGGCCGCCTGCACCTCCGCCCGGGGGTCCGAGAGGAGCGCCAGGGCCGGCCCGGCCACGTCGCGGACGGCGTGGCGGAGGCCGCGGACTTCGGGCAGGTGGCGGCAGTCGACCAGTTGCAGCGGCCACTCGGTGCGGCCGACGAGGCGGCGGCAGAAGGTGTTCGCCCGGCGGAGCGGCTCGGCCCCGCTGCGGATCAGGTCGTGGGCGGCGAACAGCCCGACGCCGACGAGGATGAGGGCCCCCTGGACGGCGTACAGGGCCGGGTCGGCGACGGTGCGGACCGGGAGCCACGACCACACGAGGGCCATGAGGTAAAGGACGACGACCGACGCCCCGACGGGCGGCCGCCAGACCGGGTGCTGGCCGACGAACACGGCGGCGAACAGGGCCAGGACGCCGGCCCCGGCGGCGATCGGGAGCGACCCGGCCCACCAGGACTCGAACCCGAGCAGGGCGACCGGCAGCCAGAGGACGGCGAGGCTGGCGGCCCACTGCGGGGCCGTGACGTCGTCGGCGTGGGCGGGTTCGGACCAGGGCATGGGCGGGCCGCCTCTGACGGGAACGGGGGCGAGTCACCCCGCCGAACTCTAGTAGGCCTTTGGCGGGGGTCAAACCGCGGGGGGCAAACGGCGCGGATTCTTCCCCAGCCCGCCGCGCTTCCCCGGTCGGCGCGGGGGCGGTACAATCGGCTCACCCCGCGGGGATTCACGACACGGCGTTCAGCGACTTCCACTACCCGGACGTGATGCAGAAATTGGGCCTGACGCTGGACAGGGCCCGGACCTGTTCGCACGCACGCCGCCGTCGGCCGCCTCCCCCGCCCTGCGGGAAATGCTCGTCGCCAACTCCCAACTGGCCGTCATGTCCGACACGGAGCTGACCCGGGCCGCGTTCCTCGTCGCCCCGGTCTTGGGCGAGTTCTGGCGGCGGTACGCGGGCCGGATCAGCCTCTTTTCCGGCGTCGAGTCCTCGGCCGTGCCGGAGGACGGGTTGACCGGCTACTGCGACTTCCTGATCGGCAAGGCCCCGCAGCAGCCGACGGCGGCGGCCCCGGTGGCCGTCATCTTCGAGGCCAAGCGGGACAACATCAACGACGGGCTCGGCCAGTGCATCGCGGGGATGGTCGGGGCCGCAAGGTTCAACGTCCGCCACGGCCGGGGGGGTGGAGACCATTTACGGCGGGCTGACGACCGGCACCAAGTGGCGGTTCCTCACGCTGGCGGGGGCGACCGTCACCCTGGACATGACCGAGTACCCGGTCTCCCAGGTCGACAAGTTGCTCGGCATGCCGACGCACATCGTCGGCCCGGTCCCCGAGCCGGTCGCGGCGTGACGCCGGTTTTGTAGGGTGGTGCCGAGTCATCGAGGCCCACCCTACGGGGTGTCACCCCTTCGGGTACGCCACCACCACCGTCCGGTTCACGCCCGGGTCGTCGAGCACGACGGCCGCGCCGTCGGGCCACGTCACGGTCACGCGGTCGGCCCGGGGGGCGGGGCCGAGGCCGAAGTGGGCGACCGGCTCCATCTGGCACAGGTAGCCGCTGCCGCCGCAGACGGCCCGGGCCGACCGCCGGCCGGCCGATTCGAGCCGCACCGTCGCGCCGCGGGCGGGGGCCCCGAACCGGGTCAGCGGCCGCACCCGCAACCACCCGTTGCCGGCCGCGTTCCGCGCCTTGAACAGGCTCAACGGCTGCTCGCCGCTCTCGCCGTGGGCGATCAGTAGTTCCAGCACGCCGTCGCCGTCGACGTCCGCCACCGCCGCCCCGGTGCCGAGGCCGAACGGGAGGAGGGCGTCGCCCGGGTCGAGCATCGCCGTCTCGAACGCGCCGTAAGGGTCGGCGGCCCCCCCCCCGCCCGCCCGGAGGCGGAAGACGCGGTTCGCCTCGCCGATGTTGTTGAAAAACAGCTCGTCGTGCCCGTCGTTGTCGAAGTCGGCGGCGATCACCGTCCGGACGGCGGACGGGAAGGCCAGACCCATCGTCGCCCGGTCGAGGAAGGTGCCGTCCGGGCGGCGGGCCATGAGCCGGTGCGGGCCTTCCCAGTTCCCCCAGCAGAGGCCGAGCCGCCCGCCGCCGGCGTCCACCGCCGTCACCCCGCGGCCGTGCTCGTCCGGGTCGGCCACGCCGTGGCGGGTGGCGGTCTCCTCGAACGTGCCGTCGCCGAGGTTGCGGAAGAGGAAGTTCGGGCCGTGCTCGTTCGCGCAGAACAGGTCGGTGGCGTCGCCGAAGAGGGGGGCGGGGAGGAGCCCGCGGCCGCCGGTGGTGAGGGCCAGCCCGAGGGGCGGGGCGAGGTCGGTGAGGACGCCGGCCGGGCCGAGTTCGTAGAGCCGCATGGGCTTGCCGTAGTTGGCGACCACGAAGCCGTACCGGCCGACGCCCCGGCGGTCGATCACGGCGACGCTCCGGCCGGCCGCGAGGTTGCGGGCCGGGCGGTTCTCGGGGCGGGCGAACAGGTCGTCCCAGCCGCCGTCCGGGCGGGCCTTGAACAGGCGGTCGGCGTGCCGCTTCGGGCCGGAGTAGGTGTCGGTGTTGAGGACGTAGATTTCTTCCCGGCCGTCGCCGTCGAGGTCGCCGGCGGCGACCCCGATGGCCTGCCGGTCGGCGTCCGCGAGGTCCGGGTGGGCGACGTCCCGCAGCCGCCCGCCGTCCCAGGCGAGGACGCGGTTCGGGAAGCCGTGGCCGGCGACGACGAACGCGACCGCCCCGCCGAGGTCCACGGCGGCGACGCCGTAGTGCCGGGCGGGCGGGTTGTGCGCGAGGGCGGCCGACAGGTCGGTGAACACGGGTCGCCCCGGGCGAGGGAGGGGGCGGGCCCCGGCGGCGGACTACGGGACGTGGCTCGTCGGCACTTCGCGGGAACGCTGGATCTGCCGCAGCGACACGACCTTCGACTGCTGGCCGCCGGGCCGGGCGTAGTACACCAGGGTGCGGTCCGGGTCGGGGCCGTCGGGCAGCTTGTACTCGCGGCCGGCCGGGACCGCCGTCCGCTCGTTCGGGAGCTGCACCATCCACCGCGTCTCGGCCGGCGGGTCGTACAGCCGCAGCGTCCGGTCGCCCTCGTCGTACACGATCTCGGCCGCGTCCGGGGCCGGGAGCCGCTGCCCGCGGTCGGACCGTTCCGTCACGCCGCCGGCGGCCGGGGGGAGGTCGGGCGACTTGTCGTTCTTCACGCGGGGCTCGGTGCCGCCGCCGCAGGCCGACACGGTCACGAGGCAGCCGGCCCCGAACAGGGTTCGCCACCGGCGTTGGCGGCGCGGTCCGGTCATCCTTACCGGGGTCATGGGCATTCCTCCTGGCCACGGGGAGAGGTGGGCGAGTACCCCAGTTTAGCCGCAACCGCCGGCCGGGTCAAAAAAGGCGGGCGATGCGGGCGGGGATTTCGGGCGGCCGCGGCGTCATTCCCGGGCGAAGATCAGGCCGACGGTCAAGAAGGCGACCCCGGCCAGCGCCCCGGTCATGGAGGTGATCGGGCCGTAGAGGACGGCCCGCGACTGCCCGGTCATGACGTTGTAGCCGCCCGTCAGCAGGGCCACAACCCCGACCCCGGCCAGGACGTATCCGAGCATCCGCTTCATGGCGGCGGTCCCGTGGCGGGCGAACGGCGATTCCCGTTCGGCGTAGCGACCGGCGGTCGCGCACGACGCGACCGCCGGTCG
>JANPKP010000058.1:0-19562 GCA_031426095.1 Gemmataceae bacterium
CGAAGACTCGACCCACCCTACAAAACGCCCTACGAAGACTCGCCCCGCTCCATACCCTGATCCCCAGCCACACCCATGGGGATCACGGTCTCATGTCGCACCCGTCTCTCGCCACCCGGCTCGCCAAGTACGCCGGCGGGCTCACGTTCGACAAGCTCACGCCCGAGGCCGTCCACGAGGCCAAGCGGCGGTTCATCGACTCGTTCGCCACCGCCATCGGGGCCATGCCTGCCGAGGCGTACGCCGTCGCCAAGCGTTGCGCCATGCGGGTCATCGGTCACCCGGGGGCGACGCTCCTCGGCGGCGGGCGGTCGAGCGTCGAGTGGGCGACGTTCGTCAACGGCCTGCTCATCCGCTACCTCGACTTCAACGACACCTACCTGTCGAAGGAGCCCGCCCACCCGAGCGACAACCTCGCCCCGGTATTGGCGGTCGGCGAGTCGGTGAAGGCGACCGGCCGGGACCTCATCACCGCCGCCGTGCTGGCCTACGAAATCCAGTGCCGCTTCTGCGACGCCGCCAGCCTGCGGGCCCACGGCGTCGACCACGTCACCTACGGGGCCCTCTCGTCGGCCGTCGCGGCGTGCAAGCTGATGGGGTTGGACGAAGGCAAGACGACGCACGCCGTCGGCATCGCGGGCGTGTGCAACGTCGCCCTGCGGCAGACGCGGTCCGGCGAACTGAGCGAGTGGAAGGGGTGCGCGTTCGCCAACGCGGCCCGCAACGGGGTGTTCGCCGCGACGCTCGCGGCCGAAGGGATGTCCGGCCCGGCCCCGATCTTCGAGGGCGACCTGGGGTTCTTCAACCTCGTCACCCGCGAGGGGTTCGACCCGGCCCCGTTCGGCGGCGAGGCGTTCAACACCGACGGGTTCATGATCGACAAGACGTACATCAAGTTCTGGCCGGCCGAGTACCACTCGCAGAGCGCGATCGACGCCGCCCTGAGACTCCGGGCCGAACTCGGCGGGTCGGTGACGGCCATCACGGCGGTGGACATCCACACCTTCGAGGCGTGCTACAACATCATCGGCAAGTACCCCGAGGCGTGGGCCCCCAAGACCCGCGAGACGGCCGACCACAGCCTGCCGTACTGCACGGCCGCCGCCCTGGTGGACGGCGACGTGACCGACGCGACGTTCAGCGAGGCCCGCTTCACCGAGCCGTCGCTCGTCGCGTTCACGGGCAAGGTCCGCGTCCACCTCGACGACGAACTCTCGAAGCGCTACCCGAGGGGCATCCCGAACCGGCTCAAGCTCACGCTCGCCGGCGGCGGCACCCTGGAGACGGAGGTCGAGTTCCCCCGCGGGCACGCCGGCAACCCGATGACCGACGCCGAGGTGGAGGCGAAGTTCCGGGCCGCCGCCGAGCCGAAGTACGGCAAGGGGCGGGCGGACCAAGTCCTCGCCCGCTGCTGGGACTTGGAAAAGCTGACGAGCGTGACGGACATGCTCGGGCTCATGGACTGACACAAATGTCGAGTTTGACCGCTTTACCGGGTCGGCAGGGAGCGGTTTCCCGAAGTTACTACCCGTCATCAGGATATGGCCGGCCCTACCCGAAGAAAGCGGGAGAATGCGGTAACGGGATCGTCTACTTTCGCACCACCTGCTTGTAGACGAGAACCTTCGCCCGCTCGGGCGGCACGTCCTCCGGCCAGTGGTAGGCGACCGTGGGCGGGTTGACGCGGTCGTTCACCACGTCGAGGGCGGCCCGGAGCCGGGGGAGGCGGGAGTGCGGGTTCTCGGCCGTGATGTGTTCGACCACGGCCCAGCGGACCTTCAAGTTGTCCTCGGGCGGGTCTTTCGGGATGCAGTAGAGCGTGCGGCCGGCGTGCCACTGGGCCCAACTGAAGGGGTCGATGACGGCGTCGTCCGGCCCCGCGTTGGCGGCCAGGAAGTGGCCGGCGTGGAGGTGGCCGACGCGGTTCTTGTGGAGCGACTTGAGGGCGTTCGGCAGGGCGCTCAGCACGATCGCCACCAGGAACCAGCTCGCCGCGTGCCGCCCGGCCCAGAGGCGGCCGACGACCGGCAGGCGGGCGAGGGCCGCGGTCAGAGGCTCCAACATCGCCGCCGCGAACAGGCAGAGAATCACGCCCACGAGCATCGTGTGGCGTTCGGAGACGTAGGGCGGCGACCGATCCGGCAAGCCCGGCGTCGGGAGCGGGGTCGTGGCCGTCATCACGAGGACGACCGCCAGGTTGACGCCGGCCGTGAGGATCAAGAATGTCGGCCCCGGATCGACGACCAGCCGGCGGCGGAAATAGACCATCCCGAGGAGGCCGAGAACGGCGGGGGCGTAGTGAGCCGTCTTGAGTGTTTCCCGAGCCACGGCCTTCAGCCCCCAGAGCGTCTTGCAGGAGCCGCCGTCCGTGGCCTCGTTCCACCAGACCCCCATCAAGGCCGGGTTCGGGGACGCCGCGGCGGCCCCCCCCCGCCAGTTCGGCACGCCCGAACCGCCGCCCGGGCTGAGCAGCCGCTCGCCGGTCGTCTTGTTCGTCACGCCGCCGATGAGCTTCATGTACGGTCCGCCGACGATCCCGAAGCCGACCGCGAGGGCGCAGAGGCTCGCCGCCGTAGTATTCCGAGACCAGACCCGTGTTAGCCAGAGGAGGAAGACCGTCCCGACGGTGGCGACCGGCAGGACGAGTCCTTCGGGTCGGACGAGGTAGCCGAAACCCGAGGCCATCCCGGTGAGGAGGAACGGCCCCACGTTCGGCCGGCGGACGGCCCGCACCCCCAGCACGAGTGTGGTGACGGCCGCGAGCAGGTAGAGCCCGTCGGACATCCCATCAGAGGTCGTCTGTGCGTACACGGGAAGGACTTGCACGAGCAGGGCGGCGGCGAACCCGGCCGACCGGCCGAAGAGCATCCGCCCGAGGAGGTAGGTCGGGAAAACGAGCAGGACGCCTGCGAGGGCGTTCGCAACCTGGGCCGAGAGCGGCATGACTTCGGGCAACGGGAGGTCGGTGGCCGCCCGGAGGACCTTCGAGACCGCGAGCGTGGCCAGCGGGAAGCCCGGCGGGTGGAGGGTGTACGGCTTCTTGAGCACGTCCACGACCTGCCGGTCCGGGTCCGGCGGGTGGTCGAAGGTGGCCGCCGCCGCGGGCGTTTCGATGATCAGGGCGTTCCGCGCGAACTCCAGGGAGTCGCGGGATGTCAGGGCCGTGTGGGCGAGCAGCCAGCCGTGGACCGCGACGGCCGCGGCGACCAGGCCGAGCAGGCGGACGTAGTCCGGTCCGAACAGCGATCGTTTGGGGGCCACCGTTTCGAGCCGCCCGCCGATGTGAGTCGCCATTGGCCGCCCTGCGTCTGCGTGAACTCCCCGGACGTGGTCCCCCGGACCGCCGGGGGCCGCGCTGCGGGCGGGCGAACATAGGCGAAACCGCCGGAGGGCGTCAAGCCGGGTCTCGGGTGGGGGAGTCCGACCATGTTGCAAGTGACGGCCGCGGTCGGGATTCCCGACGACGAACTCGAATGGTCCTACGCCCGCTCCGGCGGCCCCGGCGGCCAGAACGTGAACAAGGTGGCGTCCAAAGCCTTGCTCCGCTGGCGGATGGAGCCGTCGCCGCAAGTGATCCCGGCCGTCAAGGACCGCATCCGCGCGCTCTTCCCCAGCCGTTGCACACTAGAAGGGGACGTGCTGGTGGTGGCCCAGCGTTACCGCGACCAGGAGCGGAACCGGCAAGACTGCCTGGAGAAGCTCGGTGACATGGTTCGCATCGCCCTCCGCCCGCCGACCCCGCGGAAGGTGACGAAGCCCTCGAAGGGGGCGAAGCGGAGGCGGGTGGCGGACAAGCGGCGACAGTCGGACAAGAAAGAGTCGCGGCGGGGCGGCGGGGGCGGGGAGGAGTGACACGCACGACGGGCCGGGAACTTCAGCGAAGTGTCCCGGCCCGTGCGTGAATCGCGGCGTTCGGCTACTGATCCTTGACGGTCATGTCGAACATGTCGGCCACTCCGCGAACGAGCGGGGCGGCCGGCTTACGCGGCTGGTGGTAGCCCCACATCGAGTGGAGGAGGTCGTACCCCATCACCAGCCCCCCGAACATGAACAGGAAGCACGGGACGAGGAACAGCAGGGGGAAGATGCCCCACGGGGCCGGCTTTCCCGGGCCGGCCGCGACGGCGTCCTCTTCGTCCTCCTCTTCCTCGTCCTCATCGGTCCGCGACCGGCCCCGGACGCCCGCCAGCGCCCCGGCGGCCGATTCCTCTTCCTCCTCCGCCTCCACGTCCGCCGCCTCGACCTCGACATCCGCGTCCTCGTCGGCCGCGGACAGCTTCCGCCGGGCGGCCGGCCGGGCCGGCTCCTCGTCGTCGATCACCACCACCTGGCTCGCGCTCTCGTCGTCGTCGACCGCCACGTCGCTGTCGTTGAGCGCGAGGTCGAAGTCGGAGCTTTCCAGGTCGGTGTCGGCGTCCTCGACGGCGACCGCTTCGGACCCGGACTCCTCCCCGCCCTCCATCGGCGGGATTTCGAAGTCCGTTTCGAAGATGTCGTTCTTGCCCGCGTCCTCCTCCATGGCCGCGTGCATCAGGCTGCCGTCGCCGCCGGAGGGGTCGTCCAGGGTCAACTCGAACTCACTGTCCGAGTCGGACAGGCGGGGTATCTTCCCCGTCTTCGGCGCGTTCAGCTTGGTGCTCGACGCCCCCGCCGGAGGGTCGAGCGACAGTTCGAAGTCGAGGTCGCTGTCGCTGTCCTCCAGCTCGGGCCTCGGCGGCGGGGCCTTGCCCGAGGTGGGGCCCTTTTTCCGCTCCAGGTTCACGCCGCTATCGACCGGGTCGCGGAGGTTGATGCCGCTGTCCCCGGCCCGCTTCCCCTGGGGGGAACCGCCGAGCGCGTCCTCGTCGTCGTCTCCCGTGAGTTGAAGTTCGAAGTCGTCGCTGTCGGCGTCCAGGCTCAGTTCGAACTCGCTGCTGTCGCCGAGCTTGCTGGCCTGAATCTTCTTGTCCGAGTCCGACGTGGTCGGCTTCGACGACGACTTCTGACCCGTCAACCGGGCCGTGCTGCCGTCGCGGATGATCGCGCTGCCGGGGCCGCCCGTGTCGATGGCGACCTCCTCCGTGGGGAGGATCGAATCCTCGTCGGCACGCAAAGGAATCGCGCCCTTCTTCTGCGGCCCACTGTCGAGGCGTACGTCGCTGTCCGTCTTGCCCGCGGGCGGCGCGGCGGGGATCGCGTCCTCGGCGGCCTGGGGGAACAGGAACAGGTCTTCCTGCTCCCCGCCGAAGACGATCGGTTCCTCGGCCGGCTTCGGCGCCGGGGCTGGCGGATCGGCCACGATGAACTCGTGCGACTCGGGCGTGTCGTCGCTGAGCGACGTGGGGAGGCCGACGGGGGCGAGTTGGAGCGACGGGTCGCTCATCTCCCCGAGCGAGCGGGCCAACTCGTCCACGTCCGACGCCCGGAAGCGGAGGGTCGGGCCGTCGCGGAAGGACCGGACCGTCTTCCAGTCCTCCTTAAGCCGCCGCTTCATGACCTCGGGCGTGATGCCGAGGCGCTGGGCGGCTTCGTCGAGCGTGTACGTCTGAGCCATGGTGGGACTCGTGCCGGCGGCCGGTGTGACGGGGCGGGGTCGATCCCGCCCGCGCCCCCGTTCCCAGCCGTCATTCTAAATGGCTTTGCGGGCCGCACAAGGGAATCTCGCCCCGCCCGAAGTGGGCGGCGGGGGGTGGCGACGGCTGTGCCGAACTTCCGGGGCGACCTGTCCCCTGCGGGCGACCGGACCGGCGATCGGCTTCAGCCCGAGCGGCCGAGTTCGACGAGGACCGGCGAGTGGTCGCGGCCCCGGAGGCGACTCGGCTTGCCGGTCAGGTATTCGTCCATCGCCCGGGCCGCCTCCCGCCCCTCGGCGATGGCCCACACCACGATCGACTGGCCACGCCGGCAGTCGCCGGCCGCGAACACGCCCTGTTGCGAAGTCTGATACTTGCGGTCGGTGCGGACCGCCCCGCCTTCGGTCAGGTCGAGCCCGAGGGCGTGCGGCAGCCCCCGCTCCGGCCCCGAGAAGCCGATGGCGAGCAGCGCCAGCTCGCACGGGAAGACGAGTTCCGACCCGTGCAGTTCCTCGAACTGGCGGTCGCCCTGCTCGTCGAAGTACTGGTGGACGCGGACCGCGTGCAGCTCCTTGACGCGGCCCTTCTCGTCGGCCGCGAAGTGCTTCGTCTTGATCTGCCAGTCGCGGCGGCCGCCCTCCTCGTGGGCCGGGGAGACGCGGAGGATCTTCGGCCACAGCGGCCACGGCGTGTCCGGGTTGTCGTTCTCCGGCGGCCGCGGGTTGTAGTCGAGCTGGAGGACCGACTTGGCCCCCTGCCGGTGGCAGGTGCCGAGGCAGTCGGCCGCCGTGTCGCCGCCGCCGATGATGATGACGTTCTTGCCCGTCGCCAGGACCGGCTCGCCGGCCGGGGTGTCGCCGAACACCCGCCGGTTCTGTTGGGTCAGGAACGGCATCGCCGCCTCGACCCCCTTGAGGTTGCGGCCGGGAATATCGAGGTCGCGAGGAACCATCGCCCCGACAGTCAGTAGCAGGGCGTCATACTTGGTCCGCAGTTCGCGGGGGTCGATGCCCTTCCCCACGTCGGCGTTCAGCTCGAAGCGGACCCCTTCGGCCTCCATCTGCTCGATGCGGCGATCGACGTACTTCTTCCCCATCTTGAAGTCGGGGATGCCGTAGGTCATCAGCCCGCCCGGCCGGTCGTCCCGCTCGTAGACCGTGACGGCGTGCCCGGCCCGCCGCAGTTGTTGTGCGGCGGCCAGCCCGGCCGGCCCGCTGCCGATCACCGCCACGCGCTTGCCCGTCTCCTCGGCCGGCGGGAGGGGGCGGACCCACCCCATCTCCCAACCCTTGTCGATGATCGCCGCCTCGATGTTCTTGATCGTCACCGGGTTGCCGCTGATGGCCAGCACGCACGCGGCCTCGCACGGGGCCGGGCACGTCTTGCCGGTGAACTCGGGGAAGTTGTTCGTGTCGTGCAGCGCCCGCAACGCCTCCTCCCAGCGGTTGCGGTGGACGAGGTCGTTCCAGTCGGGGATGAGGTTGCCGAGCGGACAGCCGGTGTGGCAGAACGGAACCCCGCAGTCCATGCACCGGGACGCCTGCGACCGGACGCTCTCGGCCGGCATCGGCTGGTAGAGTTCCTTGTAGTCCTTGATCCGCTGGTGGATCGGCCGGGGGGTCGGCTTCTGCGGCTCGATGCTCAGGAACCCACGGGGGTCCGCCATGATTCATTCACTCCGTGCGGGGCGTCGAGTGTGCGGACGAAAGCCCGCCCGTGGCCACGGGCGGGATCGGACTAACCGTTGACCAGTTCCCATTGCCGCTGAACAACCTTGCTCTGCTCGACCACCTTCCGGTAGTCCCGCGGGTAGACCTTCACGAACTTGCCGAGGGCGGCCGTCAGGTCGTTCACGATGGCCTCGCCGACCGGCGACCCGGTGTAGAGGACGTGCCGGTTGAGGAGGTTGCTCAGCACCCCCACGTCCTTGTAGTCCTCGACCGGCACGAGGTCGACCATCTCGGCGTTGCACCGCTCGCGGAAGGTGCCGTCCGGGTCGTACACGAACGCCAGCCCGCCGCTCATCCCGGCCGCGAAGTTCCGCCCGGTCGGCCCGAGGACCACGACCACGCCGCCGGTCATGTACTCGCAGGCGTGGTCGCCGGTGCCCTCGACCACCGCCTTCGCCCCGCTGTTGCGGACCGCGAACCGCTCCCCGGCCCGGCCGCGGAAGTACGCCTCGCCGCTCGTCGCCCCGTACAGGGCGGTGTTGCCGATCACCGCGTTGTCCTCGGCCTTGAACGTCGCCTCGGCCGGCGGGGACACCACGAGCTTTCCGCCCGAAAGGCCCTTGCCGACGTAGTCGTTCGCGTCGCCCTTGAGCCGGAGCGTGATGCCGCGGGTGACGAACGCCCCGAAGCTCTGGCCGGCGCTGCCGGTGAACCGCAGGTCGATGGTGTCCTCCCGCAGCCCGGCCTCGCCGTGCTTCTGGGTCACGAAGTAGCTCAGGATCGTGCCTACGGTGCGGTTCCGGTTCGTGATCGCGGAGTGGATCACGACGTGCTTCTCGGCGTCGAGGGCGTCCTTCGCCCCCTTCACCAGTTCCCAGTCGAGTTGCTCGGCCAGTACGTCCGTTTGCCGCTCGACGCACCGCACGGGGGCTCCTTGGGCCGCCGAACTCGGCCGCTCCAGCAGCGGCGACAGGTCGAGGTCCTTGGCCTTCCAGTGCCAGCGGAGGTCGGCGGCGGCGAGCAGGTCGGGCCGCCCGACGATCTCGTCGAGCGTCCGGTATCCCATCGCGCTCAGGTACTCGCGGACCTCCTCGGCGACGAAGAAGAGGTAGTTGACGACGTGTTCTGGCGTGCCCTGGAACTGGGCACGCAACACCGGGTCTTGCGTGGCGATGCCGACCGGGCAGGTGTTCAGGTGGCACTTCCGCATCATCACGCAGCCGAGGGCGATGAGCGGGGCGGTGGAGAAGCCGTACTCCTCGGCCCCGAGGCAGGCGGCCACGATCACGTCCCGGCCGGTCTTCATCTGGCCGTCGGTCTGGAGCTTGACCCGCCCGCGAAGGCCGTTACGGACGAGAACCTGCTGCGTCTCGGCGAGCCCGAGTTCCCACGGCACCCCGGCGTGGCGGATGCTTGAGAGCGGGCTGGCCCCGGTGCCGCCGCTGTCCCCGCTCACGAGGATGCGGTCGGCGTACCCCTTCGCCACCCCGGCCGCGATGGTCCCGACCCCGGCGGCGGCCACGAGCTTGACCGAAATCTCGGCGTGAGGGTTCGAGTTCTTCAGGTCGAAAATGAGTTGGGCCAGGTCCTCGATGCTGTAGATGTCGTGGTGCGGCGGCGGCGAGATGAGGCCGACGCCCGGGGTGCTGTACCGCGTCTTGGCGATGGCCGCGTCGACCTTGTGCCCCGGGAGTTGGCCGCCCTCCCCCGGCTTCGCCCCCTGGGCCATCTTGATCTGAATCTCGGTGGCGTTCGCCAGGTAGTGGGCGGTCACCCCGAACCGGCCGCTCGCCACCTGCTTGATGGCGCTCGAGCGGAGGTCGCCGCCGGCGTCCCGCTTGAACCGGGCCGGGTCCTCGCCCCCCTCGCCGGTGTTGCTCCGCCCGCCGACGCGGTTCAGGGCGATGGCGACGGCCTCGTGGGCCTCCTTGCTGATGCTCCCGAAGCTCATCGCCCCGGTGAAGAACCGCTTGACGATCTCCTTCGCCGGCTCGACCAGTTCGAGCGGCAGCGGCTTGCGGGCCGTCTTGACCTCGAACAGCCCGCGGAGGGTGCAGAGCCGCCGGCTCTCGTCGTTGGCGAGCTTGGCGTAGTCCTTGTACGTCTTGGCGTCGTTCTTCTTAACCGAGTGCTGGAGGAGCGCGATCGTGTCCGGGTTCCACATGTGGAACTCGCCCCGCCGCCGCCACATGATCTCGCCGCCGGCGTCCAGTTCCAAATCGTCGCCGTCCGCGCTGGCCCCGAACCCGAGGTCGTGCCGCCGCAAGGTTTCGCGGGCGACCACGTCCAGGCCGATGCCGGTGATGCGGCTCGGGGTCCCCGGGAAGAACCGCTCCACGAGCGGCTTGCCGAGGCCGATGGCCTCGAACAGTTGCGCCCCGCGGTAACTCATGAGGGTGCTGATGCCCATCTTGCTGAACACCTTCAGCAGCCCGGCGTCGATCGCCTTACGGAAGTTCTTGACCGCCTTCGCCGGGTCGAGGGCGTTGCCCGCCGGGTCGAGCAGCATGCCGTCGTCGGCCAGGGCCACGAAGGTGTCGAACACCAGGTACGGGTTAACCGCCCCGGCCCCGTAGCCGATCAGGAGCGAGACGTGGTGGACCTCGCGGGCCTCCCCCGTCTCGACCACCAGCCCGCACCGCGTCCGCAAGCCGGCCCTGATGAGGTGGTGGTGGACGCCGGCCGTCGCCAGTAGCGCCGGGGCGGCGACGTGGTCGGCGTCCAGCCCGCGGTCGGACAGCACGAGGACCGTGGCCCCGCCCGCGACCGCCTCGGCCGCCTTCGCGCAGATCGACCCCATCGCCGCCGCCAGCCCCGCCTCGCCGGCCGACCGGGGGAAGAGGATCGACACGGTCTCGGCCTTGAACCCGGGCCGGTCGAGCGCCCGAATCTTCGCCAGGTCCTCGTCCGAGAGCGTGGGCGACGACAGCCGCAGCAACCGGGCGTGTTCCGGCGTCTCGCCGAGGAGGTTGACCTCGGCCCCGAGCAACGACTCGGTGTTCATCACGATCAGTTCGCGGAGCGGGTCGATCGGCGGGTTCGTGACCTGGGCGAACGACTGCTTGAAGTAGCTGTAGAGGAGTTGGCTCCGCTCGCTGAGGACGGCGAGCGGGATGTCGGTGCCCATGCTCGACACCGGCTCCTTGCCGTCCTGGGCCATCGGCAGGAGGACGCGGGCGATGTCCTCCTGCGTGTACCCGAACGCCCGCTGGCGGGCCGGGAGCGTGTGGAGGTCGGCGTCCGGCACGGACGTGGGGGCCGGCAAGTCCTTCAGTTCGAGGTGGTGCTGACCGACCCACGCCTTGAACGGCTGGCGGCGGCTCACCTCGGCCTTGATCTCGCCGTCGCCGACGATGCGGCCCTCGGTCGGGTCGATCAGGAGAATCTTCCCGGGCTGGAGCCGGCCCTTCTCGCGGACCTTCTCGGCCGGGATGTCCAGCACCCCCGTCTCGCTCGACAGCACGACGAGGTCGTCGGAGGTGACGACGTACCGGCCCGGCCGGAGGCCGTTGCGGTCGAGCGTCGCCCCGACCCGCAGGCCGTCGGTAAACACGAGCCCGGCCGGGCCGTCCCACGGCTCGGTCAGGCAGCGGTGGTACTCGTAGAAGCCGCGGAGTGCCGGGTCGAGGTCGTGACGCCCCTCGTAGGCCTCGGGCACGAGCATGAGCATGGCGTGGGCGAGGCCCCGGCCGGAGCGGACGAGGAGTTCGAGCGTCCGGTCGAGGGCGGCCGAGTCGCTCAGCCCGCGGAACTCCAGCGGCAGCGTCTTGTCGAGGTCGGCCCCGAGGGCCCCGCCCTTCATCTGCGGGCCGCGGGCCCCCACCCACGCCGTGTTCCCCTTGAGCGTGTTGATCTCCCCGTTGTGGGCGAGCATCTGGAACGGCTGGGCGAGCGCCCACTGCGGCAGCGTGTTCGTGCTGTACCGGCTGTGGACGATGGCGAACCCCGAGGTCATCCCCGGGTCGGCGAGGTCGGGGAAGTACGGCGACAGCTGGTCCGACTTGAGCATCCCCTTGTAAACCACGGTGCGGGAGCTGCAACTGGCCAGCGCGAACCAGAGGGGATCGACCTTCCCCTCGACGGCCTTGGCGGCCCAGTGTTCGGCCCGCCGGCGGACCACGTACAGCTTCCGCTCGAAGCCGTCGGCGTCGCCCACGGCCTTCCCGCGGCCGATCAGCAGTTGCTCCATGACCGGCTCTTGCGAGCGGGCCAGCCAGCCGATCGAGGCGGACGACACCGGCACCGGCCGCCACCCGACGACCGCCTGCCCCTCTTCCTCGACGATGCCTTCGAGCGCCTTCTTGCAGGCGGAACGGCGGGCCTCGTCCTTCGGCAGGAAGGCGAACGCGACGCCGTAGTGACCAGCTTCCGGCAACTTGAAGCCGAGCTTGCCGGCTTGGGCGCGGAAGAACGGGTCGGGGAGTTGCAGGAGGATGCCGGCCCCGTCGCCGGTGTCCTGGTCGCAGCCGCACGCCCCGCGGTGCTGGAGGTTCTCCAGCACCCGGATCGCGTCGCGGACGATGGCGTGGCTCTTGACCCCCTTCAGGTGCGCGACGAACCCCATGCCGCAGGCGTCCTTCTCGAACGCGGGGTCGTACAGGCCCTCCGCGACGGGTGCCGGCGGGAGGTAGGCGGCGGCGGGCGGCAGGCTCATGGAGGCTGTTCCGGGGATCGGCAGGGTGAGGTCTCGGGCGGCGGGACGGCGGGTCATGCGAACACGGGCGGCTGGCCGGTCGACTCGATGACCGACAGCCAGAGGTCGCCGTTGGGGTCCACGCAGTAGCGCTCGCGGACGGCCAGCCCGATGGGGACGTGGACGAAGCGGTTGTGCCACCGGCTCACGATGACCTCCGTCCGCCCGGACATGGCCGCGTGGACGGCGTTGTGGGCCAGCCGGAGGCAATACACACTGTCGAACGGGTTGGCCCGGACGCTGCGGATCGAGTAGCTCGGGTCGAAGTACTTCAGGTTCAACTCCATCCCGGCGGCGGCGAACGACGCGGTGATTGTATCTTTGAGGTAAAGCCCGATGTCGCCCAGGCGGGCGTTGCCGGAGGCGTCGGTCCCGTTCCCGGCCGTCTGCAACTGCTCCTGCCCGGCCCCCTCGGCGACCACGATCACGGCGTGCCCGCTCGCCTTCACCCGGCGGCGCAACACGGAGAGGAAACCGCCGTCCCCGTCCAGCTTAAACGGGACCTCGGGGATCAGCACGAAGTTCGCGTCGTTGAGCGCGAGCGACGCGTAGCAGGCGATGAACCCCGAGTGCCGGCCCATCACTTTCACGAGCCCGACGCCGTTCGGGGCCGCCTTGGCCTCGACGTGGGCGGCCCGGATCACGTCGGACGCCACGGAGAAGGCCGTCTGGAACCCGAAGCTCTGGTCGATGAACATGATGTCGTTGTCGATCGTCTTCGGGATGCCGACCACCGCGATCTTCCCGCCCCGCCCCTCGACCTCCTGGGCGATGGCCTGGGCCCCCCGGAGCGTCCCGTCGCCGCCGACCACGAACAGGACGTTGATGCTCATCCGCTCCAGGCAATCGACGATCTCGCCGGTGTCCTGCTGCCCCCGGGACGACCCGAGGATCGTCCCCCCGTGTTCGTTGATCTGGGTGACGAACTGGGGCGTGAGGTCGAGGCAGGGCCGCCCGTACTTGGCGATGAACCCCTGGTAGCCGTTGCAAAAGCCTACGATCTTCCGCACCCCGTACAGGTGGTGCAGTTCCATCACCAGCCCGCGGATCACGTCGTTGAACCCGGGGCAGAGGCCGCCGCAGGTCACGATCCCGGCCCGCGTCTTCGACGGGTCGAAGTAAATCTTCCGCCGCGGCCCGGCCGGTTCGAACCCGGGTATCTCCTCGACCGGCAGCCCGCGGGCTGTCAAGGCGGAGGCGGTGTCGTCGAATAGTACGCGGTCGGATTCATCGACATTGTAGTAACTCCTCTTGCGGCCAGCCAGTAGCGGCGCGAGGGGGGAATCGACGCGGCACGGGCCGAGCGACTTGACGACGAGGTCTTGGCGGTTCACCACGGGCGGAAATCCCCGGCGGTGGAATGGGCGGCTCCGGGCTGGAGTCGCGTCCGATGTCGTGTGTAGGCTTCACCCTCGTGCAAAAATCACACCAACACGTCGCGGGCGAGTTCCCGGGGCGAACCGCTCCGTGTGCGGCAGGGCGATGCTCAGTTATTGGGCACGGGTGCTATGTAGTCCATCCGCGAACGGAGGGACACGTCGGGCGAACAGGTTCGCGCGATCGCGAGCCGGAAACGTGGGATCGTGTCGAACGGGTGGGTTGTGTAGGGTGGGACAAGTCCGCGGAGTCCCACCACCCCCGTCCGATGTGCCACACTTGGTGGGACTGCGCGGACTTGTCCCACCCTACGAGATGCGCCCGATGCCCGACCCGTACCTCGCCCTGCAAGTGGTGATGATGCCGAAGGACGCCAACCCGAACCCCACGGTGGTGCCGGGGGTGGGGCCGCACCCGCTCTACGCCACCATCTTCGGCGGCGTCATCCTCAGCCACATCGACATGGCCGGGGCCATCGCCGCCCGCCGCGAGGTGCTGGTCCGCGGCGGGAACGCCTCCGCCCTGTTCGTCACGGTCGCCCTCAACCGCGTCGAGTTCAAACACCCCGTTTTGGTCGGCGACGTGGTCAAGTTCCTCACCACCCTCGTCCGCATCGGCCGCACCTCGGTCACCGTCCACATCAACGTGGTGGCCGAACGGGGGGCGGAGTCGATCCCCGTCACCGAGGCCGAGGTGGTGTACGTCGGCATCGACCCGTCCACGCCCGACCGCAAGCCGGTGCCGGTACTCCCACAAGCCGGGGGCTGACGCCCAGCCGCCCGCCTTGTTGCGCGGCTCGCCCGGCCGTATACCGTTGGGTGCCGCCACGCCGTCGCCGCTCCCGCCGAGGCCGTCATGAGCTTCTCGACCGCCCACCTCTTCTTCGACGACCTGGAGGTCGGCCAGGAGTGGCAGTCCGGCGGGCGGACGGTGACGGAGGCCGACATCGTCAACTTCGCCGGCTTCAGCGGCGACTTCAACCCGATCCACATCGACCACGAGTTCGCCAAGACGACCGCCTTCCGCCGGCCGATCGCCCACGGCATCGGCGTCTTCGCGATGGCCAGCGGCCTGGGCGTGATGACCCCCCCGGTCCGCACCCTGGCGTTCCTCCGCGTCAAGCAGTGGAACTTCTCCTACCCGGTGTTCGCCGGCGACACGATCCACATGAAGAGCCGGGTGGTCGAGAAGACCCCCCGCGGACGCGGCAAGCGCGGCGAAGTCGTGTGGTACCGCGGCGTGTTCAACCAGGAGGGGAAGGTGGTGCAGGAGGGCGAACTCGTCCTGCTCATCGAGTGCCGCCCGCTCCCGAAGGCGGGGGCGGCCGTGAACGGGGCGGACGCGATCCCGAGCGCCAACGGCACGGCATGATTGCGGAACGCGGATTTCGGAGTGCGGAATGACGAAGATGCCAGTCTTCCCGCCGTCCATTCCGCGATCCGAAGTTCGCACTCCGCATTGGGGCTTCCGATGACCGTCCGCACCCGCTTCGCCCCAAGCCCGACCGGCTACCTCCACATCGGCGGCGTCCGCACGGCCCTGTTCAACTGGCTCTACGCCCGCCGCAACGGCGGCCAGTTCGTCCTCCGCATCGACGACACCGACGCCCAGCGGAACCGGGCCGAGGCAGTGGAGCCGATCCTCGACGGCTTCGACTGGCTCGGCCTCGACTGGGACGAGGGGCCGACGAAGGACGCGGGCGGCGAGAGCTTTGGCCCGCACGCTCCTTACTATCAGGGGCAGCGGAACGACAAGTACGTCGCCGCCGCGATGAAGCTCCTCGAAACCGGGCACGCCTATCCCGATTACACGGCCGCCGCCGATCAGGACGCCGCCCGCAAGGCCGCCGACAAGGCGAAGAAGTCTTACGTCCACCGCGGCTCCAACCGCGACACCCCGCCGGCCGAGAACGCCCGCCTCTACGCCGAGAAGCCGGCCCCGCTGCTGCTCAAGGTGCCGGAAGGCCGCAAGGTGGTGTTCGACGACGCCGTCCGCGGCCGGGTGGAGGTGAACACCGACACGATCCGCGACCCCGCCCTGCTCCGCGCCCCGGGGCCGGACGGCGTCTGCCGGGCGCTCTACAGCTTCGCCACGGTGGTGGACGAGGCCGACTTCGGCATCACCCACGTCGTCCGGGCCGAGGAACACCTGGCCAACACGCCGGTGCAAATCCTCATCTTCGAGGCGCTCGGGGCGTCGATCCCGACGTTCGCGCACATCCCGCTCGTCTACTACAACGGCAAGAAGATGAGCAAGCGGGACCTGCCGCCGCTCACCGCCGACGAGGTCGCCAAGCTCAAGGCGTGCGGGTGGACCGACGACGAGGTGAAGGCCCGCGACGACCTGAACATCGCCACGGTGGCGTACTACCGCGAACTCGGCTACCTGCCGGCCGCCCTCATCAACTACCTGGGCCGGCTCGGGTGGTCGCTGGACGACAGCAGTGAGTTCATCCCGCTCGACGTGATGGTGAACAACTTCGGCCTGGACCGCATCACGAAGGCCCCCGGCAACCTCGACATGAATAAGTTGTACTGGCTGCAGAGCGAGTACATGAAGCTCGTGCCCACGGCCGAGAAGGTGGAGCGGAGCATCCCCTACCTGAAGCGGGCCGGCCTGATCGGCGACACGCTGGACGACGCCACCCGCACGAAGCTGACGGCCGTGATCGACGCCGCCGGCGACCGCATCAAGCTCTTCTCGGACGTGCTGGCGTTCGCCCGCCCGCTTCTCGTGGCGAACCCCGAATACGACCCGAAGGCGGTCGAAAAGCGCCTCCACGCCCCGGGGGCCGCTGACCTCTTGCGGGCCTACGCCGACGTGATCCGCGGCGTGGAACCGTTCGACGCCGTGACGGCCGACAAGGCGCTGCACGACGTGGCGGCCGCGAAGGGGATCAAGCCCGGCGACCTCGTTCACCCCGTCCGCGTGGCGACGACCGGCTCGCAGGTCGGGTTCGGCCTCTTCGAGACGCTGGCGATCCTCGGCAAGGCCGAGACGCTGCGGCGGATCGACCACGCGCTCACCCTGATCCCCGTTTGATGCCGGCGACCGTCGGTTCGGCCTTAACCTCGCACGGGTCCGTCATGCCCAAAGACTTCGACGTTTGCGGCCTCGGCAACTCGCTGGTCGACATCCTCCTGGAGTTGACCGACGCCGAGTTCGACGCCCACGCCTTCGAGCGGGGCACCATGCGGCTCGTGGAGCCGGCCGAGCAGGCGGAGTTGCTGGGCCGGTACAAGGACCACGAGCCGCGGCTGGTGAGCGGCGGGTCGGTCGCCAACTCGGTCATCGCCCTGTCGCAGCTCGGTGGCCGGGGGGCGTTCATCGGCTGCGTCGGCGACGACCGCTACGGCCTACACTACCACGGCGAGTTCGGGGAACTCGGCATCGAGTTCGCCAACCCCCCGCTCGTCGGCGAGACGACCGGGACGTGCGTGAGCATCATCACGCCCGACGCCGAGCGGACGATGCGGACGGCCCTCGCCGTGTCGAGCCACCTCGCCGCCCGCCACGTCGACGCCGACCGCGTCCGGGCCAGCGACTGGCTGTTCGTGGAAGGCTACGTCTTCGCCAACCCCAGCACCGGCCAGCACGCGGTGAAGGAAGCCCTGCGGGTGGCGAAGGCGGCCGGCGTGAAGGTCGCCCTCACTTGCTCGGACGCATTCATCGTGGCCGTGTTCGGCGACGCCTTCTTCGAAGCCCTGCGGCAATCCGACCTGCTGTTCTGCAACGCGGCGGAGGCGATCGCCGTGACGCAGGCCGCGACCGCCGCCGAGGCGTTCGCCAGACTCAAGGACCGCGTCCCGGCGTGCGTCGTGACCGACGGCCCTCACGGGGCTTACGTGCGTTATGACGGCGTCGAGGTCCACGTCCCGGCGTACCCGTGCGAGCCGAAGGACCTGACCGGCGCGGGCGACATGTTCGCGGGGGCATTCCTGTACGGCGTCACCCACGGCGTCCCGCCCGAGAAGGCGGCGCGGGCCGCGAACTTCCTGGCGATGAAGGTCATCACCCAGATCGGGGCGCGGCTGCACCACGGCGTGAAACCGTTCTGGGAGCAGGCGCTCGCCGAGGGCTGATGCAAGGTCAGAGCTGAAACGTGGCTCGGAAGGTGGGGACGCTCCCGCTTTACCGGGGTGGGTGGGGGCGGGAATCAGAAGTCACAATCCTGTAAGCGTATCGGGCGACCCCCACCCCGATAAAGCGGGAGAATCCGGGGGCATTCGGCCCCCGACTTGAGTGTCGCGGCGAGACCAAACCCACCCGGGAGGCGAATAGTGGCCCGTGTCCGCACGTTCATCGCCGTCGACGTGGGCGATGTCGTCCGCGGCAACGCCACCGCCCTCCAGAAGCAGTTGGCCAGGACGGGCGCGGCCGTGAAGTGGGTCGAGCCGGAGTCGATGCACGTCACGCTGCAATTCCTGGGCGAGGTTGACGAGCGCGACCTGCTCAAAGTGTGTCGCACGGTCGCCACGGTGGCCCGGAGCGAACCCCCCTTCGCCCTACGTGTCTCCGGGCTGGGGGCCTTCCCGACGCCGCGCCGGCCGAAAGTGGTCTGGGGCGGAATTACCGACGGGGCCGACGCACTCCGCCGGCTGTTCGGCAAACTCGAAGCCCCGCTGCTCGAACTGGGCGTGTACCGCAAGGAAGACCGCGATTACACCCCGCACCTCACGCTAGGCCGCGCTCGCGGCGAGGCGGACGGCACCCTCCTGGCCGGCGACATGGCCCGACACCTGGCATGGGAGGGCGGGCAAACGGCGGTCGAGGAACTACTCGTCATGAGCAGCGAGATGGAGCGCGGCGGTCCGGTTTACGCGGCCTTGGGCCGAGCCCCGCTATTGGGAGAGGCGGGTGAGCCGAACGAATGACTTGCCCGTGCGACCGGTGGGTGGAAGAATACGCACACGCGCCCGTAGCTCAACTGGATAGAGCAGCAGCCTTCTAAGCTGCCGGTTGTGAGTTCGAGTCTCACCGGGCGTACTGGTCTCAGCAAGTCTCACACGGTCTCAGACAGTCCCAAAGCCCTTGATTATCAAGCCTTCCGACGCCGCCGGCCTCCCGCCGGGCGGCCGTCGTTCGTCCCCGTCAGTCTCCCGCCGTCCCCGGCCGTCTCCAAAGCGGGTGTATCCCCGGGTGTATCCAAAACGGGGCCGGCCGCCGGGGTGGTGAGCGTCCGGAGCATGACCACCATCGCCGCCGCGGCGGCTTCCAGGTCGTGCCGGCTCATCGCGGCGAACGAGTTGTCGCCGACCTCGGCCCCGGGGAGCGGAAGCCGGGCGACGGCGTCGGCCTTCTCCTTCATGTTGCTGTGGCTGTAGCGGCCGATGGTGAGGATGGTGGCCCCGACAAGCCCCACCCGGGCCGGCCGGCGGCCGCCGACGATGCCGGGGGAAACGGCCTCGCGAGGGATGCCGGCCGGGAGCGAGTTCCCGTCCCCCGGGCGGGCGATGAGGACGCGGTCGGCGACCGGCTGCCAGACGACCCTCCGGCCGAACTGGTCTTACAGGCGGACCAGGTCCTCGGCCGGGGGGACACCGTCCCAGACCGTGCGGGAGTTGGCCAGCATCTGGCGTAGTTTCTCCCCCGCCCGGAGGACGCGGGCGATGTCGGCCCCGTCGGCGTGGGTCAGCCCGTCGGGCAGGCCGCCGACCTCGTAGTTCGTCTCCCCCATCGCCCGGAGGCTGAGGACGGCCAATTCGCGGGGCGAGCGGAGTTTCCACGGGACGAACTTGCCGGACGGGTTCTGGACGTTGAACGCCCCGCTGATCGTGCCGAAGGCCCACTTACACCGGCGGTAAACGATTTCCAGGGTCCACGACCGGCCGTCGCGGCCGCCCGCGGCCGTGAGCCGCTCGACCCGGCAGTCGCGGAAGCGGGCGGTGCGGGTGCCGTCGCCGATCACGAGCGTGCCCGACGCCGCGGGCGGCCTGGCCTGGGGGAAGGTGACGAGGAGGTGGCGGCCGGGGGGGTTGCCGTGGGACGCGGAGCCGGTGTAGCTCTCGACCCCGCCGACCCCGGGCCACTGGACGACTCGGGGGAGCATGGGCGGCCCCCGCTTGATTCCCCCACTCGGAGCCGACCCATGCCCGCCGCCGAGGCCCAGAGCCCCCGCCCCCGGTCCCGCCCGCCCGCCTGCCGGTGCGAGTACGTCCGCCGGGCGAAGGGGAAGTACCAGGCCCGCCCGCCCGTCGGCCGGGGGGGGGCGGGCAACCCGAACGCCGGCCCGTACGCCGCGGGGCGGTGGGGCGGGCGGGCCGCCGTGGC
>JANPKP010000059.1:0-5718 GCA_031426095.1 Gemmataceae bacterium
TTTTCGGGGTTCATTCCCGGGTGTCCCACCATACCCCGGAGGCGCTCCGCGTGCGCCTCATCGACCGGTCCGGAACCACCATCCATTCCACAGTCGCCGGTTCGACCGACAAGACCCGCCGGCCGCCGGCGTCAGTTCAGCCCCGCCGCCTTCCGCCGCCACCGCACGAGCACGTCGGCCGGGTGCCCCTTGTCGAGCGCCCGCCACGCCCCGGCCGCCCGCCCCATCGCCTCCTCGGCCCCGACCTTTCCTTCGGCCACCGCCTTCAACTCTGCCGCCAGCGCCGCCGTGAGGGCGGCCTGGTCGGGGCCGCGCGGCACCACCGCCGTGCGGTCGGCGTTCGCGTCCAGGTCGTGCCGCAACGCCGCCCGGAGGTCGCCCGTCCGCTTCGGGTCGAAGCCGTAGCCGAGCCACGCCACCGTTGTGTCGATCTGGGCGGGGCGGAACGGGCCGACGCCGGGGGTGGTCGCCCCGATCAGGTCGAGCCCGCCGGCCGGGCCGCCGAGGTGGGCCAGGAGGTCGAACGCCTGGTCCGGGTGGGGGCAGCGGGTGCGGACGACGCCGACCCAGCCGCCGGACAGGTACGGGACGTAGGTCGGCGGCCCGGGCGGACCCGCGGGCAGACCCGTGACCGGGTCGAGGGCGGCCCGCACGCCCGGCAGCGGGGCCAGCCCGAAGCGGGCCGCGACCGCCCCGTTCTCGCGCGGCAGGCGGGCCAGTTCGGCGAGCGACAGCACGGCCAGCGACGCCCGCCCGTCGGCCAGGGCGGCGGCCGCGTCCGGGGGTCCGTTCGCCCGGCAGCGGTCGACGCGGGCCAGCCACCCGGCGGCGGCCACGAAGCCCTTCGCCTCCAGCCGGGGAGCGCCGTCGAGCCGGTGGGTGAAGCCGAGCTCGCTCCCCTCGGGGCGGCGCGGGCCGCCGCGGTCGAGGCCGGCGGCGACGCGGAAGAAGTCGTCGGCCAGCCGGGCGGGGTCGGCCGGCAGCGGCGGGAGGCTCGGCTTGCCGTCGGCGGCGGCCAGGGCCTCGGCCAGCTCGGCAAAGTCCTCCCAGGTGGCCGGGGGGGCCGGCGGGCGGCCGAACTTCCGGCGAAACGTCTCAGCCACCCGCGGGTCGGCGAGCCGGTCCGACCGATAAACCACCACGTGCCCGTCGCCGCCGAGCGGCAGCCCGACGGCCTGCCCGCCCCAGGCCGCCAGCCGCTCCCGGTAGGCCGCCCCCACCCCGCCCCACTGGTACGGGTGGCCGGCCGCCCGGACCGCCGCCGGCACCGGCAGGAGTTCGCCCCGGTCGGCCCAAGCCCCCAGCTCGGCCGGCCGGAGGACGCCCACGTCGGCGTCGTCGCCCGGTGCCATCGGGCCGGCCGCGACGCGAACGGTCGCCCCGGTCGGGGCCGCCCACGACGCGGCGGCCCGGCCCAGGAGTGGGGCGAGGGCCGGGTCCGGGCAGGCGAGCGTGAGGACGACCCCCGCGTTCGGCGTGGCCGGCGGCTTCCCCGGCAGCGGCGGCCCGTCGCATCCGACCGTGACTGTCAAAAGTAGGGCGGCGGTCACACCCCACCGTGCCCCCCGACGGCCGGCGGGAGAGGAATTGATGAGGATCGGCGATCGGGCACGAGGTGGTTGTTGCATGACTGTCGGTGGCCCGGCTACAATCGGGATTGTGTGACACGGATGGCACCGCCGGGGCGGTCCGAACGGCCCGTTTCCGGTGACCCGGTCGAGGCGCGGCTGCGTAGGATTCTATAGGCGGCCCCGGACGGGCGATCCCGTCTTTCGACCGCCCCCCTCTCCGACCCAGGCGGACACATCCCATGAAGGTGAGTTTGGTCGTGGCCTCCGGCGTGCACGAGGGCAAGGTGATCCCGATCTCGGCCGCCCGGTTCCTGATCGGCCGGGACGCCCACTGCCAACTCCGGCCGGCCAGCCAGGCCGTCAGTAAGCAGCACTGCGCCTTCCTCATCAAGGACGGCCGGGTGTCCGTCCGGGACTTCGGCAGCACGAACGGGACGGTGGTGAACGGGCACGTCGTGAAGGACCAGGAGGCGGCCGTCGCCCACGGCGACTCGATCAAGGTCGGGCCGCTCGACTTCACCCTGCGGGTGGACGCCGGGGTCGCCGACGCCCCCGCCCCGAAGTCGGACAAGCTCAAGCGGGCCGCCACCGACGCCCTGGCCGCCGTCAAGGCGGTGGGCGGGGAGACGCTCCCGGCGGCCAGCGCCACGGTCGAGACGCCGGGGGCGGCCCCGGCCCCGAAGGAAGGCGGGTCCAAGAGCAAGGCCCCCGCCGGCGGGCACGACGAGGACACGTTGGCCGCCATGCTCCTGGGCATGGGCGACGACAGCAACCCGGACGTGCCCGGCGGCAGCACCGTGATGGAGATGCCGGCCCCCGACTTCGGGGCCGCCGCCGGCGAGGAGCCGGAGGCCGGGTCGTTCGGCGCCTCGGGCACCAAGCCGGCGGCTAAGAAGCCGGCCGTACAGACCCAGGCCGACTCGTCGAACGCGGCCAGCGAGCTGCTCAAGAAGATGCTCCGGCGGCCGCGGTAACGCGACGCGGCGACCCACCCTAAAGCCCGGGGACGGCCGTCCCCGGGCTTTGCCGTTCTCACCCATCACCCCATGCCGAAGTCCAACCCCGCCACGTTCCCCCTCCCCGCCGGGTGGACGCCCCGCACGCTCCCGGCACTCCGGCGGAAGCTCCTCGCCTGGTTCGACCGCCACCACCGCCCCCTCCCCTGGCGGGCCGACCGCGACCCCTACCGCGTCTGGGTCAGCGAGGTCATGCTCCAGCAGACGACCGTCGCCGCCGTCGTCCCGTACTTCGCCCGCTTCCTCGCCCTGTTCCCCACCGTCGAAGCCCTGGCCGCCGCCGACGAACAGGACGTATTGCGGGCCTGGGAGGGGTTGGGCTACTACCGCCGGGCCCGCCACCTGCACGCCGCCGCGAAGGCACTCGTCGCGGCCCACGGCGGCACCCTCCCCGACGACCCGGCCGTGTGGGCCGGGTTGCCCGGTGTCGGCCGGTACATCCTCGGGGCGGTGCTGTCGCAGGCGTTCGGGCGGAAGCTGCCGATCGTGGAGGCGAACAGCCTCCGCGTCCTCGCCCGCCTCTTCGGCCACCCCGCCGACCCCCGTGCGGGCGAGGGCAAGGCGTGGGTCTGGCGGGCGGCCGAGGCGGTGTTACCCGACGACCGCGTGGGCGACTTCAACCAGTCGCTCATGGAACTCGGGGCGCTCGTCTGCACCCCCGCCGCACCGAAGTGCGGCGCCTGCCCGCTGGCCTCCGCCTGCGTGGCGAAACGCGACGGGTTGCAGGACGTGATCCCGCCGAAGAAGGCCGCCCCCGTCATCACCGAAGTTCAGGAAGTGGGCGTGGTCGTACGCGACGGGGCGGAGAAAGTGTTACTCGTCCGCCGGCCGGCGACCGCCCGGTGGGCCAATATGTGGGAAGTGCCGCACGCCGAGCGCCTGCCCGGCGAGGACGCATCCACGGCGGCGGTGCGGGTGGCGAAGGACTTCGCCGGCCTCGACGTGACCCCCGGGCCGGAACTGCTCACCGTCGAGCACGGCGTCACCCGCTGGGCCATCACCCTCGTCGTCCTCGAAGCGGCGTTGGCGGCCGGGGCGTTCGCGTCGCCGTTCTACGCCGAGGGCCGGTGGGTCGAGCCGGCCGACCTCGGCGGCTACCCCGTCAGTTCCGCCCAGCGCAAGCTCATGACCGAGCTGACGCGAACGGGCCGCCAGGGGCGGCTCTTTTAGCCCGGCGGCCCGTCACTTCGGCGGGCCGACCGGGGCCACCACCCTCATCCCCAGCCAGGGGGCGCGGAAGTTGACCGACAGGCACGCCGTCCGGGCCGCCGACCGGAAGTGGAGCGGCCCGCCGTTGTCGGCCGACCCGCCCCGCACCCACGTCATCGCCCCGCCCCCGCCCTTCTCCCACGCCGACCCGTCGGCCGGTGCCCCCTCGTAATCCGGGTGGTGCGGGTCGAGGGTCCGCTCGGCCACGTTCCCGTACAGGTCGTACAGCCCCCAGGCGTTCGGCTTGAGCCGGCCGACCTTCCCCGGCTTGCCGTCGTCCGGCCGCCAGGCGTAGTCGTCTAGCAGGAGTTGGAACGCACCGGGCCGCACCTGCTTCCGCCAGTCGGCCCCGAAGTAGAACGGCGTGCTCGTGCCGGCCCGGCAGGCGTACTCCCACTCGGCCTCGGTCGGCAGCCGCACCTCCCGCTTGGCCGCCGCGGACGCCTTCGCGCAGAACTCCAGACTCTCGGCCATGCTCACCCCGGCGATCGGGTGGTCGGCGAACGCGGCCGGCTTCTCGGCCGCCGGCGGTCGTCCACCGGGGAGGGAAACCGCGTCGCCGACGGCCGCCAGCCACTGGGCCTGCGTCACCTCGTACTTGCCCACGTAGAACGGGCGGGCGAACGCGACTTCGTGCCGGGGCCGTTCCTTCGCCGTGTCCGCCCCGGCCACCGCCTCCTCGCCCGGCCCCGCCCCCATGAAGAAGCGGCCGGCCGGGACGAGGACCATTTCGAGCGTCACCCCGCCGCCGAGGGCGACACGCTCGGCCGCCGGCAGCCCGACCCGCCTGGCGTAAGCCTCGACCGACTCGGCCCCGTCCCACGCCGGGTACGCCGCCGGCGGGCCGGGTGCGGCGGCCGCCAGGGTCGCGGCCAGGAGCAGGGCGGTGGCGGTCACGGCGCGTCCTCCGGGGGTGAGCCCCGAGTATCCGCCGCCCGCCGGGGCCGGTCAAGAGCCGCGCCCGCCGCTACACCATTGGAAGACCGCACCCACCCCCCCGAGGGCTCCCGCCGATGGCCGCCAAGACGATCCTCATGCTCGTGGGCGACTTCGTGGAAGACTACGAGGTCATGGTCCCGTTCCAAACGCTCACGATGGTTGGGCACACGGTCCACGCCGCCTGCCCCGGCAAGGCGGCCGGCGACAAGGTGAAGACCGCCGTCCACGACTTCGAGGGCGACCAGACCTACACCGAGAAGCCGGGCCACGCCTTCGCCCTCACGGCCACGTTCGACGAACTCGACCCGACCGCCTACGACGCCCTCGTGGTCCCCGGCGGGCGGGCCCCGGAGTACCTGCGGCTCAACCCGAAGGTGCTCGCGGCCGTGCGGCACTTCTTCGAGGCGAACAAGCCGGTGGCGGCGATCTGCCACGGCCCGCAAATCCTGGCCGCGGCCGGCGTGCTGAATGGCCGGACGTGCAACGCCTACCCGGCGGTCGCCCCCGAAGTGGCGGCCGGCGGCGGCACGTTCCGCGAACTGGCGATGGACGCCGTTCACACGGACGGCAACCTCGTGACCGCCCCCGCGTGGCCGGCCCACCCGGCCTGGCTGCGGGCGTTCCTGAAGTTGTTGGGGTCTAAGGTGGAGGCGTGACGAGAACGGAGTCCGGACTCGCCACTCACCCGATCCGCGGGAACAGCGGCTTCACCTTGCCGTCGATCAACTCGGCCGTCACCCGCAGGTCGTCCGGCTGGGCCGTCAGCGCGGCCGCGTCGGCGTATGTCACGTCGGCCCACGGCTTCGAGAAGTTGAAGCTCGTGTAAATCGCCTCGGCGCTCCGCGGGACGAACGGCTTGAGCAGGATCGCCGCCACCCGGAGCGATTGGGTGGCGTTGAACACCACCTCTTTCGCCGCCGCCGGGTCGGTCTTCACCAGCGTCCACGGCTTGTGCGTTTCCAGGTAGAGGTCGGTCGGGATGA
>JANPKP010000060.1:0-12165 GCA_031426095.1 Gemmataceae bacterium
GCGGCCGCCGTCGCCGCCCTCGCCCTGTCCGCCCTCCTCGGACTGCCCGCGTCGGCCCGGGCCGACGCCATCGACGTCGGCCTCGTCCGCGAGGTCTGGACGATCCAGAAGTACCTCGCCGACCACAACGTCAAGAACGTGGGCACCCTCACCTTCCGCGTCCAGAAGGGGGCCGGCAAGGAGAGCTTCTCGCTCGGCACGATCTGCACCAGCCTGCCCTTCCGGCTGGAGAACGCCCTGATCGTGACCAACCACCCGACGACGCCCGTCGGGGTTGTCCGCAACGCGACGGCGGTCACGGCCGCGTACAAGGTGGCCTGGCACACCAAGCCGGACCATCGGGCCAAGCTGTTCGCCGTCAAGGAGTACCCGCTGGCGTGGGGCCAGACCCGCGTCGGGCCGGACGCCTTCCTCACCGGCAAGATCAAGGTGAGCGAGGACCTGTCGAAGCTCGTCGTCACCGTCGAGGCGATCCTCAAGGGGTCGCCGGAGAAGTTGGAGAAGGTATGTGAGTTCGAGGTCAAGACGGACCGCGACGCCCTACGTGAGCTGGGCCAGTCGTTTGCCGCCCCCCGGGGCGGGGTGGCCCGGTCGGTCGCCGCCCGGAACACGCAGGCCGTGGCCGACGCCCGTCGCCGCGACCTCGCCCCCGGCACCGACCTGACCGCCGATAACGTCAGTGGGATCAAGTTTCAGATCCTCTACGACGACGTGGTCCAGGTCGTCCGGCCGGACAGTTTGAGCCCCGGGGAACTGCGGGTGGACGAGCCCCAGGAGGGGCAGAAGGTGTCGTTCCTGGTGTCCAACAACGGCACCAGGGACCACCGCCTCGGGCTATCGATCCGCATCAACGGGCGGAGCGTGTGGTCCCAGGCGGAAGGGCCCATCTCGTCCGACACCGGCATCTGGCTGTTCGACCCGAACAAGCCGGCGACCCCGTTCACGGGGTTCATCACCGACGTGGCCGGGCAGAACGTGATCCCCTTCAAGGTCTTGAGCAAGGCCGATTCGGCCGCCCGGGAGGCCGAGTTCGGGGAGAAGTGCGGCATCATCGACCTCGACGTGCTGGAGTCGGAGGCGGGCGGGGAGCCCGAGGGGGAGGTCATGAGCATTTCCCGGGGCGTACCCCGGTCCGTCAAGCCGGCGGCCAAGGCCAAGTCGAGCGAGGACCTCCGCAAGGACATTCTGGGCAAGAACCCGCTCCTCAAGAAGTTCGCCAGCGCGTCCGCCACCCGCGGCCTGATCGTCGGCGACGAAGCGTCCGTGACCGGCCCCCCGGTGGAGACGTCGGCCCTGCCCAACGCCAAAAAGATCGGCCGCCTGAGCATCCGCTACTACGACCCGCATAACGCCACGGCCGCGATGCAAATCTCGAAGTGACGCACGCCGCCGGGCCGGCCCCGCACACGCGGGTCCGGCCCGGACCGTTCCAGACTTCCCCCGAGGGGTCGGTCATGCGCCTCGCCGCCCTGGTCGCGGTCCTCACCCTTCCCACCTTGGGGGGGGCCGCCGACCCCGCCCCGCCCAAGCTCTACGCCCTCCTCGCCATCGACACGGCCAGCGACCTCAAGGGGAGCGTGGTCCTCGACCAGCAGCGGATGGACCGCCTGCTCCGTGCCAACGTCCCGCCCGACCGGCTCGTGGTCGACACCCTGACCGGGACCAAGCTGACCGGGCCGAACCTCGTCGCCTACTACAAGGCCCTCAAGCCGCGGCCCGAGGACACGGTCTTCTTCTTCTACGCCGGGCACGGGGCCAAGGACCCGGACAAGGGGCACGCCCTCGTCCCGCAACTGCTCAAGACGCCGCCGGTCTACCGGTCGGACGTGCGGGAGGCGATGAAGCGGACCGGGGCCGGGCTCGTCGTCCTCCTCACCGACTGCTGCTCGACCAAGTCGAAACTGGCCGGCAAGCCGTACTTCGGTTCCACCCGACCGGTGACCCCGAAGGGGGCCGGTGGCCTGCACCCCACGCTCGACTTCCTCTTCTTCCGGCACACGGGGGTGGTGGACGTGACGGCCGCGTCCGACGGGGAGGCGTCGTGGAGCGACTTCAAGGACGGCGGGATCCTGACCCGCACGCTGGCCAAGTGCCTCCTCCGCCCGCCGGCCGGCCTCGACGCCGACCGCGACCAGAGGGTGACGTGGAAGGAGTTCTTCCCGGTCTTGGAGCGGGAGACGCAGGGGACGTACAAGGCGTGGGGGGCGACCATGCGGGCCCGCGGGGAGGCCATCGACCAGCCGAACCAGCGGCCGAACGCCTTCTCCCTCGGCGAGCCGTCGGCAGGCCCGGCCAAGAAGCCCGATCCGGCCACCCCGCCGGTCACCGCCCACGCGGTGGTCTGCATCGTGAACGAGTCGGGGGAGGACGTGAAGTTCAGCTACCGGTGGGCGGCCGCCGACCCGTGGAAGGCGGCGGCCATCCTCCCCAAGAAGCGGGGCGAGTACTCGGCCGCCCAAACGGGGTCCGAGTTGCCGCGGTTCGAAATCCAGTTCGAGGGGAGCAAGTCGGTCGCCGAGTTGGAGGCCGACGCCTGGTCCGGGGCCGGCCCCCCGCCGCCCGGGGCGGCCGGCCGCGAGTACCCGATCGTCCTGCGGAAGTAAGGAGTCGCCGTGCCCTCGTCCCGCCCGCTTCTGCTGGCCGCCGCCCTCCTAGTGACCGGCGTCGGCCCCACCCCGGCGGCCGACGCCGCGGCCGCCGGCGTCTGGCCGGCCGTCCTCAAGACCCTCGAAACCAAGGACGGGCTCGCCCTCACCCTGCCCAAGGCCCGGGCCGGGGAGGAGTGGTTCCCGCACTCGGCCGCCCTGTACAAGGGCGAGCCGGCGTGGGCCGACCACTTCCGGGCCGAGGGGGCGGCGCAGAAGGCGTCCGGGCGGACGCTGAACCTCAACGGCAAGGCCGCGGTCGGCGACGTGGTGCTCGTGGAAGCGGCCGGGGCCAAGCCGGTGGTGCTCGTCTACGCCGGGGAGAAGTCGTTCTCCGACGTGCCCGGGAAGGAGCTGTCGTTCTTCGCCTACCCGTACGAGTCCCGGCTGGAGGTGAACACCTTCCCGCCGCGGCTGCACGGTCAACTCGTCGAGTGGTCGAACGACAAGCACGGCGGCCTCGGCGGCCTCGACAAGGCGAAGCCCGGGGGCGGGCCCGAGGCGGCGACGGCGGCCGTCCGCTTCTCCAAGCCGCAGCAGCTCGTCGAGGCGTCGTTCAACCCCGAGGCCGGGCGGTGGGCGTGGCTCCGGAAGCCGGCCCTCGGCGACCCGCCGTTCCAGTTCCCGAGCGGCATATGGAAGAAGGGGCCGACGTACCGCGTCCTCCGCCCGAGCGACGGGGCGGGGGGGGGGGTGTTCCTCAAGGACGTCCGCCGGATGCCCTGCCACCGCCAGTTGTACCCGACGGACGAGCAGCGGGCGACGCTCCCATGGGGCGGAACTTGTTTGTGGCAGACGCTGAGCGATTGCGCGGCCTACCGCGGCCGCGGGTCGCAACCGGTCACGCGGGAGAGCGTACTCCGGCGGGAGTCGGACCTGGTGAAGAAATACCTCGTCGGAATGGCCCCGGCGGACAAGGCCCGCCTCCAGGCCGAATTCCTCAGCACCCCTTTCGCCAAAGCAATGACCGAGCCACAGCGGCAGGTCCGCCTCACCCACAACGAACACTGGGAGTTCTGGGCCGCACTGCCGAAGAACTTAATTGCGGCCCGGGACCACCTCAACGTCACCTACCACGACCCGAACACGCACGACGAGTTCGTGAGGGCCGTCCGCACCTCGTTGCGGGACGATCGGCCCGTGATCGTCAGCGCCGTTTATGCCCGCATGGACCGGCCGCCGGTCACCATCGCCAGCCGGCTTGCTGGGGAGCCGTACGTCGGGGCCGTCAAGATCGCCAACCACCCCGCCGACCTCAAAGCGAGGGACGGTCACTACCAAGTGATCGTGGGGATGATGCCCGGAAAGGACGGGGCCGTCTGGTTGTACTACCAAGACGGCCATTACGCCGGGGACGGCCCCGGGGACTACGCGGACGCCGCGGACACCGAGTCCCACGTGGCTCGGGTCGATTCGAGGGCGTACTGGGCCAAGTCGGTTCGTCACAAAGATAACAACCCCTTCTCGACCGTTATCGACGACGACGGCCAGAGATCCCGCGTGCCGCCCGTGTGGGCGGTCGGCGGCCCCTGACCCTTGCGCTTTCTTGCCCTACCCGTCGGAGCCTCCGATGCGATCCCTGCTCCTGCTCGCGGCCGCAGCGTCCGTCGCCGCCCCCGGGCGGGCCGCCGACCCCGCCCCGCCGAGCCTCACCGACGCCCAACAGGCGGTCCTCGCCAAGCTCGATCCTGCCGTGGCCGAGGAGTGCGTCGCCGTCGCCAGGGAGGCCGAGGGGTGGGCCCTCGAACTCGCCGCTCTCAAGAAAGACCTGGACGCCGCCCAAGAGGCCGCGGTCGATCTCGACAAGCCGGGGACGGACCGGGCCGAGGCCGTCCTCAAGATCGCCGGGGCGCTGGCCAAGAAGTCGCCCGAGTTCCGCAAATTCCTCGGCCTCGGGGAGGGGCTGGCGAAGACGCTCGAAGACTTCGAGCGGCGGGCCAAGGCGCTCAAGGCCGACGCGGCCGAACTAGCCGACGCCGACCCGGACGACCTCAAGGCGCTGGCCGTCGCCGCCCTCCGGGCGGAGGCGGCGGGGGCCGTGATGGCCGAGTTGCCGGCCGCCGTCGACGCCCTCTTGGCCGCCAAGGACCCGGCCGCCTTCGCCAAGGGCTTCCTGGAGAACGAGGTCAAGGCGAAGTTCCTGAACAAGTCGGTCGAGCTCGCCGGGACGAAGCTCACGATCACCCAGCAGGACTTCCGCAAGTCGCTCTTCAGCCCGGACGCCAACGTCGCCGTCCGCCTCGACTACCCGGCGCTCGACACGAGCGTGACGGCCACCGGGCTGTACTTCAAGTACGAGCCGGGCAAGGTGCCGACGCCGGTGTTCGACAAGGACAGGATCAAGGTGGACACCAAGCCGGTGGACGCCCTGGCGGGCAAGGCCCTCAAGGCGATCGGGGCCGAGCTGCCGGACATGGGGCTGCCGATCGCCCTCAAGAACCCGAAGTTCACCGGGTTCGACGCCGCGGCCGCGGCCGACCGCGGGAGCATCTCGTTCGGCGTCTCCATCGGGTTCGGCGACGCCCTCGGGCTCAAGGCGGTGGACGCCATCAGCGCGACCGTCGACGTGGCGGTCAAGCTCGACGGCACGGTCAAGCTGGCCGGACCGATCGAGGGGAAGATCGGGACCCAGATCGTCCTCGGGACGAGCGGGATGATGTTCGACGGGGGGTCGGTGGCGATCGACCCGGCGGGCAAGGCGAAGGCGGTCACCATCAAGGCGTTCCTGGCCCCGGTGACCGGCGGGAAGCAAACGGTGACGCTCGACCTGGGCATGTCGTTCGGGTTCCCCGTGACCGACAAGGGGGTCGATTTCACCGGCCGGATGCTGTTCGCCGGCGAGGTCCTGGTCGGCACCGTGGAGGGGCACCTGGGGAAGGACAAGGTGAGCGGCAAGCTGTCCATCCCGGGCGACGGGAGCCCGATCCCGAAGGCCGTGTTCGAGTCGGTCCAGGAGTTCGAGGTCACGAAGGAGGCGTTCGTCGCCAAGGGGCTGACGCAGATCTTCCAGCTCCACAAGCAGCAAATGGCGTTCGTGATGAAGTTCGACGGGCACACCACCCTGTCGGCCACCGAGTCTTACACGATCGCGGGCATCGGGGACATCACCGGGACGCTCGACGTGACCGCCTCGCCGGGGTTCAAGAAGCTCACGGTGAAGGCCAGCCTGTCGGCCGAGTTGGACCTGAAGGTCCGCAAGGTCCGGGCGTCGGTCGCCATCGACGCGGCCACCGACCGGGACCCGAAGGTGATCGCCACGGCCAAGGGGTTCGGGGTGACGGTGGTGGTGAAGCTGAACGACCTCTCCGACCTGGGGCCGCAGTTGGAGAAGGCGTTCCTCGCCCAGCTCGGCGACGTGTTCGAGAACATCGCGGACGCGCTGGCCGACCTGGAGAAGGAGGGCGGGGCGGTCCTGGCCAAGTCCGAGAAGGCGTTCCGGGAGAAGACCTCTGCCGCGTTCAAGAGCGTCGGGCTCGACAAGCTCGCGACCGGCAACCCGATCCTCGACGCCAGCCTCGGGGAGCTGGCCAAGGACGGCAAGTCGGTCATCGCCTGGGGGGTGAAGTCCCGCCAGAAGGCCGGCAAGTTCGTGAGCGGGCTGGGCAAGGACCCGGCCGAGACCCTCAAGGGGGGCATCAACAGCGTCGCCAACGACATCGCAGGCGGGTTCGGCGACCTGGGGGCGACGCTGACCGGCGGCAAGACCGAGGGGCAGAAGCGGAAGGAGCGGGCCGAGGCCGAGAAGCGGCGGCTGGAGGCCGAACTCAAGGCCGTCCAGGCCCGCCAGGGGAAGGCCGACGCCCGCCTCGGGGCGCTGGTGGCGGCCATCAACGGGCCGGAGGCCGTGATCGACCGTCAGCCGCCCAAGGTCAAGCCGGGGGCCGCACGCGCCGGGGCCCTCACCGGCCTGTACGTGGCCTGCGAGAACGCCGTCAGCGACGCCGCGGAGGACGCCGAGGGGAAGGACAAGCACGCCCTCGTCGCGTTCCTGTTTCACGCCGACGGGTTCAGTGTCCGCGAGGGCGGCGAGCGGACCGCCGGGTCGGCCGTCAAGACGGCCGTCGTCCGCTTCACGAATCTGCTCCAGGAGGGGGGCAAGCCGAAGGCCGCGATCAACGTCCCCGACTTCGAGCACGGGTCCGACCTGCCGGCCCGCCAGCTCCTCAAGGACCGGATCGCCGACCTGATCGAGCGGCTGGTGCCCGGGGTCGAGGTCGAGGGGCGGTACACCGAGCAGCGGCTGGTGATCAAGAACGACACGAAGGAGCGGATCCGGGTGAAGGTCCAGGCCCACACGCGGGCGGACGGGGCGTGGCACTGGGTGCCGGCCGACCCGGCGACCTCGAAGCAGGCCATGGCGTTCGACCTCGAACCGGGCCAGCGGCTCCCGCTCGTCAAGCCGGCCGGCAAGGGCAAGGGGCCGTTCGGCATCAAGGTGCCGACCCTGCCGCAGCCGGTGACGGCCAGCCGGGTGCGGGTGTGGGCCGAGTCCGAGAGCGGGCGGACGTGGGTGAAGCACATGACGGTTGACCAGTGGCTGGTGGAGCCCGACGAGGGCGGCCGCCGGCGGTACTGGGCCGACCAGATGCGGGAACACACCCACACCTTCACCGCGTCGGCCGGCGAGCGGAACTGGACGGAGCGGTTCGTCCGCGTCAAGAACGACACCGAGTTCACCCTGAACGTGAAGGTCCGGGCGCTGACCGACCCGGCGGACGGGCCGCCGGCGTGGGTGCCGGCCGAGGCGACGGTGGAGCCGGGCAAGGCGGCCGCCCTGCTCCGGGCCGACGGGTGGGCCCTGCGGGGGACGCGGGCCACGGTGGAGGCGGCCGACGCCAAGAACGAGTCCGTCCGCTGGGTCGCCAGCGAGAAGCGGGCCGCCGACCTCGGGGCGAAGGGCGGGTACAAGGCGACGCAGGTGGGGGTGGCGACCCTGGCCCTCCGCGGGCCGGCCGCCGCCGCCGGCAAGGCCGACCTCGACGGGCCCGGGACGACGGTGCCGCTACCGCCGGACGAGGCCCACCTGCCGGACGTGACGGGGGCGACCCTCGCCGCCGCCCGCCCGCGGCTGACCCGCCTCGGGTTCGACCCGAAGGTCGGGGCCGCCCCCCCGGCGGCCGCCCCGGTCGTCCGCCAGGCCCCGGCCGCCGGGTGGCGGGCGGTCGGCACGGACGTGGCCCTGACGTTCGGGGTGGCCGTGCCCGACGTGACCGGCAAGCCCCTGAAGGCGGCGGCCGAGAAGCTCAAGGAGGCCGGGTTCGCGGCCGGCTCGCCCGCCGGGGCCGACGCCGCCGCCCCGGTCGCCCACCAGACCCCGAAGGGCGGGTTCGCGGCCCCCGGGTCGGCCGTGGCCCTGACGCTCCGTGTGAAGATGCCGGACGTGGTCGGCCAGCCGTCGGAGGCGGCCCGGGCGGCGCTCACGAAGGCCGGGTACAAGCCGCGGTTCGACCCGCCGGCCGGGGGCGACCACGTGTTCCGCCAGAGCCCGGCGGCCGGCAGTTGGGTCGAGCCGGGCGGCGGGGCGGTCGTGCTCACCCCCGGGGCCACCGTCCCCGCGTTGAAGGACACCGAGTTGAAGGACGCCCTGGCCCGGCTGACGAAGCTCGGCCTGACCGGGAAGGCGGGGCCGCCGAAGGGGGTCGAGACCGACAAGGCGGCGCTCGCCGGGAAGACGCTGGTGACGGGCCAGTCGGCCGTCGGCCTGGTGGCGCTCGGCTCGGCGGTGACGCTGGAGTCGGCGTCCTTCACCCTGCCCGTGGTGACGAAGATGCCGAACGTGGTCGGGAGCACCTACGACGCGGCGAAGCGGCAGGTGGAGGCGCTCGGGATGCGGGTACTGACTGTGAACGACGCGGTGGGGGCGGTGAAGGAGCAGAAGCCGGCCGCCGGGACGGTGGTCAAGGCGGGCGACCAGGCGATCCTCCTGTTCCCGCCGAAGGCCCCGCCGCCGATCGCCAAAGTGGCGGTGCCGCAACTGCTGCGGCAGGAGCAGTTGGCGGCGGCCGCCATCGCCAAGAAGGCGGGGGTCGAGATGCAGGTGGGCGGGGTCGAGGACACCCCGACGACCGACCCGGCCCTGGCCGGCAAGTCGTTCGTGGGGAGCCAGTCGGTGAAGGCGGGGACGCTGGTGGACCCCGGCACGGTGGTGCGGGTCGTGGTCACCAGTTACCGCGGGTCCGCTCCGCCGCCGCCGCCGCCGCCGCCGCCTCCGCCGCCGGTCGTGGGGACGGTGGTCGGGGACTGGACCAACGGCAAGGGGGCGGTCCTGTCGTTCACGCCGCTGGGGGCGTTCACGATCACCACCGGGGCGGGCGGCAAGCAGCCCAAGAAGGTGCAGGGGCGGTTCACCCAGGACGGGGCCAAGCTGACGCTCAAGAGCGGCTTCGAAACCGTCGTGGTGCCGCTGACGTTCAAGGGGAAGGAGACCATGACCCTCGACGCCGGGCAGTTCAAGGGGGACGTCTTCACCCGGGCGGTGTTCAAGTAGCGGCGGGGCGGGCGGGGGGCCGGCCGGGATTCTGCTAGAATGCCCCCGGCCCCGCCACCCGAGGTTTCCCGCCATGCCCGCCGGCCGCCGGTTCCGCCCCCTCGCGCTCGCCGCCCTCCTCGCCGCCGGCTGCCAGAAGGCCACCCCCGCCCCGGCCGCCGGGCCGCCGCCGGCCGCCGACGCCGGCCCGGCCGTGAAGGTCGTCGCCCCCAAGACGCAAACGCTGAAGTGGTCGGTCGAGCAGCCCGGCACCGTCCAGCCGTTCGAGGTCACGGCCGTCGCCGCCAAGCTCCCGGGGTTCGTCCGCCGGGTGCTGGTGGACATCGGCGACGCCGTCGCGGGGCCGAAGTTCGACGCCGGTGGGAGGGTGGTGGTGCCGGGCCAACTGCTGGCCGAGATCGACATCCCCGAGATGGTCGAGGAGGCGGCCGCCAAGCGGGCGGTGGCGGAACAAGCCGCCGCCGAGGTCGAGCAGGCGAAGCGGGACCTGGACGTGAGCGACGCCCTGATCGCGGTCGCCGAGTCGCTGGTGAAGGAGGCCGAGGCCGGGGTGCCGCGGGCCCAGGCCGATTACGACCGCTGGAAGTCCGAACTCGCCCGCACCGAGGACCTCGTGACCCGCAAGGTCATCGACCCCCAGAACCGGGACGAGACGCTCAAGCAGTTCCGTTCCGCCGAGGCGTCCCGCCAGGAGGCGGAGAGCAAGGTGGCGACGGCGAAGGCCACCCTCCTCCAGCGGCGGGCGATGCGTGAGCGGGGCGTGGCGGACGTGACGACCGCCGGGGCCAAGCAGAAGGTGGCCGACGCCGAGGCCCGCCGGTACGCGGCGCTCGCGGCGTACACGGAGGTGCGGGCCCCGTTCGCCGGCACCGTGACGGCCCGAAACGTCCACGCCGGGCACCTCCTCCAGTCGGCCGGCGGGAACCGGGCCGAGGTGCTGTTCACGGTGGCCCGCATGGACACGGTGCGGGTGTTCGTGGACGTGCCGGAGGCGGCCGCCGCGAAGGCGGTCCCCGGGGCGGTGGCGGTGGTGCGGGTGCCGGCCCTCGGGGGCAAGGAGTTCGCCGGCACCGTCACGCGGACGACGGGCGTGATCCAGCCCGACTCGCGGACCCTGCGGGCCGAGGTCGACCTGCCGAACCCCGGCGGGCTGCTCAAGCCGGGGGCCTACGCGGTGGTACGGATCGACGCCGAGTCGGCCGACGCCACGGTGCTCCCCGCGGCGTGCGTGCTGGCGGCCGACGAGACGCATTACTGCTTCCTGGTGGAAGCCGGCAAGGCGGTGAAGTACCGCGTCCAGGTCGGGCGGGCGGACGGTGGCACGGTCCAGGTGGCGGCCCGGCGGAAGGCGGGGGCCGTCTCCGGGGCGTGGGAGCCGTTCGCGGCGACGGACCGGGTGGTGGTCGGCAACCTCGGCGGGCTGAGTGACGGCGTGGCGGTGACGGTGGCGAAGGAATGATCCCCGGAGCCCCCGGAACGGCCACCCCGGGCTTTCGCCCGTCGAGTCGCCGCGTCCGATTCCCGCGAGTCAAGTACGCGCGCACCGAATCTTCGACCGCTCCCGCGTTACCGCCCGTTTGGGAGCGGCCGGAGCAACTCGAAGCCCGGCCGCCGGATCGGGCACATCGCACGCGAAAAAGCGGGGGAATCCGGTAACGCCCGCCCGGCCGAACCCGTAAGCCAACCCCTTTCCCGCCCACCCCGGGACGCGAGGGGCCGCCCCATGCCGTCGTTCGGCCTGACTGAGGCCCAGCTCAACGAGCCGGTGTCGAACCACGTCCGCCAGGACTTCCCGACGCTCTACCCGCAGTGGACGGTCGCCGAGGCGCTCGACCACATGCGGGCGTTCCCGCCGCCGGGGCGGATCATCTACTTCTACGTCGTGGACGACGCCATGACGCTCCTCGGCGTCGTGCCCACCCGGCGGCTGCTCCTGAGCCCGGCGGACGCCACCGTCCGCGACGTGATGGTGGGCCAGGTCGTCACCATCCCGGCCGACGCGACGGTGCTGGAGGCGTGCGAGTTCTTCACCTTCCACAAGTTCCTCGCCTTCCCCGTCGTCGGCCCCGGGCGGCGGATGGTCGGCGTCGTGGACATCGAGCTGTACGCGGCGGAACTGGCCGAGGGGGGCGAGGTCCACGTCACGCCGGGCACGAAGGACGAGTTGTTCGGCATCATCGGCGTGCGGCTCACGGGGGCCCAGCAGGCCCGGCCGCTGACGGCCTTCCGGGGCCGCTTCCCGTGGCTGCTGTGCAACGTCGCCGGCGGCACCCTGGCGGCCGTCCTGGCGGGCCTTTACGAGGACGTGCTGAACTGGAACCACGCCGTGCTGGCCCTGTTCATCCCCGTCGTGCTGGCCCTCGCGGAGAGCGTCGCCATCCAGTCGGTGACGCTTACGCTGGACGGCCTCCGCGGCGGCCCCGTGTCGTGGGGCGGCCTCCTCCGCAAGGTGCGGGCCGAGGCGGCGACGGGCCTGCTCCTGGGCCTCGGCACGGGGCTGCTCGTGGCCGTCATCGCCTGGGCGTGGCGGGGCGTGGGCGAACTCTTCTTCATCGCCCTGGGGGGAATCGCAATCGGGGTGACGTGCGCGGCCGTGTCGGGGCTGGCGGTGCCGTACGTCCTGCGTTTGCTCCGCCGCGACCCGCAGTTGGCGGCCGGCCCCATCGCCCTGACCACCGCCGACGTTCTCACCCTCCTGGCCTACTTCAACCTCGCCCGCCTCTTCACCTGACCCCGGCCCCCCGGTCGGGCCGATTTTACCGCCCGTACCGGTCGGGAAAGTTGCAGGCGTTCCACCGCGTGCGCCGATAACAGCAGCGATGACGGGGGAAGTCGCGCCGCCGGCTGTGAACGGCATGGCGGCCCGGCGGGACGACGGCACGGCTCAGGGGGACGACCCATGCGGGGGACGCGACGCGGCCGACGGAGGGTTTCGGCGGCGATCCTGGGCCTGGCCACCGCCGCCGGCCCGGGGTGCGTCCACAGCCAGTACGGGCCGCAGGTGCCGGGGCCGGGCCTGCCCGCCGGGCCGGG
>JANPKP010000061.1:0-33156 GCA_031426095.1 Gemmataceae bacterium
CACGCGGGAGGCGGGACACGGGACACGGGAGGCGGGACGCGGGACACGGGTTTTTGCCGCCCCAACGGGGCGACCGAGAGTAGCCAGGGGTGGAGCGCAGCTCAACCCCTGGACCCACGCGGGCGAAAAAGGTCCGCCGCCCCGACGGGGCAACCCGGAAGCGCCCACCGGGTTGCCCCGTCGGGGCGGCGGGCTTCTTACGCTTCCGAACCAGGGCCTGACGGCCCTGGCTATTCCCGGTGGCCCCGTCGGGGCCGCAGAAGTCCAGTGTCCCGCTTACCGCCGCCGCCACGGTTGGCGGCCCTCGTGTTCCCAGTGCCCTTGCTCCCAGTCGCGCTGCTGGAGGAGTTGGAAGCTCTGGAACGCCAGCACCCCGAAGAGGATGGCCGTCCACAGGCTGCCCGCCGGGAGCCACCGCGGCAGCCCGTCCAGCACGGCGTCCGCGACGTGGTACTGGCGGGCCAGGCTGTAGAGGCAGATGAGGGCCCCGACCGCGACCGAGATTTCGAGCGAGATGCGCAGGCCGTTCCGCCGCGACGCGGCCGTGCAGACCTCCCGCGTGAACTGCCCGCCGTCGAGCGGGTAGACCGGCAGGAGGTTGAAGACGCCCCACCAGAGGTTGATCCGGAGCAGGACGAGGTAGAAGAACTGGACGTGCCGCGGCGTGCCGGCGACCCACGGGGCGAGTTCGTCCGAGGCGAGCAGGAGGCCGTAAAGGGCGACCCCGGCGAACGGCCCGGCGAGGGACACCACCGCCCGCCGGCCGCGGCCGGCGAGGCTCGTGTACGGGACGGCGAGCCCGCCGAAGGCGTACAGGACGACGTGCGACTCGACGCCGTAGGCGCGGAACGCGAGGGCGTGGCCGAACTCGTGGACGACGATCGACACGAACACGGCGGCCACCCACAGGAGCAGGTATTCGAGCCCGCCCTGGAGGAGGTCGCCGCCGAAGAGGGCCGAACCGAGCCAGAAGAACGGGTGGACGCGGACGGGGAACCCGAGGAGCCGGAACGTCCAGTCGTAGGGCGTGCGGTCGGGTTCCAGAAGCACGGGCGGACTCCGGGGCGAACGGGGCGGGAACGGTCGATTTCGATTGTACGATCGCCCGCCGCGGGTCACAATCGCGCCGGTCGGGGTGCCCCACGCCGCTCACGCACGGGTTTCGTTACGACATGGACTGGACCGCGTTCCGCTCCCACTTCCCGGTCACGCGGTCGTGGGCCTTCCTCGACCACGCGGCCGTCGCCCCGCTGCCGGACGCGGCCGTCGCGGCGCTGGGCGAGTACGCCGCCAGCCTCGCGGCCGACGGCATCGCCGCGTACAAGCGGTGGGCCGACCGCCTCGCCCACGTCCGCCGGCTCTCGGCCCGGCTCGTCAACGCCCCGAGCGCGGACGACCTGTTCTTCGTGCCGAACACCACGCACGGGATCGGCGTGGTCGCGGAGGGCTTCCCGTGGGCGGCCGGCGACAACGTGGTGACGTCCGCGGACGAGTACCCGTCGAACCTCTACCCGTGGATGAACCTCGCCGCCCGCGGGGTGGAGGTGCGGGCCGTGCCGAGCCGCGGGCCGCGGGTGAGCGTGGACGACCTGCGGGCCGCGATTGACGGCCGGACGCGGCTGCTCACGATCTCGGCCGTCGAGTTCGCCAGCGGCTTCCGCAACGACCTCGACGCCATCGGCGGGCTGTGCCGGGAGCGTGGAATCTTCTTCTTCGTGGACGCGATTCAGGCCCTCGGCGTTCTCCCCATCGACGTGCAGCGGACGCCCATCGACGCCCTCGCGGCCGACGGGCACAAGTGGCTCCTCGGGCCGGAGGGGGCGGGCGTCGCCTACGTCCGCCGCGAGTGGGTCGAGCGGCTGCACCCGGTCGGCGTCGGGTGGAACAGCGTGGTCAACCCGTACGAGTTCAGCACCATCGACTTCCGCCTGAAGCCGCACGCCGGGCGCTGGGAGGGCGGGTCGTACAACGTGCCGGGCGTGTCGGCCTTCGGGGCGAGTTTGGAGCTGCTGCTCGACGCCGGCGTTGCCGCCGTCGAGCGCCGCGTCGTGGAGCTAACGGATTACCTGTGCGAGCGGGCGGCGTCCGCGGGGTTCGAGGTGTTCAGCGCCCGCAACGCCGGCGAGAAGTCGGGGATCGTGTCGCTGACCGTGCCGGGCGTGAGCCCCGTCGAAGTGACGAAGCGGTGCCGCGACGCGGGCGTGGTCGTGAACGCCCGGGCCGGCCGCGTCCGCGTCAGCCCGCACGCCTACAACACGACGGACGAACTCGACCGCTTCGTGGCCGCGGCCCGCTGAAAGGACCACCCATGCCCGACTCGCTCGACCCCCGGGTGGCCGTCTACACCGGCACCTTCGACCCGGTCCACCTCGGCCACCTCGACCTCATCCGCCGCTGCCACCGGCTGTTCGACCGGCTCATCGTCGGGGTCGGCATCAACCCGGACAAGGCGACGTTCTTCAGCATCGAGGAGCGGGTCCGGCTCATCGAGGGCGTGACCGGCGGGTACGGGAACGTGGAGGTGAAGGCGTTCACCGGGCTGGCCGTCCGGTTCGTCCGCGACGCCGGGGCGCGGATCATGGTGCGGGGCCTGCGGACGCTCAGCGACATGGAGTACGAGTTCACCATGTCGCTGATGAACCAGAACCTCGACTCGGACATCGAGACGCTCTTCCTGATGGCGAACGAGCAGTATTCGCACGTCAGCTCGTCGCTCCTGCGGCAGATCGCCACCCTCGGCGGCGACCTGTCGAAGTTCCTCCCGCCGCCGGTGAAGGCCGCCCTGGTCGAGCGGGCGAAGGGCGGGCGGTGAGGGGCGGCCGCCCCGGGGCCTTGCGACTGTGTCACCCTCCGAGCATCGGCGGGTCGTGGGCCACGAGTCGGGGCGGCAGGGCCGGGAGGAGGGGGGTGGTCGCGGGGGTGGTGTGGCCGGCCCCCTCGCGCGCCACGATCAGCCCGCGGACGCGGTCGCCGGGGCGGGCGGCGTGCGGCACGAGCAGGGTGGCCGTCGCCCCGGCCGGGGCCGCCGGGGATAGGACCGTCAGGATGCCGTCGGCGTACCGCGCGAGGACGTCGACCCCGTCGGCCCGGGCCAGGTCGGGGCCGATCAGGGCGACGACCGAATACCGGCCCCGGGCCTGCTGGACGAACTCGGCCATCCGGTGCGTGGCCAGCACGTCGAGCGACGGGGCCACGCCCGCCGGCAGCACGTCCAACCCGGCCACGTCGTCCGGGGCCAGCAGCCCGGTCACGTCGTCCGCCTCGTACCGGAGGTAGTTCCCCAGCCCCGGGGTCGGGGCGGCGCCCGGCGGGGCCAGTTCGCCCACCCGGGCGTCGACGATCAGCACCCGCTCGTCCCGGGCGGCCAGCCGGCGGCCGAAGCGGACGGCCCACGGGAGCGGGTCGGCCGCCCCGTCGCCCACGAACAGGACCACCGCCCCGTAGTCCGGCCGCCACTCCCGCAGGCGGGAGACGGCCAGCCGGTGGCCGGCCGTGTCGTCGGGCCCGACCTCCCCGAGGTCGGGCACCTGGGCGATCCGGGCCGCCCGCCGGCCGCCGTGGTACGTCGCCCGGTACTCGGCCAGCCCGGCCCGGCCGGCGGCCGCCAGCCCCGCCAGGAGCAGCCCGGCCAGCACGATCAGCCTCTTGTTCGACCCCGCCGGGTGCGGCCCCGGGCGGGCCGGCGTCACGACCGCGAACTCGCTCGCCTGCTGGTCCCGGAGGCGGCGGAACAGGGCCGCCTGCTCGACCAACTTCTGCCGCTCCCCGTCGGTCGCCTCGATCTCCTTCTGCAGGCCCTCGGACTCGCGGACCGCGGCCTGCACCTCGCCCTGCCGCCGCCGCTGGGCCGCCAGCCCCTCCTCGGCCTGGTGCAAATCCCGCCGCAGGCCGATCAGCCGCAGGTCGAACTCGAACTGGCGGAACAGGGTCTGCTGGATGGCCGACGTCCCCGGCACGGTGCCCGGCTCCTTGGTAAACACGGCCTCGTCGATCTTCGCCATCTCGGCCTTCCACTCCTTGACCTTGTCCGAGTCGATCAGCCGGGCGTTCAGCAACTCGACCTCCTTGGCGGCCGCGTCGACGTCGGCCTGGGACGCCGCCCCGCGCTCCCGCAAGACGGTCATCCGCTCGTGGGCCTTCCGCCGGGCGGTCAATTCGGCCTGCAGCCCTTGACGCTTCTGCTCCTCCTCGATCAACACGCGGAGTCGGTCCTGGCGGCGGCGGCTGTCGGACGCCGCCGCCAGGGAGGCTTCGTACTTCTTGGCCGCCGCGGCCTCGACCGTGTCCTTGCGGCGGATCTCGGCCACCTCGGCCGCCACCCGGTCCCGCTGGGCCATCACCCCCACCTCCTCCCGGAGGGCGTTCGACCGGATCGTTTGGAGCGCTTCGATCTCCTTCCTGGCGGCCTCGGCCTCGCCGGCCAGGTCGACCACGTTGTGGTCCCGGTAGAACCGCTGGAGGCCGGCGACGGCGGCCGCGTGGCGGGCGCCGCAGTCCTTGAGGCGGGCCGCGTGGTCGTCCAGGTACCCGTCCATCTTCCGCCGCCGGTGGTCCCGGGTCTGCTCGGCGAACCGCTCCATGAGGCGGTTCGTCATGGCCGCCGCCTTGTCCCCCTCGCCCCAGGTGAACGCGACGGTCACGGTCTGGGTGCCCGGCGGGGCCGTCACCTTGAACTGCTTGTCCAGAAGTGTGACGGGGACCGGCAGGTCGAACTCGTCGCGCAGGCCGGTCAGGAGGTCGGGCGATTTGGCGAGCGTGAGCAGCGTCTTGAGGTCGGGGGGGGTGTACAGCCCTTTCTGGCTCTCGGGCACCGGCGGCGGCGAGTAGAGCATGGTGCCCGACACCTCCCACGTCTGCTTCCCGAGCCAGACCGCCGCCCCGACCGCGGCCGCCGTGCCCACCACCAAAGGCAGGATCATCCGCGGCCACTGGTTGACGAGGGCTCGGGCCAGGAAGCGTGAAGTGGAGTGCGGGGGCCCGCCGGCCCGGGGGGGGGCGGGGGCGGATTCGGCGTCCGGAGTGGGGGCGTGCATCGTGGCGTCCCGGGGGGTCATTCCCGTAAGGGTTCAGAGGGTCGGGGTGCGGAGGAGCGGTTCGCCGGGGGCCGGGGCGGACGCGGCCAGGGCCGTCCGCCCCGGCGGGCTCGCCGGCGGGGCGGAGGGGCCGCGGGCGGTTGCGGGGGCGACCGGCGGGAGCGGCACCCCGGGGACGCGGTCGAGGCACCGCCGCAGCGGCGGGCCGACGTTCGCCATCACGACTTTCCCGGGCCAGCGGCGGGCGAGCCGCGTCAGCAGGCCCAGCCCGATGGAGTCGGCGAAGCGGACGGCCGACAGGTCGAGGACGATGAGCGGCAGGTGGGCGAGGGCGGCCAGTTCCCGCTCGACGAACGTGGCCGACGCGGCGTCCAGGTTCTCGTCGTCCGGGCGGACGACCGGCGGGCCGCCCTCGATGGTGGTCTCTCCGTTCATCGCGCTCCCGCGGGCCTGGGGAAGGGGAGGACGGCCGGCCCGGGGCGAACGGCGGCCCCTTCGAGGACGGCGGACACGGCGGCCGCGGTCGCCGCCCACGAGTAGTTCCGCCCGGCCCGCCGCCGGGCGGCGTCGCCCATGCGGCGGCGGGCGGCGGGGTCGTCGAGCAGGGCGTTCAGGGCGTTCGCCCAGTCCTCGGGCCGGTCGGTCGGCACCAGCGTCCCGGCCCGGCCGTGGTCGAGCAAAGCGGGGACGTCGCCCTGGTCGCTGGCCACCGACGGCACCCCGGCGGCCATCGCTTCGAGGACCTTCAGCGGGCAGAAGTAGAACTCGGCGGCCGCCCGCTGGTGCGGGGCGACGAGGACGTCCGCCGCCGCCATCAGCGCCGCGGCGCGGGCCTTCGGCTGCCGCCCGGTGAACACGACACGCGGGCCGCCGACCGCCGCTTCGAGGTCGGCCCGCCCCGGCCCGTCGCCGACGAGGAGCCAGGTGAGGTCCGTTCGCCCGGCGGTGCGTTGAATGAGGTCGCGGAGCAGCGGCAGCCCGTGGAACGGCCCGAACGTGCCGACGAACCCGGCGACGTGCGGCGTGCCGATCCCGAGTTCCGCACGGACGGCGGCCCGCGCTTCGGCCGACGGCGGGGTGAAGCCCGCGGCGTCGACGCCGTTCGGAGCGACGGTGATGGGCACGTTCACGCCGTATCGGGCGAGGACGCGGGCGGCGGGGCGGCTGACCGTCACCACGGCCCGGCTCTGCGTCAGCCCCCACTTCTCGATCGCCTCGACGAGCCGCGGCGGGTGCCACCGCCGGCCGGGGTTGTAGTGCCGCGACTCGTAAGCCACGGGGGCGTCGGCGTAGGTGACGAGCGGGACGCCGGCCCGCCGGGCGGCGAGCGGCATCGAGAAGCAGTACGCGTCCTGGCGGGCGAGCACCACGTCGGGCCGGAAGGCCCGCACGGCGGCCGCGTCGCGGCGGTACGCCCCGGGGGTGCGGGCCAACTCCTTCGCGAACCACAGCCCCCGGCGAACGGGCCGCAGGACGCCGCCCCTCGCGTTCGTCGCGGGCGTCGTTCCCGGTGCGACCGCTCCCGCCGCCGGGAACGTCCGGTGGACGCGGACCTCGTGCCCGAGGCGTTCGAGTTCGCCGGCGACGGTGCCGACCATCCGGGCGGCCGGGTGGTCGTCGGTCGGCAAACAGTGGCTGTACAGCACCCGCACGCTTCAACTCCCGAGCCGAGCTGGTTTCACCGCGAAGGGCGCGGGGGGCACACGAGGGAGACGCGGAGTGGAACGTAGAACGAAAACAGGTCCGATTCCCGGTCCGTCGTGAGTCGCACCGTACTACCCCCGCGGCCTCCGCGTCTTCTGCGGTGACGCACTTAAAACCCACGCACCGGGCGAAAGGCCTGGCGGGCCAGAAAGCCGACGTTGCGGGCGTAACGGCCGCCGAGCCGGCGGGGTTCCAGGGCACAGCGGAAGGCCCACTCCATCCCGAACCGCTGGACCCACCCCGGGGCCCGCCGCACGCGGCCGGCGGCGAAGTCGATCGACGCCCCCACCTGCACGCACGCCGGCACGCCGAGGGCGTCGAGGTTCGCCGCGATCCACTTCTCGCCCGTCGGCTGGCTGAACGCCACAAGCAGGATGTCCGGCCGGGCGTCGCGGATGCGGCCGACCAGGGCGGCGTCCTCCGCGGCCGAGCGCTCGCGGAACGGCGGCACCTCCACGCCGACGACGTTCAAGCCGGGGTAGCGGGCCGTGAGGTTGGCGGCGGCCGTCGCCCCCACGCCGTCGCCTCCGCCGAGGAGGAAGACGCGGTGCCCGCGGGCGGCCGACTCGGCGGCCAGCTCGAAGATCAGGTCCGACCCGGTGACGCGGCCGGGGAGCGGGGTGCCGGCCCGGCCGGCGGACCACACCAGGGGCATCCCGTCGGCCAGCACGAACGCGGCCCGCCGGTTGACCTCCCGCAGGGCCGCGTCGCGGGCCGAGAGCATGGCGTAGTTCAGGTTCGCGGTGATGACGTACGACGGCTCGCGGCGTGCGATCAGCCCGTTCACGGCGTCCACCGCCCCCCGCATCGTGAGCGGGGCGAGCGGCAGGCCCATCGCCCACACCGGCTCGGGCACGGCATTCGCTTCGGCCACCGTCTCCGCGATCGTCGCCATGATTCGCCCGCCCGGTCAGGAGTAGCGCTCTGATGGTCGTCCCCGTTGCGAATGGCTTGCCAAAGCTCCGCGTTGCCCTGCTCCTGCCCGGCCTCGGCCGCGTCCAGCGGGGGGCCGAGACGGCCTTCCTCGAACTGGCCCGCGGGCTGAAAGCGTTCCCGGACGTGCGGGTGGAGCTCTTCGGCGGCGGCGACGACTACCCGGCCGGGCTGACCGGCCACACGGTGCCGTGCCTCCCGCGGGAAAGATTCGAGCGGTGGCCGCAGGGGCCGGTCTTTCGCAACGAGTACTGTTACGAGGAACTGAGTTTCGTCCTGAGTCTCATTTCGAGAAGGGCGTTCAACCCGCGGCGGTTCGACGTGGCGGTACACTGTTCGTTCCCGTTCACGAACTGGATGCTCCGGCGGGCCGAGAAGCGCGGCGGGGCCAAGTCGGTGTTCGTGACGCAGAACGGCGACTGGATGTGCCGTGCCGCGGGCCGCGAGTACAGGACGTTCCGCTGCGCCGGCCTCGTCTGCACCAACCCCGACTACTACGCCCGCCACCGGACGACCCGGCAGGCCGCCCTCATCCCCAACGGGGTCGATCCCGCCGCCTTCCGCCCCCGGGCCGGCGTGCCCGCGTTCCGGCGAGACCCGCGGCTGCCGGCCGACAAGAAGGTGGTGCTGATGGCCGGCGCCATGATCCCGTCGAAGCGGGTGGCCGACGGCGTGCGGGCGGTGGCGAAGGTGCCCGACGCCTTCCTCCTCCTGGCCGGCGACGGCCCCGAGCGGCAGGCGATCCACGAACTGGCCGCCCGCGAACTCCCGGGCCGGCACCTGCTCCTGGGCAGCGTCCACCGCGACGCCATGCCCGACCTGTACCGCCAGGCCGACGCCTTCCTGCACGCCAGCCGGGACGAGCCGTTCGGCATCGTCTACCTCGAAGCCGCCGCGACCGGCCTGCCCGTGGTGGCCCACGACGGCCCGGTCCCACGCTGGATTCTGGGCGACGCCGGCCTGTTCGCCGACACCGCCGACGCGGGGGCCGTGGCCGCGACGCTTCGGGAGGCGTTGGCCGCCGGCCCGGCCCTCGGGGAAGCCGCCCGCGCCCGCGTGCTGGCCGACTGGACGTGGGCCGCCCAGGCGGCGAAGTACCGTGAATTTCTCTGTGACGTGGCCCACAAGACTCCCGTCGCCGCGTAACCCACCTGCCCCCGGAGGCGTCATGCTCTCGGTGATCGTCGTCAGCTTCAACACCCGCGACCTGCTGCGGAAGTGCCTCGCCTCGCTCGCCGCCCACGAGCCGGGGGCGCAGGTGGTCGTGGTCGATAACGCCAGCCGGGACGGGTCGGCCGACATGGTCCGGGCCGAGTTCCCGTCCGCCACGCTGATCGAACTCGCCGAGAACGCCGGGTTCGCGGGGGCGAACAACGCCGGGCTGGCGGCCGCCGACCGGCCGTTCGTGGCCCTCTTCAACTCCGACGCCGAGGTGGTGGACGACAGCCTCTCCCGCTGCGTCCGCCGGCTCCAGGCGGAGCCGACCCTCGGGGCCGTCCACCCCCGGCTGATCGGGCCGGACGGCAAGCCGCAGCAGTGCCGGTACCGCTTCCCCACGCTCGCCGGAGTGGCCCTTGAGGCGGCTCGACTCGCGCCGCGGGGCGAGTCGCGGTCCGCGAACGACTGGCTCGCCGGTACCGCCCTCGTGGTCCGCCGCGAGGCCCTGGTCGCGGCCGGCGGCGGGCTTGACGCCGGGTACTTCATGTACTGGGAGGACTGCGACTTCTCGGCCCGGCTGGTGCGGGCCGGGTGGGGGCTGGCGGTCGAAGAAAGTGCGGCCGTGAAGCACTTCGGCGGGGCCAGCGGGGGCGGCCCGGCCGCCGCCCGGCGGGCCGACCTGTACGCCTGGTACTTGTACGGCAAGCACCGCTGGTTCCGCCGCAACCGCCCGGCGTGGGAGGCCGCCTTCCTCTGGGTCCTCGACGCCGTGGAAGTGCCCCGCAAGCTCCTCCGCGGCTTGCGATACGCCGGCCGCCGGCCGACCGAGTGGAGCCACGCCCGGGTCGCCGCCCGGGTGCTGGCACTCGGATTGCTCGGCCTCAAACCCGCCCGCCCTTAAGCCACGTGAGGCGCTCCATGACGACGACCACGGCCGGCAACTGGCAGGACGACACGGCGGAAATCTACCGCCCGTTCGGGTACCGCACGCCCGACCCGGCGGCCGCGGCCCGCCCCGCCTCCACGAAGCTGCGGCTGGCGTACCTCACGACCGAGTACCCGAAGGTGAGCCACACCTTCGTCCGCCGCGAGATCGCCGAGCTGGAGCGGCGGGGGCACGAGGTCGTCCGCCTCTCCGTCCGCCCGCCCGGCGGCCCGCTGGTCGACCCCGCCGACCGGGCCGAGGCCGAACGCACCCTGTTCTGCCTCGACCGCCCCAAGCTGACGCTGCTCGCCCACTCCGCCAAGTGGGCCGCCACCCGCCCCGGCCGCTGGGCGTCCGCCGTCCGGGCCACGCTCCGGCTCCACGCCAAGAGCGACCGCGGGCTCGTCCGCCACGCGGCGTACCTCGCCGAGGCCGCGTTCCTGGCGAACCGGTTGAAAGCCCAAGGCATCGGCCACGTCCACTGCCACTTCGGGACGAACGCGGCGGCCGTCGCCCTGCTCATGAACAAGCTCTCGGGCGTCACCTACAGCCTGACAATCCACGGCCCCGGCGAGTTCGACGCCCCGGTGGGCCTGAGCCTCGCCGAGAAGGTGGCCGGGGCCGCGTTCACGGCCGCCATCAGCCACTTCGGCACGGCCCAACTCCTCCGCTGGGTCGATCCCCAGCACTGGGACCGCATCCACGTCGTCCGCTGCACCATCAACCCCGACTTCCTGGCCCCGCCCGAGCCGGTGGCGGCCGACGCCGACCGGCTCGTGTGCGTCGGCCGGCTCACCCCGCAGAAGGGGCAACTCCACCTCGTGGACGCCTTCGCCGGGCTGGTGAAGGCCGGTTACCCCGGGCGGCTCGTGCTGGCCGGCGACGGCGAACTCCGTCCGGCCCTGGAAGCCTCGATCCGCGGGCACTGCATCGGCGACCGTGTCGAGATCACCGGGTGGCTGAGCGAGGCCGGGGTGCGGCGGGAGATCGGCCGTTCGCGGGCGATGGTGCTGCCGAGTTCGGCCGAGGGGCTGCCGGTGGTGCTCATGGAAGCCCTGGCGATGGGCCGCCCCTGCGTCAGCACCTTCACCGCCGGCATCCCCGAACTGATCCGCCCCGGGGAGAGCGGCTGGCTCGTGTCGGCCGGGGACGCGGCGGCCCTGTCGGACGCCCTGCGGGAAGTCATGTCCACGCCGCCCGCACGGCTCACCCAGATGGGCCTGGCCGGCCGCGCCCGCGTCGAACTGCGGCACCACCCGGTGACGGAAGGCGACACGCTCGAAGCCCTCTTCCGCCGCTACGTCACCGCGTAACCGAGGGTCGGACCATGTGCGGGATCGCCGGCCTGCTCGGCCGCGTGGACGACGACACGCTCTCCGCCCTTCGCGCCGCCGACGTGGCCCAGGCCCACCGCGGGCCGGACGGCCGCGGCTGCTGGGCCGACCGCGAGGCCGGCGTCGCCCTCGCCCACCGCCGGCTTGCCGTCCTCGACCTGAGCCCCGCCGGGGCCCAGCCGATGGCCGACCCGGCCCGCGGCACCGTGCTCGTGTTCAACGGCGAAATCTACAACTTCCCCGCCCTCCGCCGCGGGTTGGAGGCCGACGGCTTCACGTTCCGCTCGCGGTCGGACACGGAGGCCGTCCTCCACGCCTACGCCCGGTGGGGCCGCGAATGCGTCACACGGCTGCGGGGCATGTTCGCCTTCGCCCTGTGGGATGGCCGCGCCCGCACCGTCCTGCTGGCCCGCGACCACCTGGGGCAGAAGCCTCTCTACCTTGCCGACGTGCCGCACCCGGCCGGCGGGCGTACGGTCCTGTTCGCGTCCGAACTTCGCTCGCTGCTGGCGTCCGGCCTGGTGGACCGCACGATCGACCCCGCCGGGCTCGCGGGGTATGTGTGGAACGGCTTCGTCCCCGGCCCCGGCACGCTCGTCCGCGGCGTCACGCAGCTTCCCCCCGGCACGTCGCTCGTCCTGCGGCCCGGACAGGGCCTGGGCCAACCCGAGCCGTTCTGGACACCGCCGCCGTCGAACCCCGGCCGCACCACGCCGGGCGAGGTCCGCGACCTGATGGCCGAGACCGTCAAGGACCACCTCGCGGCCGACGTGCCGCTCGGCGTCTTCCTCTCCGGCGGGCTCGACTCGGCGGCCGTCGCCACCCTCGCGGCGGCCGCCGCGCCCGGCCGCGTGAAGACTTATACCGTCGGCTTCGACGATCCCGCCCTCGACGAGTCCGGCCCGGCCGCGGCCATCGCCACCGCCGTCGGCACCGACCACCACAGCATCCCGCTCACCGCCGCCGGGTTCCTCGAATCCTTGCCGAAGGCCCTGGCGTCGCTCGACCAGCCGACGTTCGACGGGCTCAACTCCTACGTCGTGAGCCGGGCCGTCCGCGACGCCGGGATGACGGTCGCCCTCGCGGGGACCGGCGGCGACGAGTTGTTCGGCGGGTACGGTAGCTTCCGTGAAATCCCAGTGGCGATGACGTGGGGCCGCCGACTCGCGCGCGTTCCGGGCGGCGTGCGGTGGGCGGTCGCCGGCGTCGCGGGCGGCCAGTACCGGCGGCGGGGCGGGGGGGTGCCGCCGCAGACCCGCTGGGGCAAACTCCCGGACGTGCTCGCAGCCGCCGGGGCCGTCGTGCCCGTCTACCAGGTCCGCTACGGGCTGTTCACGCCGGACTTCGCCCGCCGCCTGCTCGGCGGCCGCCCCCACCCCGGCACCACCCACGGCCTGCCTTTCGAGCGGATGGCCGGCCTCGCCCGCCTGACGGCCGGGCAGCCGCCGCTGCACGCCGTGTCGCTCCTCGAACTCTCCCTGTTCCTCGGCGACCGCCTCCTCCGCGATTCGGACGCGGCCGGCATGGCGGCGTCGCTCGAACTCCGGCTGCCGCTCGTGGACCACCGACTCGTGGAGGCCGTGGCCGGGCTGCCGGAGGCCGACCGCTTCCACCCCATCGGCCGCAAGGCGTTCCTCCGCACCCACGTCCTCGGCGGGCTCGACCCGGCCCTCTTCGACCGGCCGAAACGGGGCTTCGAGATGCCGTTCGGGACGTGGCTCCGCGGACCGCTCAAGACCGCCGTCGAACCCGTCTTGCGGGACGCCTCACTCGCCGCCAGCGTCGGCCTTGACCCGGCGGCCGTGGGCGGGCTGTGGGACGCTTTCCAGAAGGAAGCCCCGGGCATCTACTGGTCCCGCGTCTGGAGCCTGTTCGCGCTCCTCGACTGGTGCCGCCGGCACCGCGTTTCGGGGTGAGCGTTACCGGATTCTCCCGCTTTTTCCGCGTCGTGGTCGCCGATCCCGTGGCCCGCGAGCGGGTTGCGAATCCCTTCCCAAATTTTGCGGTAACGCGGGAGCAGCGGCGAATTCCGAGCGGATTCTCCACCCCGACGTTGCACTCGCACGACTCGCGATTCTCACCCGCGACCTGCCTCTCAGCTTGCGACACCGACCCGTCCCGCCCTGCCGCCGCACCTGAAATCCCCCGCCCCCGCGCGAACCGGCCGCGATTTCGGTTCGATCCGCGCACCCGGTACGGGCCGTGCGTACTCGTGGCCCGACTCCCCTCCCGCGACCCCGCTCCGAGACCCCACATGTCCACCGCCATTCCCGCGGCCCCGCTGCCGTCCGCCAAGTTCTCGTCGCGGTCCGAGAAGGCCCGTGCCGTGACGCGGACGTTCTCGTCGCCGTCGAACCAGCTCCGGGCGCTCGAAGCCGTCCGCCCGGAGGTGGTCGTCGTCTCCGAAGACGACGCCCCGCCGGTGTCGCGGGCCTTCCGGGCCGCCAAGCGGGCCACCGACGTCGTGGTGGCGGCCGCCGCGCTGGTCGCCCTCGCCCCGCTGTTCGCGTTCGTGGCGACGCTCATCAAGCTCACGAGCCGGGGGCCGGTCTTCTTCGCCCAGTGGCGGGTCGGGAAGGACGCCCGGGAGTTTCGCTTCTACAAGTTCCGCTCGATGGTCAGCGACGCCGACCGCAAGATCGCCGAGCTGCGGTCGTGGAGCGACCACCAGGACAGCCTCACGTTCAAGATGAAGAAGGACCCGCGGATCACCCGCGTCGGCCGCGTCATCCGCAAGCTGAGCATCGACGAATTGCCGCAGTTGTGGAACGTCCTGCGGGGCGACATGAGCCTCGTCGGCCCCCGCCCGGCCGTGCCCGGCGAGGTGGCCCACTACACCGACCACGAGTGGAAGCGGCTGGCCGTCGCCCCGGGGCTGACGTGCCTCTGGCAGGTCGGCGGCCGCGGCGACCTCGCCTTCGACCGGCAGGTGGCGCTGGACCTCGAGTACATCCGCCGGCGGTCGTGGCTGCTGGATTTGAAGTTGATGCTGCTGACCGTGCCGGCCGTAATTTCGGGCCGGGGGGCGTATTGACCGCCGGACGGCGGCAAACTCGAAAATCGGACGTCGAAATCCGAGCCTCAAGACGCGGCCGGTGCGGAGCTGGGTGCTGCGACAGGTAGTGAAGCTCGGCGTGGGCGAACACCTCGACGCCGACGCCCTGCGGCGGCTGGCGTTCTGAAGACTGTGAAAAAACCACAGAGTCACAGAGATCACCGATCCGAGCCGAACACGAGGGCGGAAATGAAATCGGGTTAGTCTCCCCGGTGATTCCCCGCGCTGTGCCCTCTGTGACTCTGTGGTTCATTTTTCTCCCCGCGGGCCCGCCGTGTTCTTCCCCCTGTTCGCCATCGTGTTCGTCGGCGTGTTCGGCACCGGGATGGCCCGCGGGCTGCGGCGGGCGGTCGTGGCCGGGTGGCTGCCGGCGGCCGTCATGCTCCCCGTCTGGCTGACGGCCGGGGTCGGGTCGCTGACCCTCGACCTGCGAACCGCCGCCGGGCTGGCGGTCGTGGCCGTCGCGATCCTGAACCCGCCCCGCGGCGGGCTGGGCCGCTTTTCTTACGCCGACCTCCTCGTCCTCGGCGTCGTGCTCGTGGCGGCCGTGTCGCAGAACGCGGCCGGGATCCTGCGGCCGCTCACGGTGCCGGAGCTCGCCCGCAAGTGGCTCCTCCCGTACCTCATGGGCCGCTGGCTCCTGGGGTCCACCGGCGAGTTGCCGAAGGCCGTCGGCGTCGTGGCGAAGGTCGTCCTCGCGCTGGCCGCTTACGCGGTGGCGGAGGCGTTCACGAAGGTGAACGGCGTCAACGCGGCGCTCGGCAAGACGTACGGCCTGCTCGAACAGGGTGAGGGGTACCGTTGGGGCCTGAAGCGGGCCCACGGGACGTTCGACCACCCGATCTTCTTCGGCATGGCCCTCGTGCTGCTCCTGCCGTGGGCGCTCGAGGCCGGCCGGATGGCCCGGGCCGGGGCCGCCGGCAGCCGGTGGTGGTGGGCCCTCCTGCCGAAGGCCGCAGCGGTGGCCCTCTTTTGCACCGTGTCCCGCGGCCCGCAGCTCGCCGGCATGGCGACCTACGCCTTCTACCTGTTCTTCACCCGCCCCCGCCTCCGCGTCCCGCTGGCCGTCGCCGCGGTCGTCCTCGGCACGCTCGGGTTCGAGGCGAGGGACGGGGTGATGGCCCTCCTCGGTAAGGCGGCCGGCGAGAAGAGCGAGGACGTGTCGCTCATCGCGATCGACGGCGAACAGGTGGAATACACCGGGACGCAGCACCGCGTGTTGCTGTTCCGGGTGTACGCGAAGGCCATCGAGAACGCCGGGCTGTTCGGCTTCGGGTCCGAGCTGAAGGGGGTCGAACTCGAAGAGTCGATCGCCCAGCGGTTCAGCTCGGTGGACTGCCACTACGTCCTGTTTTACCTCCAGCACGGCTACCTCGGCGTCGGGGCGTTTCTCATCCTGACGGTCGGCATCCTTATCAATCTGCTACGCACCGCGTTGCGGACCGACTTGCCGCAGTCCGGGCTGGCGGCCGGCCTCTTCGGGGCGCTCCTGAGCGTGGCCGTTTTGCTCATGACGTGCTGGTTATCGCCCGACTTCGCGGCCGTGTGGCTCTTCTCGGCCGGTTTGGCCAGCCGTTTGCCTTCACTCGTGCGAACCCCGCACGCCGCGGTTTCGAAGCGATCCCCGGCGGCCCCCGCGTCGGCGGCGGAGCCGAAGCCCGTCCGCGTGGCGGGTTCGTACACCCCGGTCCGCCCGCCCACCCCGGCCCCGCACCACCATGCCCACCGAAGCCCGCATCCTGATCGTCAGCCCGGTGAAGGATGAGGCCGAGTACCTCGGCCGCACCGTCGCCTCGATGGCCGCCCAGACGGTCCGCCCGGCCCGCTGGGTGATCGTGAACGACGGCAGCTCGGACGCCACGGGGGAGATCGCCGACGCGGCCGCCCGGGAGCACCCCTGGATCACCGTCCTACACCGCCCGAAGGGGACCGGCCGGCGGGTCGGCCCCGGCGTCATCGAAGCGTTCTACGCCGGGCTGGGGACGCAAGACCTCGCCGCCTTCGACTACGTCTGCAAGCTCGACGGCGACCTCGAATTCCCCCCGCACTACCTCGCCGCGATGCTCGAACGCTTCGACGCCGACCCCCGGCTCGGCACCGCGAGCGGCAAGTGCTACGTGCCGGTGGACGGCAAGCTCGTGTTGGAGCGGAGCGGCGACGGCTTTTCGCACGGGGTGGCAAAACTCTACCGCCGCGAGTGCTTCGAGGCGATCGGCGGTTTCGTCCGCGAGGTGATGTGGGACGGGATCGACTGCCACCGCTGCCGGATGCTCGGGTGGAAGGCGTGGAGCGACCCCGACCCGGCGGTGGCGCTGACCCACCTGCGGCTCATGGGGTCGTCGCACAAGGGCGTGTTGCACGGCCGGGTGCGGTGGGGCCGGGGGCAGTTCTTCATGGGAACGCACCCGCTCTACCTCGTCGGCATCGCCCTCTACCGGACGGCCGAGCGGCCGTGGTTGGTGGGTGGGGCGTGCCTCCTGTGGGGGTACGCGAAGGCCTGGGCGACCGGCCACCCGCGGTACGGCGACCGGGCCTTCCGCCGGCACCTCCACCGCTGGCAACTCCGCGAGCTGGCGGGCCGGTTCGCGTCGCCGGCGCGGAAGCTGGCGGGCCTCGTGGTCCGCAAACCGGTGCGGGCCGGGGGCGTGGCGTGACCTCCGCCCCCGCCATCGCGACCCCGCCCACCCGCGGGTGGACGTTCGGCCTCGGCTGGTCGGCCACCGCCCAACTCGTGGGCATGGTGGTGAAGCTCGCCAGCACCCTCGTGCTGACGCGGCTGCTCGCCCCGGACGCCTACGCCCTCATCGGCACCGCCCTCGTCGTCCTCACCACACTCGACTGGCTCTCGGACTTCGGCGTTGTGCCGGCCCTCCTGCGCGACCCGCGGGGCGGCGACCCGGACCGGCTGCTCGTCGGCTGGTGGGTGAACCTCGGGCGGGGGGCCGGGCTGTCGGCCGTCGCCGCCGCGTCCGCCGTGCCGCTCGCCCTCTTCTACCGCCAGCCGGAACTCACCGGTGTGCTGCTCGCCCTCGCCGCCCGGCCGCTGCTCGGGGCGCTGCGGAGCCCCGGCGTGCCGCTGCTGCGACGGCACCTCGACTACCGGGCGTTGTTCGTGGACGAGATCGGTCAGGCGGTCGCCGGCACGGCCGTTAGCGTCGCGGCGGCTCTACTGCTGGTCGGCACCGTCGGCGGCGTCTGGGCGTTGGTGGCCGGCACGCTGGCCGGGGCGATCGCCGGGGTCGGGCTGTCGTACTGGCTCTGCCCGGTGCGGCCGCGGTGGGCGTGGGACCAGGAGATCGTCGCGGAACTCGCCCGCTTCGGCCGGCCGGTGTTCGTGAACACGCTCGTGATGGCCGCGTGGCTCAACCTCGACCGCCTCCTCGGGGCCCGGCTGCTGCCGCTCGACCAGCTCGGGCTTTACATGGTAGCCGGGAACCTGGCGGCCGTCGCCGAAGCCGTGGTGACGCGGGGGCTGGACGTCTACTTCACGCTCCTGGCCCGCCGGCCGGTGGGGGACGCGCGGGCGGCGTGGCACCGGGCCGCCGCCGGCCGGCTCGTCCGCTGGGGGTCGCCGCTGCTGGTCCTCGCCGTGGTCGTCGCCCCGCTGGCGGTGAGCGTGCTGTACGACCCGCGGTACCACGCCGCGGGGCTACTCCTGGCGGTGATGCTGGCCCGGCTCGTCGTGCGGGCGGCCGGGCAACTCGACTTCCAACTCCTGCTCGCCGCCGGCCGCGTCCGCCCCGCCACCGCGGGGTACGCGGTCGCCCTGGCGGCGCAGGCGGCGCTCGTGCCCGTCCTCGCGGCGGCTTACGGCCCGCTCGGGCTGGCGGCGGCGGTCGGCGTCTCGACGGCGGTGGCGGCGGGGGTGCAAGTCGGGCTCGCCGACGACCTCCGCGGCGGGTTCGCCCGGCTCGGCGTCGCGGCCGGGTGGGCGGGCCTCGGGCTGGCCGCGGCCGCGGCGGTGGCGATGGGATAAACTTCTCGCGCCCGGCGAGGAAGATTCGCGCCCCGCCCTCGCCAGGCGGCGGGCGACGGTGTCAATACGTCGCTTGTGGATGCGTAATGGTTGCACCGCCTGCGACGCGCTTCTAGGTTGTGGCGTCCGACGCCCCACCCCGGAGGTGCCGCCACGTGGTTGCCGACCCCAAGCCGCTCGTGATCGTCGCCGACGACTGCCCCGATGTCCTCGCGCTGTTAATGAACCGCATCACCGCCTGGGGTTACCGGGTCGCCCCCGCCCGGACGAAGGCCGAGCTGTTCGCCCGGCTGTCGGCCGAGTGCCCGGCCGTCGTCCTGCTCGACCTCCGCTTCGGCGACGCCGACGGGCTCGAAGTCCTCCGTCAGGTCAACGACATGGCCCCCGACCTGCCGGTGGCGCTGCTCACCGGGCACGGCTCCGTCGAGCTGGCTGTCGCGGCCATGCGGCTCGGGGCGTACGACTTCGTCACCAAGTCGGCCGACCTCGCCCCCCTCCGCGGCGTCCTAGGGCGGGCGGTCGAGCGGCAGCGGCTGGCCGTCCGCGGGCGGAAGCCGGACGTCGCCTCGGCCGGCGTCCGCCTCCTGGGCGAGAGCCCGGCCATGCGGTCGGCGGTCGACCTGATCCGCGGCGTGGCCCCGACCGACGCCACCGTGCTCGTCCTCGGCGAGAGCGGCACCGGCAAGGAACTCGTGGCCCGCACCCTGCACGAACTGAGCCCCCGGGCGGCCGGGCCGTTCATCGCGCTGAACGCCGCCGCGCTGCCCCGCGACCTGGCCGAGAGCCTCCTGTTCGGCCACGAGAAGGGGGCGTTCACCGGGGCCGACAAGGCCCAGCTCGGGGCGTGCGAGCTGGCCGACGGCGGCACCCTGTTCCTGGACGAAATCGGCGAGATGGACCCGGCCCTCCAGGCCAAGCTCCTCCGCTTCCTGCAAGAACGCACGGTCCAGCGGGTGGGCAACCCGAAGGCGAATCCGGTCGACGTGCGGGTGGTGGCGGCCACGAACCGCGACCTCGCCGAGCGGGTCCGCGCGGGGCACTTCCGCGAAGACCTGTACTACCGGCTCAACGTCGTCCCGCTCCGGGTGCCGCCGCTGCGGGACCGCCGCGAGGACGTGCCGCTGCTGGCCGCCGGCTTCCTGGCGAAGGCCGCCCGCAAGTACGGCCGGCCCGACCTCCACTTCACCCCGGACGCGGTGGCCGCCCTCGCCGGGTACGACTGGCCGGGGAACGTCCGCCAGTTGGAGAACGTGATCGAGCGGCTGGCGATCCTGTCGGCCGGCCCGGCCATCGGCCCGGAAGCGTTCGCCGACGAGTTCCGCACGAACCTGTCGCTGACGACCACCCCGCCGCCCCGCCAGACCCCGGCCGCCGCGTGGGCCGCCCACCAGGGCCAGACGCACACGCCGCCGAACATCACCACCCCGCCCCCCCGCGGGGCGGACGGGCTGCGGCTGGTCGACCAGATCGAGCGGCAAACGATCGTGGACGCCCTGGCCCACGCCGCCGGCAGCGTCCGCGAGGCATCCCACGTCCTCGGCCTGAGCCAGGCGACCGTCTACCGCAAGATCAAGCGGTACGGCCTGGCGGCGGGGTGACGCCCCTTTCGACCCTTCCCTCCGCTCGCCTCAAACACTCGTGGGCCCCGACTCGCGTCTTCAGGCCTCGGCACGCCCCCGCCGTCGATGACGGAAATTCCGACCCGCCGGCCGACGACGTTCATACAACTTCCCGAATATCGTCCGGCCGGCCGACGTGGGCTACCGGGACCGCCACACCCCCGCCATGCCGAGACGCACCATGACGCCGCGGTCCGCACTCCCCGGGCTGGTCGCCGGGCTGGCCTTCCTCGTCGCCCCGCAAGCCGCCCGCGCCCAAGTCACCGAGGCCGAGGCCCGGGCGATTGCGACCGAGGCCTACGTCTACGGCTACCCGCTCGTGACGATGGAGTACACCCGCCGGGTGATGACGAACGCGGCCGTACCGAAGGACAACCACGCCCCGATGGGGCAGTTCCACCACGCCCGCGTCTACCCGGACGCCTCGTTCCGCGACGTGACCGCCCCGAACGCCGACACCCTGTACTCGACCGCCTGGCTCGACGTCGTGAAGGAGCCTTACGTCCTCTCCCTGCCCGACGCCGGCGACCGGTACTTCCTGATGCCGATGCTCAGCGGGTGGACGGACGTCTTCCAGGTGCCCGGCACGCGGACGACCGGCGACAAGGGGCGGGTGTACGCGATCACCGGCCCGGGCTGGTCGGGGACGCTCCCGGCCGGGGTGACGGAACTGAAGTCGCCGACGGGGATGGTGTGGCTCCTCGGGCGGACGTACTGCACCGGGACCCCGGCCGACTACGCCGCGTGCCACGCCCTCATGGACCGGTACACGCTCACCCCGCTGAGCCGCTACGGCAAGCCGTACGCCTTACCGGCCGGCCCGGTCGACCCCGCGGTGGACATGAAGACGCCCGTCCGCGATCAGGTCAACGCCCTGGACGCGGGGGCGTACTTCAAGCTCCTCGCGGCCCTGATGAAGGACAACCCGCCGGCCGCGGCCGACGCCCCACTCGCGGCCCGTATGGCGAAGATCGGCCTCGCCCCCGGGAAGCCCTTCGACCCCGCCGCCGACCCGGCCGTGAGGGCGGGGCTGGCCGGGGTGCCGAAGGCCGGGTTCGAGGCGATCCTCGCCCAGTTCAAGTCGGCCGGCGCGGTGGAGAACGGTTGGACGTTCTCGACCAGGACGGGGCTGTACGGCACCGACTACCTCCAGCGGGCACTCATCACCGCCATCGGCCTGGGGGCCAACCGCCCGCAGGACGCCGTCTACCCCACGAGCAAAGCCGGCCCGGACGGCAAGCCGTACAGCGGGGCGAACAAGTACGTCCTCCACTTCGACAAGGGCCGCACCCCGCCGGTGGACGGGTTCTGGTCGCTGACGATGTACGACCCGGCGATGTTCTTCGTGGCGAACCCGCTGAACAAGTTCACGGTCAGCCCGCGGAACGCCCTAGCGTACAACCCCGACGGGACGCTCGACGTCCTCGTCCAGCACGAGTCGCCGGGCAAGGACCGGGAGGCCAACTGGCTCCCGGCCCCGGCCGGCGAGTTCGTCCTGATGCTGCGGCTCTACTGGCCGAAGGAGAAGGCCCCGACGATCCTCGACGGGACGTGGAAACTCCCGCCGGTGATTGCCGTCAAGTGACCCGCCCGCCGCCCGCCCGCGGGGGTCGCATGACCGCCGTCTCGCGGCACAAATACCTCGTCCTCCTGGCGGCCCTGCTGGGGGCGATGATCGTCTACCCGTCGCTCCACGACCGGGTCGGGTCGCCGCTCGCCCTCAACCTGGTCCGCACCGGGCTGTTTCTGGCGGCCGTGTGGGTCGGGTTCGCCGACCACCCCTTGCGGGCGGCGGCCGTCGTCCTGGCCGTCCCGGCGGTGGTCGGGGCCTGGACCGGGTACGCCCTCCCGGGGCTGCCGGAGGCGGGCGTCGCCCTCGGGTTCCACCTGTCGGCGGCCCTCTTCCAGGCGTTCGTGGCCGTCGTCCTGGTCCGGGCCGTCTACCGCGACCCGGCGGTCACGGTCGACACCATCGGCGGGGCCCTGTGCGGGTACATGCTCACGGGGGTGGCGTTCGGGCACATCTACGCGGCCGGCGAGGCGGTGGCCCCGGGGTCGTTCGCCGGGCTCGGCGGGGCGGCCGGCGAGCGGATCCACTTCCGCCTCACGTACTTCAGCTTCATAACGCTCACCACCGTCGGCTACGGGGACGTGACCCCGCTCGCCGACACGGCCCGGTCGCTGGCCGCGTTCGAGGCGGTCGTCGGGCAGTTCTACATGGCCGTCCTGATCGCCGGGCTGATCGCCAAGGGGGTCGGCCCGCCCCCGCCGGCCGCCGGCCCGGCAAGTTCGACCGCGCCGTGAGGGCCTTTGCGGGTTGCGCCGGCTCGCGGGCCGTGTCCCGAAGCGATTGCCCGGGAAATGTTCAAGGGGCGATCGGCTCGGACCCTAAATTGGGGGGGAAGAGGGCGTATCGCGCCCGGCGAGCCGCCCCACCATTCAGACGCCCCCCCATGCCCGTGATCCGTTTGCGAACCGCGACGGCTCTTCTCGCAGCCGCGGCGGCCGGGGCGTGTACTTCCCGCTACCGGGCCCCGATGCCGGGCGAACTGGCCCGGCCGAGCGGCCTCGTCCAGGCGGGGGCGGCGGACGCCGCCTCACTGGCGTCCGAGGAAGAGTTGGTCCGCTCATTCGCCGACACGGCCCGCACGGCCTACGCCGCGCCGCGGCCGGCGGGGGCACGCACGCCCACCTTCCTGGCCCTCTCCGGGGGCGGCATGTACGGGGCGTACACCACCGGCGTCCTGGCCGGGTGGTCGGCCGCCGGCGACCGCCCCACCTTCGACACCGTGACCGGCGTCAGCACCGGGGCGATCATCGCCACGTACGCCTTCCTCGGCCCCGAGTACGACCGGCGGATGGTCGAGTCGTACACCTCCATCACCGACCGCGACGTTTACCGCCGGCGGCCCGCACCCGCACTCTTATGGTCGGACTCGGCCGCCGACTCGGGCCCGCTCAAGGCGCTGATCGCCTCGCAGGTGGACGACGAGCTGCTGGCGGCCGTGGCGGCGGCCCACCGCTCGGGCCGGCGGCTCTACGTGGGGACGACCAACCTCGACACCCGCCGGCTCGTGGTCTGGGACATGGGGGCCATCGCCGCCAGCGGGCGGCCGGACGCCGGCGACCTGTACCGCCAGGTGCTGTTGGCGTCCTCGTCGCCGCCCGGCTTCTTCCCCCCGGTGCCCATCGAAGTGACGGTGAACGGCCGGCCGTTCAAGGAGTTGCACGCCGACGGCGGGGCGACGACCGGCGTCTTCCTTCGGGCGTCCACCCTGAACGCCGGAGCGGCGGCCGGGGGCAAGCCGCTGGCCGGGGCGGACGCCTACGTGATCGTGGCCGGGAAGCTCTACTCGGACCCGGTGGCGGCCGAGCGGCGGGCGGTGAAGATCGCCGAAAGCGGCCTTCAATCGCTGCTCTATTCGCAAACCCGCGGCGAACTCTACCGCATCTACACGCTCTGCCTGCTCGGCGGGATGCGCTACCACTTGGCCGCCGTCCCCGACGACGACCCCGCGCCGGTCGACGCGATGGGGTTCGACCCGGCCCAGATGCGGCGGCTGTACGAACTCGGGTACACGGCCAGCACCGCCCGCCGGGCCTGGCGGGACACCCCGCCGGGGGCGCTCCCGCACGAGCAGACGCGGCCGCGGACGGGGCCGGACTTCCTGGCCCCTCAGCCGAGCCGTTAAATTCGCCGCTTCGGGGTCAGACGGCCTCGGGGCGAGCCAGCCGTCCGTCGATGGCCCGGCGGACGGCCCCCACGCCCCGGACGTACACCGCGACGAGCAGCACCCAGCCGACCGCCCCGGCCCCCTTCTCGTACAGCGTTCGGTCGGCCGCCGGGAGCAGCGCCCGACCGAACTGCACGTAGGCGTCCCACCCCACCGTCGCCACGGCCGCCGCGAGCCCGACGGCCAACCCGAGCCGGCCGACCGAACGGCCCGGCCAGCGGAGGGTGCCGGCCGCCAACCCCAGCCCGAGTAGGAACCCCGCTTCACCCAGCATCAGCGCCACGATCGCCCCGTTCCCGGCGAGCTTCGCCCACGGGTAGCCGAAGAGCCGCTCGCCGCCCGCGAACCACGCCCCCGCCGCCCCCACCCCGAGGAGCGTGAGGAGGCCGCTCCAGGCGAACAGGCCCTTCGCCCCCGTCACCTTCGGGGCCGCCGCGCACGTGGCCCGCCCCAGGAACAGGGCCAGCGAGCCGAACAGGAGCGGGACGCCGTAGGCGGCGAGGTCGATCTCGGCCAGCTTGCCGGTCGAATCGACCTGCCGTGTCGCGGACACCGGCGGCGGGGCGGGGGGGGGCACGTCGGCCGGCTTCGCGCCGCCCTTGGTTTTGGGGGCAGGTCGCGGCGGGGGGGCGGGGACGGGCGCGGGGGCGTTCGGGTCTCGCTCCACTTGGCTGAGGAACACCGGCTGGTCGTCCATCTGAATCCAGCCGTCGCCGGTAGGGAGCGGCTCCACGAAGCGGACGTAAGCTTCCTTCCCGACGGGGACGAGGCCGAGCAGGCCGATGAAGAACAGGCCGATGCGGACCCACCCGAGCCCGCCGCGGAGCCGCTTCCACTGCCCGGCGGACGTGGTGAACAGCGGGTCGGCCGGCTTGGCCTTCGCCGGCGGGGCGGGCGGCCGGTCGTAGTCCTTCCCCAGCCACTCGGGGTTCGCACGGGGCGGGGGCGGCGGCTCCGGGGCCAGCGTCAACGGGGTGGGGTGCGTTTTCACGGGCGGCGGTGCGGGCGCCGGTTCCGCCCCCCAGTCCTCCGGCGACGCCACCGGGGCCGGCCGTGGCGGGGGGGGCGGCGGGGCGGGGGCCTTCGCCGGGGCGGGCGGGCGGGCCGCAACCGGGGCGGGGGCCGTAGGCCGGGGTGCGGGCGGCGGACTCACGCCGGACCCGCCGGCCGCCGGGACGGGGACGGGCGACTGGCAGTGCGGGCAGCGGACCCGGCCGCCGGCCGACTCGTCGCGGGCTTTGAGCGGCTTGCGGCAGTTCGGGCAGGTGAGCGAAATCGGCATCAACGGTCTCCCCGCGTGCCCGCCGCCGGAACGTGGGAGGGCGGCGGGGGCTCGAACGGATACGGTATCCGTTCGGGCGGGGGAAGTCAAAACCGCGGGGCGGGCCGCGTCCAGACCGGGTCGTATTCCTGCGAGAACACCCGTTGTATCCGTTCCGCCCGGCCCGGCCCGGCGGCCAGCAGCACCCCCAGCGCCTCCCGGACCCGGGCCACCCGCGGGTCGGCGACCGCGACCCCGGCGTCGGCCCCGCGGTCGATCCGGTCGAGCGTCGCCGCCAGGTCGAGCAGCCGGCTCCGGGCGTCGAGGAAGAACTGGTCCAGGGCGGCGGCGGCGGCGAGGGGGGTCATGGGGGTCATTGCGGATTGGGGATGGCGGATGGCGGAGTGACGAACCTCGTCCGCAGTTCGAGCGGCACGAGGTCGTTCAGGCTGCCGGAGCGGAAGCCGTCGAGGTCGAGGGTCACGTACTTGAAGCCGAGGGCGTGGAGGGCCTTCGACAGGTCGCCGCGGACGGCGTCGGCCGCCAGCCGGGGTACGTCCGCCGGCGGCACTTCCACGCGGGCCAGGTCGCCCTCGTGGTAGCGGACGCGGCACTCGCGCAAGCCCAGCGAGCGGAGGACGGCTTCCGCGTCCTCGACCCGGCGGGTGCGTTCGGGCGTGACCGCCAGCCCGGGGGCGAGCCGGCTCGACAGGCAGGGTGACGCCGGCTTGTCCCACGTCGGCAGGCCCCACGCCCGCGCCAGCGCCCGCACGTCGGCCTTCGTGAAACCGGCTTCTTGAAGCGGGTGCCGGACACCGTGTTCGGCGGCGGCCGTCAGCCCAGGGCGGTAGTCGCCGAGGTCGTCGAGGTTCGCCCCGCTGGCGACCACCGGCACCCCGAGGTCGGGCAGGTGGCGTTCGACAACGGAGTACAGCTCGTTCTTGCAGAAGTAGCAGCGGTCGCCGCCGTTCCGCTGGTAGTCGGCGTTGGCGAACTCGTGGGTGGGGACGACGACGTGGCGGACGCCGATCAGGGCCGCGAGCCGGCGGGCGTCGGCGAGTTCCGTGCGGGCCACGCTCGGGCTGTCGGCCGTGACCGCGACGGCCCGGTCGCCGAGGGCCAGGAAGGCGGCGTTCGCCACCACCGTACTGTCGATCCCGCCGCTGAACGCGACCGCCACCCCCGGCAGCCCGCCGAGGACCGCGAGCAGGCGGTCCCGCTTGGCGGCGAGGTCGGGCGGCGGGTCGGTGTCGGGCACGGCGGCGGTCATGCGGGTATTATAGATGTGGAAAACAACCCCGAAGCCCGGTGGCGGCCATCCCCGGGCGTTAGTGCGCCTTCGACCGCACCGTCAGGACCGGGCAGGGGGCGGTGCGGACGATCTTTTCGGCCACGCTCCCGAGCAGGAGGTGGGCCAGCCCGCCGCGGCCGTGGGTGCCCACGCACAGGAGGTCGGCCTTGAGGTCGGCGGCCGCGGCCACGATCTCGGCGGCCGGGCTGCCGAAGCGGATTTCGGTCTTGGGGTTGAGCCGGCTCAAGCCGGTGCGGGAGATCAGGTCGGCGAGCGCCACCCGGGCGGAGTCGGTGAGCTGCGTCAGGTCGGGGGTCGCCATCGGGTTCGGCATCACGGCGTCGGGCATGACCAGGGCGAGGTCCTGGATCACGTAGAGGACGGTGAGTTCGGCCCCGAACTTCTCGGCGAACTCGGCCGCGTACAGGAGCGCGGGGAAGGCGTACTCGCTGAAGTCGGTCGGGGCGAGGATGCGCTGGACGGCGATCATGGGAGGGCCTCCGCTCCGGTGGGGTGCACCGGTCAAGATACAGGAGTTTCCCGCCCCCGCAACGCGACCGCCGCCCGCACCGCCTTCGTGACCGGGCCTTCGCCGCCGCCGCGGACGTCGGTGCCGTCCACCCGGCCGACGGCGATCACCCCTCCGGAGGTGCCGGCCAGGAACAACTCGTCGGCCGCGAGCAGGTCGGCGGGGAAGAGGTCGGCTTCTTCGACGGCAATGGCCTGGCCGGCCGCCGTTTCGAGGACGACGGCCCGCAGCACGTCGGGCGGGAACGCCCCGCCGGCCGGGGGCGTGCGGAGGGTGCCGCCGGCCACCGCGAAGAGGTGCCCCTCGGTGCAGCCGGCGACGGTGCCGGCCGTGGTGAGCAGCACCGCGTCGAGGCACCCGGCCCGCAGCGCTTCGGCCTTCGCCAGTACCATGTGCCCGTGGCTCAGCGACCGCACCCGGTGGAGCGGGTTGGCCGGGTCGAGCCGCACGCTCCGGGCCGTGACGACGTGCAGCCCGTGGCCGTACAGCTCGGCCGGGAACGGCACCACGTCGTCCACCAGCACGGCGAGTTGCGGGTCGCACTTGCGGGGGTCGAGGCCGAGCGTGCCGGGGCCGCGGGTGAGGATCACACGCACGTATCCGTCCCGCCGGGCGTTGGCGGCGACGGCGGCCGTGACCGCGGCGGTGAGGTCGATTTTGGGCAAGGGGATGAACAGAGACTCGGCGGCGGCCGTGAGGAGGGCGACGTGATCGGCGAGGCGGTAAACGGTGCCGGCGACGAGGCGGAGCCCCTCCCACACGCCGTCGCCGTAGAGCAAGCCGTGGTCGTACACGCTCACCCGGGCGGCGAGCTTGTCCACCAGATCGCCGTTGAGCCACGCCCGTGACGACATGGAGGCCCCCGGATTCTCCCGCTTTTAAACGACGTGTTTGGACCGATCCCTAAGCCAGGTCACGGCTTGGGCGATCCCGCTCCCAGCCCCCTGGTAAAGCGGGAGCGGCCGCGAATTCCGGCCCGGCGTGCTTGACACCGCCCTTTTCGTGTGTGCTGTCAGACTGCGGTGGCGAGGAATTTCGGCCCTGGCAGAGTCGCCGGGGGCCGCTTCTCCTCGTCCACGATTTTGCCGGCCGTCATCCGCACCACGCGGTCGGTCGCGGCCACGATTTCGAGGTTGTGCGTCACCATCACGATCGTCACCCCGTCCTCCCGGTTGAGGTCGCGGAGCAGCCGCACGATCTCGTGGCCGGTGGCCACGTCGAGGTTGCCCGTCGGCTCGTCGGCCAGCAGCACCCGGGGGCGGGTCAGGAGCGCCCGGGCCACGGCCGCCCGCTGCATCTCGCCGCCGGAGAGTTCCCGCGGCCGGTGCTTCATCCGGTGCCCGAGTCCGACCCGCTGGAGCAGCCCCTCGGCCCGCTTCCGCCACTGGCCCCGGCACCGCATCCACCCGAGCGTCGAGTGGGCGATGTACGCCGGCATCAGCACGTTGTCGAGGGCCGTGAGTTCGGGCAGGAGGTGGTAGAACTGGAAGATGTAGCCGAACGTCTTGTTCCGCAGTTCGTCGCGGTCCCGGCTCGGCAGGTCGTCGATCCGCCGGCCGTCGAGCGTGACCGTCCCGGCGTCCGGCTCGTCGAGGGTGCCGAGCAGGTGCAGGAGGGTGCTCTTGCCCGACCCGGACGCCCCGACAATGCTCAGGAACTCGCCGGTCTTCACTTCGAGGTTCAGGCCCGTGAGGACCGGCACCTTGACGGCGTGGCGGCGGTACGTCTTGCAGAGGCCGTCGGCGACGAGCATCGGACACCCTTCGGATGACAAGGTGACAAGGTGAGGGGGTGACACGGTGACGAAGGCGAAGGTGGCTTTCGTCACCCCCTCACCTTGTCGCCTTGTTACCTTGTCGTTTTTCGCCACCGCCGCACGGCCGGCAGCACCAGCCCCACGCCGGCCAGCACCAGCGTCGACGGCTCCGGGACGCCCGGCGGCGGCACCGCCTCCTCGGCCGTGATGCGGATCGACACGCCCCCCTCGTACCCGCCGTCCCCGGTCGCGGCCACCGGGGTGAAGTCGTAGGTGATGCGGTAGGCGTGGTCCGGCCCGAGCCAGAACGGGCCGTCGGTCGCCGGCAGCGGGCTCACGTCGAGCGACTGGCGGACGTTCGCCCCGCCGGCCCACGCGGTGCCGGTGCTGTACAGGGCCATCGGGCGGGACGCCTCCACCCCGGACGCCGCGTCGCGGGCGGACACGGTGAAGAGCGTCGTCGCCACGTCCAGCACCCCCGGGCTGTCCGCCGGGGCGGTCCCGCGGATGACGAAGTTGAGCGAGGCGTTCGCCGACCCGGTGGCCGTCGCCCACTCGCCGTCCGGGGTGCCGGCGGTCACGGTCAGGCTCCCCTCGGCCGTCCCGGCCCCGAGTCTCACAGTGGTCCCGTCGTAGCGGACGCGGAAGTCGAACGTCGGCACCGGCCCCGCGACCGCGGCGGACGCGAACAGGCCGACGGCACCGAGGGCAAGGACGAGGCGGGGCATTGCTGCTCCAAGGGGGGCGGGGTCAATCTCTTGTGGCCCGGGCTTCCAAGCCCGGGGTCTGACATCGCCGAGGACGGAAGCGGACGCAATCTCGTGTCGCCTGGACTCGCCGATCACCCCGGGCTTGGAAGCCCGGGCCACAAGAACGGGACCGCAATCGCACTACTCGAACCGCAGGGCCCGCACCGGGTGCAGGCGGGCCGCCCGCCACGCCGGCAGGAGGCTGAACACCACCGCGATGGTCGTCGCCCCGACGTTCACCAGGGCCACGCTCAGGGGGTCGACGTTCGTCGGGATGTCCTTGAAGTAGTAGATGTCCCGCGGGAACAGGGCGGCCCCCGTCAGCCCGGTCAGGAACTTCTCGATGGCGTTGATGTTCTCGGTGATCAGCAGCCCCGCGGCGGTCCCGGCGGCGGACCCGACCACGCCCAGGAGCAGGCCGTACCCGAGGAAGATCGTCAGCACCCCCCGGCTCGACGCCCCGAGCGACTTCAGGACGCCGATGTCGCGGAACTTCTCGGCCACGATCATCGTGAAGATGGCCAGGATGCTGAACCCGGCGACGCCCACGATCATGAACAGGAGGAGGTTCAGGATGCCCCGCTCCACGTCGATGGCGGCCAGGAGCGGCCCCTGGTGCTCCTCCCAGGTGGCGACCTTGGCGTCCCGGTACGGGAAGAGCCGCGAGAGCTCGTCCTTCACCGCCTCCTTGTCCTTGGCGTAGTCCTTGAGCTTGATCTGGAGGGCGGTGCAGCGGTCGCCCATGCCGCGGATCTTCTGGAGCTGGGCGAGCGGGACGTACACGAAGCTCTGGTCGTACTCGCTCATCTCGGTCTTGAGGTAGTCGCTCACCAGGAAGGTGCCCCACACCGGCTTGAGGTCGGCCCCGCCGGCGGTCGTGATCGTCACCTCGTCGCCGGGGTGGACGGCCGCGTCCTCGACCGTCTCGCCCTTCGAGTTCTTGTACCGGAAGTGGGACAGCGTCCACCCCGGGATGCACCCGTGGAGCTGGACCGCCGGCGTGCCCTTGCCGAGTTCCATGTCCGGTGCCGGGACGGCGTTCGGGTCGGGGAACAGGCCCCCCGGGGCGGCCGGGGCGGGGGCCAGGTTCGGGCCGACGGCCTGCCGCCGCTTCCAGTCGTGCCGCTGCATCGCCTCGGGCGTGAGGTCGAACGTCGGCGGGGCGGCCAGGTCCTTCTGCCGGTCGAGGTACTCCTTGAACCCGCCGACGGCCGACCGCGAGTCCGGGTCGATGCCGATGAGGCGGACCGGCTTGGTGAGCGGCTGGCCGTCGTAGGGGAACTGGAAGATGGCGAACACTTCGACCGTCGGCGCGATCGCGTCGATCATCGGGCCGGCCGGGCTGGCCGTGATGCGGCGGATCATGTCGCCGGGCGACTCGGGGAAGCCGTCGAGCCGGTCGGTCTCGATGACGACGTCCGACAGGACGCCGTGGAGGCGGTCCTTGAGCTTGGTGCTGAACCCGCTCATGACGGCGTTCACCACGATCAGGGTGGCGACCCCGAGCATGACGCTGACGATGCAGATGAAGGCGAGGTACCGCGTCTGCAGGTAGCGGACGCAGAGGAGGAGCTTGTACACGGGACGGATTCCTTCCCGGCCGGGGGGCCGCCGGGTGCGAGAACCCGGCGGGGCGGGCACGTTGTATCACGATCCGCGGGCGGGAAAAAGGCGAACTGCGGGGGCGGGGGGAGGAGTCAGGAGTCAGGAGCCAGCAAGACAAGAGAACGGATTGGGGCTGACTCCTGTCCCCTGTCCCCTGATTCCTCCGCTCACCCGCCCCCGCCGTTCATCAGGCGTTGCAGCCGCTCGTTCAGCTCCTCGTCGGCGGCCGACGACCATGCGAAGTCGGGCGGCGGCTTGAACCCGCCCTCGGCGTTGAGCGTCGCCCGCGGGACCGGGCTGAGCGACAACACGCCCAGCACCCGGCCTTTGTGCCGCAGCTCGAAGCCGGTGAGCTTCGCCAACTCGGGGGCGTCCACGAACCCGGGGGCGAAGAGCGTCGGCCCGTCGGTCACGAGAACGTCTTGTTCGCGGAGGAGCGTCGGGCCGCCGTCGCCGGCCACCACGGCGTATACGGCCAGCTTGCAGACGCCGGCCATGCCCGCCTCGCCGCTGGCGACCAGGAAGCAGGGGCCGAGGCGGGCCACCTCGGCCGGCGGCGGCACCTGGCGGGCGACCTGCACCCCGCCGGCCCGGTCGGCCACCACGAACCGCGTGTCCGACACCCGCAGAGACGCCTCGAACTGCCGGGCCGGGATGCCCTGGACGAGCCGCCGGGCCAGCGTCCGCCCGCCGACCACCCAGCTCACCGACCACGGCCCGAGCCGCCGCGGCACCTTCGGCGGGAGGGCCGTCAGCACCGCCTCCTTCGCCCCGAGCTGGGTCGTCGTAAGCGGTACCGGCACGGCGTGTTCGGTCCCCGTCCGCTCGTTCCGGAAGACGGCCCGCACCCCGCCGTCGGCCAGCGGCGCCAGCGGCGTCGGGGCCGCCAGCACGGCCGTGGCCACCAGCCCCCGGCACTGCGTGGCGACGAACGTCTGGGCGGCCACCACCTGATCGTTCAGCCGCACGCCGACAGTCGGCACCCTGAGTTCGAGCGACGCTAAAAAATCGGCCGACGGGAGGAACGGCACCGCGACCCGGGCGAGGAGGTGGTGTTTCCACAGGAGTTCGCCGGTGAGGGGGGCGGCCGGCGTCGGCAGGCGGAAGAGGAGGCGGTGGCGGTCGTCCGGCTCGGGCCGCATCGCCTCGGGGGCGAGCGGCGGGCCGCCCGGGAAGCGGAGCGTGAAGTCCGTCTTGCGGCGGGCGCTCGGGGGGAGGCGCAGGAGGGCCTCGACGACGACCGCGTCCGCGTTCCACGGCACGGGGGCGTCGTAGACGGCGAGCCCGGCCTTCTCGTACCGGACGTGAACCGCCTGCCCGCGGGGCCGGGTGCGGGCGAGCGGGAGGAGGTCATTCATGGCCCAGTCGAGCCAGCGCGTGATCCAGTGCCTCATCGAGCGCCTCCCCGGCCACCGGGGCCGGGACCGCGGAACAGAGCAGACAGGCCGGGGACTTCGGGACGGCGAGCCGGAAGCACTTGTAGGCGTCGTCGAACACGCCGGGGACACGCTTCAGGGTCAGCAACAAGCTCGTGAACGCGGCGTCGGGCGAACCGTCGAGCAGGTCGAGCGTCACGTTCGCGTGCAGCGAGGCGATCGCCCCGATGCTCGCCTTGCTCGCGGGGATCGTGGTTTCCGCGACGGGCCCGCCGGGGGTCGAGTAGTCGGGGGCCGGGGCGGCGGGGGCGTCCGTCACTTCGCGTTGGAGGTGGCTGGCCACGCAGCCGTAGCACGCCCCGCCCGGCTCGGAGCGGTGGACCCACCCGCCGATGCCGCCACTTAATACCTCGCCGAGCGTCCACCCCTTACCGGCCTTCCGCATCAGGGCGTCGAAGTGGTACTTCGCCGCCTCGTTATCGACGGCGCACACGCCGACGTCGCACGCCGCGGCCGCCGCTTCGAGGGCCAGCTGGTGTTGCGCCGCGAGCAGGTCGACGGGCAGCACGTCCACCGCGACATCGGGCCGGCGTTCCCGGACATACTCGGCGGCGAGGTCGGCCTTGAGCCGCCCGACGGCGGACGGCGGGAAGAGGTGGCGGCGGACGTTGTGCGGCTTGTAAACGTCCGGCTCGACGAGCGTGATGCGGGTGACGCGCGGGTCGCGGCAGAGGAGGTCGAGGACGACCACCCCGCCGCTGCCGGCACCGACCTGGAAGACGTGGGCCATGGACGGGTCCGTGTCGCGTGAGAGGGCGTCGTCCTTACTTGGCTTCCGGCAGCGGCCACTCGCCGGTCTCGTGCCAAAGTTCGTAGCACGCCAGCCACCGCCACGCGGCCTGGATGGCAAACACGGCGGTGAACTTCGACGGGTCCCACCGGCTGCTCGACCGCGTGGACCCCTGCCGCCACAGGCACAACGTCTGCCCTTCGAGCAGGTGGGGGCAGTGCTTGAGCGGGGTCAGCACCCGCGTCTCGGGCGGGACCGTGGGGTAACTCGAGAGCAGGCGTGTTTCAAGCCGGTAGTCGTTGTGACACGGCTTGAGCTGGTAACCCAG
>JANPKP010000062.1:0-1558 GCA_031426095.1 Gemmataceae bacterium
GGTCCCAACGGGGCCGCAAGCCCGCCGCGCTTCACGGACTCACCGCGGCCGCGCGGCGGCCGCCGGGGCGGGGCGGGCCGGCTTCGGGGCCACGGCGGCGACCACGGCCGGGGCGGCCTTGCCCTCGTGGGCCAACACCCACAGGCGGGCGAGGGCGGCCGAGAGGCCCTGGGGGCCGTTGCCCTCGGCTTCCACCTTCTTGCCGCTGCCGGTCAGCGTCCCGATCCACGTGCCGTCCGGCTTGCGGGACATTGCGATGAGCGTCCCGGCCGGGAGGGCCTGGAAGCTCTCGCCCTTCTTCGGCAGGGCGGCGGCGGCCGCCCGCTGCTCCTCCACGAGCTTGGCCACGCACGCCGTGCAGCGGGTCTTCTGGAACTTGGCCAGCCGCTGCGGCCGGTACTTGTCGATGCTGTAGTGCTGGAACTCCTGCTCGCACCCGCACGCCCGGGCCACCATCGGCCGGGCGATGATCTCACCCTTCGGCTCGCTCATCCCACCCCCCCACGTCAATCGTTGGAACGCTCAGTTTACGGACCGACGCCCGTCTGGCCCCCGGTCCGACCGGGGCGGGCGTCTCCGGAGACGCAAAGAGAGGATCGAAATAGTATACGGACCGTCCGGCGTTCCGACCCCAACTCTTCCCGCGAGTGGCCCCGATGCCCGCCCCCTGGCTCGCCTCCCTGCTCGTGTTCGTCGGCGGCGGGGCCGGGGCGAACGCCCGCTACTGGCTCGACGTCCTCGTCCGCAAGTCGCTGGGGGAGGGCGGGCTCCCGTGGGCCACCCTGTTCATCAACGTGAGCGGGTCGGCGGCCCTCGGGGTGGTGTCCGCCGTCTACCTCGGCCGGCCGGACGACGCCCGCGGCCGGGCCTGGGCCCTGCTCCTGGGCACCGGCTTCTGCGGCGGGTACACCACGTTCTCGACGTTCAGTCGGGAAGCCAGCCAACTCCTCCGCGACGGCCGGCCGGCGGCCGCCGCGGCCTACGCGGGCGGGTCGGTGGCGGCCGGGGTGGTCGGGTTCTGGCTGGCGGCGCGGGCGGCGAGGTGAATCCGTCGGCGGGTCGTCGCGCCGTCGGGCCGTCACGGCGGGGTCATTCGAGGACGAGGCGGAGTTGCACGGTGCCGACCTGGACCACGTCGTTCGGGGCGAGCCGGCGGTGCTGGCCGGGGTGGATGCGGGCCCCGTTCACCCACGTCCCGTTGAGGCTGTTTAAATCTTCGATCGACAGCCCGGTGCGGTCCACCGTGACGGCCGCGTGGACCCGCGAGATGCGGATGCGTTCGACCGGCTCCTGCCCTTCGAGGTCCACGTCCACCGGCTTGTCGGCGAACCGGCCGATCGTGTTCCGCCCCTCATACAGGGGGTGGACGGCGTTCATCCGCTCGCCCCGCAGGACGACGAACTTGGGCGACACGGCCGGGGCCGGCGGGGGCGTCGGCGGGGCGGCCGGGGCGGCGGCCGCGGTGTGCGAAAAGGCGGCCGCCGTCGGCTACCCGGACCTGGCGTCCGCCGTGGCCACGGCAATCGCCGTGCGGCCGACCGCCGCCGACAGCCACTCG
>JANPKP010000063.1:0-9669 GCA_031426095.1 Gemmataceae bacterium
GGCCTCGGTTTCATGCTCGTCGGCGAGAACAGCCACCGCGTCACCCGCGAACTCACGACGAAGCTCGACGAGGTGGCCCCCACCCTGCCGCCGGGCGTCCGCGTCGTGAAGCTCTACGACCGCACCGAGTTGGTGGACCACGTCATCGCCACCGTCCGCACCAACCTGTTCGAGGGCGGGCTGCTGGTGGTCGCCGTGCTGTTCCTCTTCCTCGGCAACCTGCGGGCCGGGCTGATCGTCGCCCTGGCCATCCCGATCTCGATGGCGTTCGCCTTCCTCGGCATGTGGAAGTACGGCATCGCCGCCAGCCTCTTGAGCCTCGGGGCCCTCGACTTCGGCCTCGTCGTGGACAGCTCCGTCGTGCTGGTCGAGAACTGCGTCCGAAGAATTGCGGATCGTGGAATGCGGAACGCGGAATCAAAGACCGGATCGGAAATCCGCACTCCGCATTCCACGATCCGCATTATTCGAGACGCGGCCGTGGAGGTCCGCAAGCCGACGCTCCTGGGCGAACTCATCATCCTCATCGTGTACGTCCCCATCCTGTCGCTCGAAGGGGTGGAGGGGAAGATGTTCCGCCCGATGGCCCTGACGGTCATCTTCGCGCTGCTCGGGTCGCTGGCCCTGTCGCTCACCCTCATGCCGGTCCTCGCGAGTCTCCTCCTGCCGAACCGCCCGGACGAGCGGGAGCCGTGGGTGGTGCGGGCCGCCCGGCACGTCGTCCGGCCCCTCCTGTGGGTCACGATGACGTACCGCTGGGCCACCCTCGGCTTCGCCCTCGCCGCCGTGCTGGCCGCCGGCATGCTCCTGTACGGGCACGAGGCCCAGTTCGTCCCCCGGCTCTCCGAGGGGGCCGTCGCCCTGAACGTGAAGCGGCTGGCCGGCACCGACGTGAACGAGGTGGTCCGCCTCAACGCCGCGATGGAGCGGCACCTGCTCAAGGAGTTCCCGGACGAGATCGAGCACGTCTGGAGCCGCTGCGGGTCGGCCGAGGTCGCCACCGACCCGATGGGCGTCGAGGAGACGGACGTCTTCATCGCCCTCAAGCCGCGTAGCAAGTGGACGCGGAAGAACGGGGCGGGCGGCACGCCCGTGACGACGCAGGCCGAGCTGATGCAGGAGATCGAGGACGAGCTGAAGAGTTTCCCCGGGCAGGTGCTCCAGGTGTCGCAGCCGATCGAGCAGCGGGTGAACGAGCTGATCGCGGGCACGAAGGGGGCGGTGGCGGTGAAGGTGTCCGGCGACGACTTCGCCACCCTCGCCGCCCTCGCCGCCCAGATTCAAGGCATCCTCAAGGAAGTCGACCCGAATGCGGACGTGGCCCCCGAGCAGCTCACCGGCCAGCCGGTGTTGCAGGTGCTGCCGCGGCTCGACGAGCTGGCCCGGCACGACCTCCCGGCGAAGGCGGTGATGGACTACGTGGAGGCCAACGGCGGCGTCGCGGTCGGCGAGGTGATCCGGGGCGAACGCCGCTTTCCGCTCGTCGTCCGTCTCGCCGACGAGTACAGCCGCAGCCCCCGGGCGTTCAGCCGCATTCAGATCCCCACCGCCGCCGGCCGACTCCTCCCGCTCGACCGGCTGGCCGACGTCCACCTCGCCGAGCAGCCCGCCCTCGTGTCCCGCGAGTGGGGCCGGCGGCGGGCCGTCCTGGCGTGCAACCCGGGCACCGAGGACGTGGCCGGGTTCGTGGCCGAGGCCCAGAAGCGGGTGAAGGAGCGGGTGAAGCTGCCCCCCGGCTACCGCGTCACCTGGGGCGGCAGCTTCGAGGGCCTGCGGCGCTTCCAGGAGCGGATGGCGGTGGTGGTGCCGCTGGCCCTCCTGTGCATCTTCGTGCTGCTCTACCTGTCGTTCGGCGGGTGGGCGGACGCGGCCCGGGTGTTCCTGGGGGTGCCGTTCGCGGTCGTCGGCGGGGTGGCGGCGCTGGCCCTGCGCGACCTGCCGTTCTCGGTGTCGGCCGGCGTCGGCTTCATCGCCCTGTCCGGCGTGTCGGTGCTGAACAGCCTGCTACTCGTGACGTTCATCCGCCACCTCCGCGACCACGGCCACCCGCTGCGGGAGGCGGTCCGCGAGGCGGTGAAGGCCCGCGTCCGCCCGGTGCTGATGACGGCCCTGGTGGCGAGCCTGGGGTTCGTCCCGATGGCCCTCTCGACCGGCATGGGGGCCGAGGTGCAGCGCCCCCTCGCCACCGTCGTGATCGGCGGCGTGGTGAGCAGCACCCTCCTCACGCTCCTGGTGCTGCCGGCGATCTACGTCCTTTTCGACCGCACCGACGAACCCGCCCCCACCCCCGGCGACGACCAGGTGCCGCGCGAGGGCCTGCCGGGGTTGGCGGAGGATGAGGAAGCGAACGGGGCCGCGAAGGACTTGGCGGCGGCCAAGAAGCCGGAGGCGGCGGGGGCGTCGTGAGGCGATGCCACGGGATTGTCGATAGGTCACGCAGTCTCGGGGGGCGGCTTCTCGCGCTCGGCGACGTAGGCTTCGATGGCGACGAGGTAGCGGCCCGCCAACACGTCCGCGATCTCCTCGCGCGTCAGCCGACGCCGGAAGGTGGCGTTGGACTCGTACCGGGCGAGCATCGAGTTGTTCTGAAGGGCGTGGTAGGCGGTGTGAATCGCCCGGTGCCGCTCCTGAACGAAGGCCAGCCGGTCGTCGTGCCCGGTGCTGTCGCCGCAGCCGTCCATCGCCCGGAGCTGTTCGACCAAGTGGACCGCGGCGTAGAAGGCGGCGACGACCACCCAATCCGGGTGGTCGTCGGTCGAAATGGTGGCCAGGAACCGCCGGTTGGCGGCGGCCTTGTTGCTATGCTGGCTGGCGGTCGGCATAGACCTCGATCGCGCCTTTCGGGTTGAAGAAGGTCGCCAGTTCCGCGTCGTCGGCGTCCGGCAGTTGGGTCACGCTCGCCCGCCACCCCGCGTCGAAGAGTTGGAGTTCGAGCGCCGCCAACTCCGCCCCGAGGTCGAAGTCGAAGCGCGACGACGTGGTGACGACGAAGACTTGCACGAACCCCACCGGGTCGGGGATGTAGCAGCCCTTGACGGTGTCGGCGTGTCGCTCGCACCAGTCGCGGACCGGACGCAGAAAGTCTTGCTTGAACCGCAGCATGGCTTGGTCTTCGCGGTGGCGGTCCACGCACGCCTGCACGGCCTTCCGGGCGGTCATGCCGAAGCGGTCCTCGTTCTCCGGCTCGACGGTGATCTGGCGGGCCGAATAGGTCAGGACGATGACATCACCCTTGCGACTCTGCACGCCGCTCATCGTCGACCCTCGACCTCAACCGATCGGCAGTGACTCCAGTGTAGCCACTGGCGACACTATATCGGCTCGAACGGTTCTCCGAAAGACTCGCTACGCACCCCATCCCACCCTCACCGGCACTTGGCGAGGAACGTCAGGCTCGCCCGCGGGGTGGGGCCGCTGCGGCAGAGTTGGTCGAACCTGTAGTGCTTGAGCAGGGCCGCCAATTGCTCGCCCTCCTCGGCCGAGGCCGCGTCGAAGAGCGGGCGGCCGCCCTCCGTCAGCGTCCACCCGCGGGGGCCGTTCGCCACCCGCAGGTCGGCGGGCGAGTACGTGCGGGCCTGGACGGCGAACGGCACCCGCGTCGGGGCCCGGCCGTCCACCAGGAAGAAGGTCGCCGTACCGAGGCGGCACCAGGCGGTAAAGTGGCCGTCCTGCACCACCTTCAGCGCGTCGCGGGCCTGCCACTCGCCCGCCCCGAAGCGGCCGAACACGTCCGTGCCGTGGGCCACCACCCACTCGGCCCCGTCCCGCCGGACCTCGGCCTTCCGCCAGTCGAACAGCACCATCTCGCCGACGTACCCGCCGCCCGCGGTCGGGATGCCGGTCCGCGACAGGGCCTCGATCTGGGCGTACCGGCCGAGCGGCCCGAGCGGGTTCCGGGGCGGCACGTCCCCCTCCACGGCCCGGTACAGGAACGACATCGCGGGCGTCGGCGTGCCGACCACCCCGACGCGGTTGAAGCCGTACTTCCGGACCGCCGCCGCCGCCTGCTCGGCGTCCGCCCGGCTCGGCCCGAAGTTGAACAGGACACTGTCGTCGTCCCGCAGGAGCCACACCCCCTTCACGCCCTCGGCCCGCACCGTTTTCAGGTCGATGGGCAGCACCAGGCGGGCGAACCCGGCCCCCGTGACCGCGCGGCCCTCGGAGAGCCCGTACTCGACGACCGGGGCGGGGCCGCCGATCGTCACCCACTCGTTCACCCGCATCGTCCGCAGGGCCCGCATGGCCTCGCGGGCCTCGACCTCGGCGTTCCCGAAGTCGCGGAACAGGGTGCGGCCGGACCACAACTGCCAGCTCCCGGTGAACCGCTTGAGCGAGAGCGCCGCCGGCTCGACGGTCGCCTTCTTCTCCGGGTACGGCAGCGGTACCACGGGGGCGGCGGCCGGCGGCGGGGTCGGCGCGACGCCCGGCGGCAGGAGTCGCGGTTCGGCCGGTCGGACGAACGCCGGGCCGGCCGGCGTCGCGGCCGGGAACGAGGGTTGTGGGAAGGAAGCGGGCGTCGGCGAAGCTGGCGGGCGGAACTGGGCCGCCGCGGGCCGTGAGCCGAACGCGACCACCCCGGCAATGATGAGAGTCGTTCGCACGCGCAACCCCTCCCGTCGGCACGGCCGTTCCCACTGTTAGGATCGGCATTCGATTGGTGCGGACTCAAGCCCGGGCCGAACGTGGTGAGTCAAGGCTGGAGCGTAGGAAACACACGGAATCCGCCGGCGCTCCCACGTTACCGCTGATTTGGGAACGGTCGGCGGATGTCACTCACTACGACAGGCTTGCGGCGATCTCGTCTCGAAAAAGCGGGGGAATCCGGGAGCGATCACTAATCCGGGCGGGGGTCGGCACGCGGGCGCCGGCACTCGTGTTGCTCGAAAAAGCGAAACGGAGACCCCCATGCCCGCCGTGAAGCCGCTGCCGAAGGACGACCCGATGCGGCCGTTCGCCCGCCTCGCCCGATTGCGGTACGTCCGCGACACGGGGCCGGGGTTCACCCGCGTCACTATCCGCAAGCGCGTGCAATACCGGGACGGCCGCGGGAGGGTGGTGAGCGACACGGCGGTGGTGGAGCGGATCACGAAGCTCGCCATCCCGCCGGCGTGGGAGAAGGTGTGGATTTGCCCGGCGGACAACGGCCACATCCAGGCCGTGGGGTACGACGCCCGGGGGCGGAAACAGTACCGCTACCACCCCCGCTGGCGGGAGGTCCGCGACGCCGCCAAGTACGACGGCCTGACGGCCTTCGGGGCCGCCCTCCCCGGCCTCCGCCGGCGGGTCGCGGCCGACCTCGGGCTCGACGGCCTGCCCCGGGCGATGGTACTTGCCGCCGTCGTCCACCTGCTCGACCGCACGCACTTGCGGGTCGGGAACGTCGAGTACGTCCGCACCAACCAGTCGCACGGCCTGAGCACCCTGTTCGACGAGCACGTGGCCGTGAGGGGGGCGGCCCTGCGGCTCAAGTTCCGCGGCAAGAGCGGGGTGTGGCACGACCGCACCGTCACCGACGCCCGCCTGGCGAAGGTGGTGAAGCGGTGCCGCGACCTGCCGGGCGACGACCTGTTCCAGTACCTCGACCCGGCCGGGGTGCAGCGGGGCGTCACGTCGGCCGACGTGAACGGGTACGTCCGCGACGCCGCCGGCGGGCCGTTCACGGCCAAGCTGTTCCGCACCTGGGCCGGCACCGTGCGGGCGATGGCCCTGCTGGCGCAGGAGCCGCCGCCGGCGTCGGAGGCGGCCAGGAACCGGGCGGTGGTGCGGGTGGTCAAGGAGGTGGCGGCCGAACTCGGCAACACCCCGGCCGTGTGCCGGGCGAGCTACGTCCACCCGGCGGTCATCGCGGAGTACCTCCGCGGCGGGCTGGTGAAGGCGGCCGACGCCCCCCCGGTGGCGGGCCTGACGGCGGACGAGGCGCGGCTGGTGGGGCTGCTCGGTGGGAGGCCGCGGCGGAAGTCGAAGGCGAGGTGAAAAGCCCGGGGACGGCCGTCCCCGGGCGTTCCTCATGTCCCCCTTACGGCTTCAACACCACCTTGATGCACTCGTCCAGCTTGTCGCGGAAAATCTTGTACGCCCCCGGGGCGTCCTTGAGCGGCAGCGTGTGGGTGATGACGAACGACGGGTCGATTTCGCCCTTCTGAATCCTCTCCAGCAGCGGTTGCGTGTACCGCTGGGTGTGCGTCTGGCCCATTTTGAAGGTCAGCCCCTTGTTCATGGCCGCCCCCATCGGAATCTTGTCGGGGAAGCCGATGTAGACTCCGGGGATGGAGACGGTGCCGGCCTTGCGGCAGCACATGATCGCCTCGCGGAGGACGTGCGCCCGGTCGGTCGTCAGCCCGACCAGGGCCTTCGCCTTGTCGAGGACGGCGTCGGTCGACCCGGCCCCGTGGGCCTCGGCCCCGACGGCGTCGATACAGCGGTCCGGCCCGCGGCCCTTCGTCATCTCCTGGAGCTTGTCGTAGACCGTGACGTTCGTGAAGTCGATCGTCTCGGCCCGCCCGTACTTCTCGGCCATCCGCAGCCGCTCCGGTACCCGGTCGATGGCGATCACCCGACCGGCCCCGAGCATCCAGGCGCTCTGGATGGCGAACTGGCCGACCGGCCCGCACCCCCAGACGGCCACCGTGTCCCCCTTCTCGATGCCGCAGTTCTCGGCCGCCATGTACCCGGTCGGGAAGATGTCCGACAGGAACACTACCTGCTCGTCCGGCAGCCCGTCGGGCACCTTCAGGGCGTTGGCGTCGGCCCGCACCACCCGCAGGTATTCGGCCTGCCCGCCAGGGTAGCCGCCGGTGATGTGGCTGTACCCGTAGAGCCCGGCCGGGGCGTGGCCCATGAGGAGGGCGGCCTCGGTGGCGTTGCGGTTGGTCACGTCGCAGCACGAGAACTCGGTCCGCTTGCAGAAGAAGCACTCCCCGCAGGCGATGTCGAACGGGACGACGATCCGGTCCCCCTTCTTGAACTTGGTCACGGCGCTGCCGACCTCGACCACCACGCCCATCGGCTCGTGCCCCATGATGTCGCCGGGGTGCATGGCCGGCAGGTACATGTCGTACAGGTGCAGGTCGCTCCCGCAGATGCAGGTGGACGTGACCTTGATAATCACGTCCGTCGGTTCCTCGATCTTCGGGTCGGGGACCGTGTCCACGCGGACATCCGCCTTGCCGTGCCAACAGAGGGCCTTCATTCGTGTCTCCCGTTCGTGGGTAGGGTAGCGGGGGTCAGTTGGACGCGCCGTGCCGGCCGGCCGCGATCACGTCGAGGGCGGTGACGCCGGCGACGGCGGCGAGGGAAATCAGGGAGCGGCGACGGTCGCGGCCGTCGCCGTGGGCGTAAGTCGCCCCGAGGGTGGCGAGGTCGAGCACGTCGCCCGCCACGCGGGCCCACAGCCACCCGGCCGGGCGGCGGTTGGCGAGGATGCCGACCCCGGCGGCGATCTCCCGCAGCCCGTAGGCCCGCAGGAGCGTCGGGTGGCGGACGCCGGTCAGGTCGGCCATCGTGTTGGGGGCGGTCGCCTCGGCCAACCCCAGGCCGATGCTGAACAGGCCCAGGAAGTTCGCCAGCGGTTGGGGCGAGCCGTCGTCCCAGTCCTGGAACTCGGCCGGCAGGCTCGTTTTCACGCGGTGCGTCGGGGCGTCGGCGTAGGCGGTCGTCATGGCGGCGGCTCCTCTCGCGGGCGGGATTTCTGGCTGCGGACTCGGCGGAGCCGGCCCGGCAATCGGGGGGCGGGCGTCAGGGATAGTCGGTGGTGGCGGGCACCCGAACGGTGGGTGAATGCCGTGAGACAGGAGCGCCCCGGTGTACGCGCCGTCGTGCGTCGCAACGCGGACGAAACGCAAAGTTCGTACCGGAGTGCGGGGGCGTCACAAAGCCCGCCCGTTGCACAGGTGGCTGTCGGCCCCGAAGGCGGAGTGGAAAGGGTTGGCGAAGTCCGATGCACACCGGCGAGACCCGGGGTGCCCAAGCCGAGATGAGGAAGTGAGCGGGGCGGGCCGTCCCGCACCGGTGTGACCCGGAGGCTCGCGGGGCGGCGGCGTCGGTGGGGCCGACGCCGGGGACGGACGGGTTTTCACCCCCCCATCCCTTCGGCAACCCGGCGACCGTCGGCCGGAGTAGGGGCCGGCCGAGGCCCGTGGCTTTGCGCCCCCACCTCGCGGTGGGTTTGCCCTTTCGAGGATGAAAGGTGGTGCCGCCGCGAACCGGGGGCGGCCCGCCCCCGCCCGGCCCACGAAAACTGGGGCCGGACGGTGCTCACCCCCCAGGGTAAGACCGCCCGGCCCGCGACGCAACCGGTTTGGGAGGCACGGTCGGCTCGTCCGCCCGTGGGGGTAGGCACCGGACACGGGCGGACGAGCCGCCCGTGTCACCCGCGTGGAAGGCGTTACGGCTTGACCGCGAAGTCGGCCGGGAGCCGCCGCCAGGTGCTATGGATGTGGTTGGCCGGGTTCTTGGCCGAGTCCGCCTGGACGTTCAGGAACTCGACCACGAACGTCGGCCCCTGGATGCGGTAGGTGTACGGCTTGCCCGCCTCGATGCTGCCCGAGTAGCCGAAGTAGACCTTGTCCGGCCCGGCCGCCTCGGCCCGCTTCATCTCGGCGGCGGCCAGGTCCGGGGGCATCCGCCCGGCGTAGGCTTCGAGGAGTTTCGTGAGCGTCGCCTTCTGGGGGGCCGTGAGCTTGGCCGCGGGAAGGCCGACCGGCTCGCCCGCCCCGGCGTCCGCGAACCCCTCGCGGATTTCGGGGAAGTGCTTGGCCTGCTTGGCGGCCTCGTCCTGCTCGGGGGTCAGGCCCTTGATCAGTTCGCGGGCCAGGTCCTCGACCTCGGGCAGCGTCTTGAGCCCCGCCTTCGGCCCGTCCTTGACCACCGCCGGGTTCGTCCCGAACACGATGGGCGTGGCCTCGGCGACCTCGCCCTTGTCGAGCGTCACGTTCACCGACAGGTGGTGCCCCTCGAACCGCCAGCCCCAGGTGCCGGTGTTCGACGGCTCGCCGAACACGCTCACGAAGTACCACTGCGGGTTGCGGACGTTCGCCCCGTTGGCCCCCTCCAACTCCTTCAGCACGCCCTCCAGCCCCATGATCGTGGTCGCCTGCTCGTACCCCTTCGGCGAGAGGCCGGCCTTGAGCAGGTTCATGGCCGCCGTCCGGGCCTCGGGGGTCATCTGGTCGAGCCGGAGGCCCTTGCGGGTCGGCACCTTCTTCTCCTGCTGCGGGGTGAAGAACCAGACGGTCCGCTGCTTGTCCCCGAACGGGTACGCGGCGGCGGCCTTCTGGTCGGGCGGCAGGGCGGCGAGGAAGGTGCGGGCGGCGTCCGCCATCTTGGCCCCGCTCGGGGCCTCGGACTGGGCGACGAGGGCCGCCACCGCGAACCCGACGGCCGCGACCGCCGCCAGCGATACCACCCGCAGACGCTTCATGGGAGAGGCTCCGTTCATGGGAGGGGCTCCTTCGGGGGACGATTGCGGCCGAGATCGCTACCGCATTTTACCGCATCGGCGTGGGTGGGGTCTCCCGATCAGCCGTGGTGCTAGGTCGTGTGGACAAGGCCCAGGAAACCTTGGGCTTTCGGGCTACCTCAACAAGATCATGATCGAGGCCACGTGGACGAACGCGAGGAAGTTCTGGGCCTTCTTCTCGAACCGGGTCGCCACCCGGCGGTTCTGCTTCG
>JANPKP010000064.1:0-8343 GCA_031426095.1 Gemmataceae bacterium
AGTTCAGGCCGGCGGGCAAGGGGTAGGTGCCGGCGGGCCGGGGGTTCGTGTCGCCCCACTGGTTGCCGCTCCAGCGGTGGACCTCCTTCACCTTGGGGGCGGCCCCGGCCTTCACCATCGCCACCACCGTCTTGTGGACCGCGTGCGAGTGGATCTGGATGCCCATCTGGGTGACGACCTTCTTGTCGGCCGCCGCCTTCGCGAGCGCCCGGGCTTCGGCGATCGTCTGCGTCAGCGGCTTCTGGCCGTAGACGTGCAGGCCGCGGCGGACGGACGCCAGGCCCATCGCCGCGTGCATGTGGTCGGGGGTGCCGACGCTCACCGAGTTCAGGTCCTTTTCCTTGTCGAGCATCACCCGCCAGTCGGCGTACAGGCGGGCGTCCGGGAACTTCTTCTTGAGCCTGGCGAACTGGGCCTCGTCGACGTCGGCGGCGGCCACGAGCTTGAAGTTCGGGCTGGCGGCGAACTCTTCCAGGTCGGCGAACGCCCGCCCGCCGGCCCCGAAACTGGCGTGCAGGACGGTCTCGCTCGGGGCGGCCGTGGCGTGGGCCCGGAACACGGCCGGGGCGGCGAAGCCGGCGGCCAACCCCTTGAGGGCGGCCCGGCGGGAAACGAGGTGGCGGGTTGACGACATGGCGGAACTCGCGGCGGGGTGCGGGAGGCGCTTGCAGAGAGGCCGGAGTATGATAAACTGTCAAGATCGTCCGTCGGCAAGGTTCATCCCAGGCCGTCGGACGCCCCGCCGAACCTCTCCCGTTGCCCGCCCCGCGACCGCCCGCCTCCGAGGTCGTCCTGATGCCCCCCCGGCTCACCCGCTCGTTCGCGGCCGCGCTCGCCCTGTGGGCGGCGGCACCGGCCGCCGCCGCCGACGACCCGAAGGCGGTCGAGTTTTTCGAGGCCAAGATTCGCCCCGCCCTCGTGGAACACTGCCTCAAGTGCCACTCGGCCGACGCCGAGAAGGCCGGCAAGTTACGCGGCGGGCTCAAGCTCGACACGAAGGCGGCGTGGCAGAAGGGCGGCGAGACCGGCCCGGCCGTGGTGCCCGGCAAGCCGGCCGCGGGCACTCTCCTCGCCTCGCTCAAGTACGACGGCGAGCTGAAGATGCCGCCGAAGGGGAAGCTGCCGCCGGCCGTGGTGGCCGACTTCGAGAAGTGGGTGCGGGACGGGGCCGTCGATCCGCGGGGCGAAACGGTGGCGAGTGCCAAACCGGCCGGCATCGACCTCGAGAAGGGGAAGCAGTTCTGGGCGTTCCAGCCCCCGGCCGTCCACGCGCCGCCGGCCGTGCGGGACGCGGGGTGGGCCAAGACCGACATCGACCGCTTCGTCCTCGCCAAGCTGGAAGAGAAGGGCCTGAAGCCCGCCGCCCCGGCCGACAAGCGGGCGTTCGTCCGCCGGGCGTACCTCGACCTCGTCGGCCTGCCGCCGACCCCCGAGCAGGTGGAGGCGTTCGCGGCCGACCCGTCGCCGGCCGCGGTCGGTAAGCTCGTCGATTCGCTCCTCGCCAGCCCGCACTACGGGGAGCGGTGGGCCCGCCACTGGCTCGACGTGGCCCGCTTCGCCGAGGACCAGGCCCACACCTTCGGGGTCAAGCCGAAGGCCAACGCCTGGCGGTACCGCGACTGGGTCGTCAAGGCGTTCAACGACGACATGCCGTTCGACAAGTTCGCCCGCCTCCAGATCGCCGGCGACCTCGTGCCCGCGTCCGAAGGCGACCTCGCCACCCGCGTCGCCGGCCTCGGCTTCCTGGGGTTGGGGGCCGAGTACTACAAGAACACGAACAAGGAACTGGCGCTCGCCGAGGAACTGGACGACCGCGTCGACACGCTCACACGCGGGTTCCTCGGGCTGACGGTGAGCTGCGCCCGCTGCCACGACCACAAGTTCGACCCGGTGCCGACCCGCGACTACTACTCGCTCGCCGGCATCTTCGCGGGGTCGGCCCTGACCGAAGCCCCGCTCGCCCCGGCCGACGAGGTGAAGAAGTTCGCCGACGCCCAGGGGAAGGTGAAGGAGCAGGAAGCCGGCGTGGCGAAGTGGTCGGCCGAGACCGCCCGCAAGGCGGCGTCGGCGGCGGTGCCGCACACCACGAAGTACGTCGCCGCGTCGTGGCGGGTGTTGGCCGCCCGCAAGGCGAACGGCAAGCTCGACGTGGACGCGCTGGCCAAGAAGGACGGCCTGAACCGCTACCTCCTCGACCGGTGGACGAAGGCCCTCGACCCGGCCGCGAGCAAGACGCCGGCCCCGCTCAAAGACCTCGCGGCGGCGATGACGTTCCCCGCGAAGGGGGCACCCGCCGACGTGCCGGCGGCGCTGCTGTCGGCGGCCGAGTCGCTCCAGAAGAAGCTCGCGGACGCGGTCGCGGCGAGTCCGCCGCCGTCGCCCCCGCCGGCCGGCAAGGCCAAGCCGAAGGCGGCCCCCGCGAAGCCGGCCGACACGCTCGCAGAGGCGATGTTCGGCAACCCCGCCGGCCCGCTCGCCGTGCCGCCCGAGGACGTGGAGAAGGTGATCGCGGCCGACGCCGACCGTGCCGCCCTCGCCGAGATGCGGGCCGAGCTGGCGAAGCGGAAGGCCGCGACGCCGCCGCAGTACGCGGTCGCCAACGTCCTCTCCGGCGGCGGGGCGGGGATGCCGGTGTACGTCCGCGGCAACCCGGCCACGAAGGGCGAGCCGGCCCCCAAGGGCTTCCTCCAGGTGCTCCCCGCGACCGCCACCCCGGCCGGCCCGGCGTTCACCCGCCTCGACCTGGCGAACGCCGTCGCCGACCGCCGCAACCCGCTCACCGCCCGGGTGATCGTGAACCGCGTCTGGCAGCAGCACTTCGGCCGCGGGCTGGTGAACACGCCGAGCAACTTCGGGGCCCTCGGCGACCGACCGACCCACCCCGAACTGCTCGACACGCTCGCCGTCCGCTTCATGGACAACGGCTGGTCGGTGAAGTGGCTGCACCGCGAGATGATGCGGTCGGCCGTCTACCAATTGTCGAGCAAGGCCGACGCCGGGAACGACGCCATCGACGCGGCCAACGTCTACCTCTGGCGGGCCAACCGCCGGCGGCTCGACGCAGAAGCGTGGCGGGACTCGGTCCTGGCCGTCGCCGGCACCCTTAACCCCGCGGCCGGCGGCCCCGCGTTCGACCTCAAGGACGCCGCCGCGACCCGCCGCACCATCTACGCGAAGATCAGCCGGCACGACCTCAACGGCTTCCTCCGCCTGTTCGACTTCCCGGACGCGAACGTGACGGCCGACCGACGCAACAGCACGACGGTGCCGCAACAGCAACTCTTCGCCCTCAACAGCGACTTCATGACGGCCCAGGCCCGCGCCTTCGCCGCCCGGCTGGAGAAGGCCGCGAAGCCGGACGCCGAGCGCGTCCGACTCGCCTACAAGCTCGCCTACGGCCGGGACGCCGACCCGCGGGAGGTGGCCCTGGCCGAGGGCTTCCTCAAAGCCCCCGCCGCCCCGGCCGACAAGCTCACCCGCTGGCAACAGTATTCCCAGGCGTTGCTGGCCGCGAACGAAATCATGTACGTCGATTGAGCGTGGATTTGCGGAACGCGAATTTCGGATTGCGGAATCGAACACCATCGTCCCGACCACCGAACTCAAGGCCTGCCGCCATGCCGCCTCATTCCGAAATCCGCGTTCCGCGTTCCGCGTTTGTGGACCGCCGCACCATGCTCACCCGCACCGGCACCGGCCTCGGGATGCTCGGCCTCGCCGGCGTCCTCGCCGACCAGGGCGAACTCGCGGGAGCGACCGCGGCGTCGGGCAACCCGCTCGCCCCGAAGGCCCCGCACTTCAAGCCGCGGGCCAAGCGGATCATCCACCTGTTCATGAACGGCGGCCCGTCGCAGGTCGATACGTTCGACCCGAAGCCGATGCTCACCAAGCACCACGGCGAGAAGCCGGACGCCGCCGGGCTCAAGACGGAGCGGAAGACGGGGTCGCTCTACAAGTCGGCCTTCGCGTTCCACAAGGGCGGCAAGTCGGGCGTCGAGGTGAGCGAGATTTTCCCCGAGGTCGCCAAGTGCGTCGACGACGTCTGCGTCGTCCGGTCGATGCACACGAACGTGCCCAACCACGAGCCGTCGCTGCTCATGATGACGTGCGGGAACGCCCAGCCGATCCGCCCGTCGATGGGGTCGTGGCTCTGCTACGGGCTGGGGTCCGAGAACCAGAACCTCCCCGGGTTCGTGGTGCTGTGCCCCGGCAAGCCGGTCGTCGGCCCGCAACTCTGGGCCAACAGCTTCCTGCCCGGGGCGTACCAGGGGGCCCACGTCGGCAAGCTCGACCCGAAGGCGGTGATCGAACACCTCCGCAACACCCAGCTCACGCCCGAGACCCAGCGGCAACAGCTCGACCTGCTGAACTCGCTCAACGCCCTCCACCGCGACCGGCACGACGGCGACGACCAGCTCAACGCCCGCATCCAGTCGCTCGAAATGGCCTTCCACATGCAGACGGAAGCGCAGGAAGCGTTCGACCTCAGCCGGGAGACGGCCAAGACGCGGGAGGAGTACGGGACGGGGAACTTCGCCGAGTCGTGCCTGGCCGCCCGCCGGCTGGTGGAACGGGGCGTCCGCATGGTGCAGGTCTACTACGGCAGCGGCCAGCCGTGGGACGACCACGGCGACGTGGAGAAGGGGCACCGCAACAAGGCGAAGGACTGCGACAAGGCCGCCGCCGCACTGCTCCGCGACCTGAAGCGGCGGGGGATGCTGGACGACACGCTCGTCCTGTGGGGCGGCGAGTTCGGGCGGACGCCGACGAGCGAGGGGGGCAGCGGCCGCGACCACAACCACCACGGGTTCAGCGTGTGGCTCGCCGGCGGCGGCATCAAGGGCGGCATGGCCTACGGGGCGACCGACGAGTTCGGGTTCGCGGCCGTCGAGAACAAGGTCCACGTCCACGACCTGCACGCCACCATCCTGCACCTGATGGGCCTCGACCACGAGAAGCTCACCTACCGCTACTCCGGCCGCGACTTCCGCCTGACCGACGTTCACGGAGTGGTGGTGAAAGACATCCTGGCGTGACCCCGGGTCACTCGGCGTCGTCGAGCGCGGTCGCCAAGTCGCGGCTGCCGTGGATGAAGCGGACGACGACCACCTCAGTGTCGGTCACGCGGTAGAAGAGCAGGTAATCGCCGACCACCACACTCCGGTAGCCGGGCCAGCGTTCGTCCCGCGCGCGGCCCATGAACGGGAGCGTGCGGAGCAGTTCGCTCTTCGAGTCGATGGCCGCCGACAACCGTTCCGCGGCCGGAAACGAACGCTGGCTTAGGTAGTCCAACGCATCACGGATTTCGGCGGTCGCTCTGTCGGCTCGAACGAGGTCTTTCATTTCGCCGCTCGCTTTTGCCGGATGTCTTCGAGCATTTGCCGGGCGTTAATCGGCCCACGACTCACGCGGCCGGCCGCGATGTCGGCTTCGCCTTCGTCGAGGGCGGCCCGGAGCCACGCCAGTTTCTCCTCGTCCTTCTTCTGTTGCAACACGCGGACGGCCTCGGCCACGGCCGCGTTCACCTCGGCGCCGTTGCCCAGTTGCACCTGTTCGTCCACGAACGCCTGCAGGTCGGCGGGCAGGGTCACGGTCATCGGTCGGCCCTCAGCGGAAATGTCTGGCGTCGCACACTATAGATGGTATCATCGCGGTGTTGAACCCCGCCTGAATCGGTGCCCCGGCACCGTCCGACTCGACTGACTGTCCGACCCCACCACCCCCACAGGAGCCTCGCCCGATGAGGTCTCTCTGTCTCGCCGCAGCCCTCGCCCTGCCACTGTGGGCGTCTGCCGCCGACCCGCTCGAACGGGTCATCGACCGGCACGTCGAAGCCAAACTGAAGGCCGACGCCGTCGTCCCCGCCCCGCAAGCCGACGACTTCACGCTCGTCCGCCGGCTGACGCTCGACCTCGTCGGCCGCATCCCCACCACGCAGGAGTCGGACGCCTTCGTGCAGTCGAAGGAGGCCGACAAGCGGGCGAAACTGGTGGACCGGCTGATGGCCTCGCCGGGGTACGCCCGGTATCAGGCGAGCCTGTTCGAGGTGATGCTGAACGACGGCAAGAGCGGCGGCGGGCTGCGGGAGTACCTGACGAAAGCGGTCGCCAGCAACAAGCCGTGGGACGTGATCTTCCGCGAACTCATGCTGCCCGACGAGGCCGCCAACAAGGGGGCGAGCGAGTTCCTGAAGCCGAAGTTGAACGACGCCGACAAGCTGACCAGTGACGTGAGCGTGGCCTTCTTCGGGGTGAACGTCAGCTGCGCCCAGTGCCACGACCACCCGAACGTGAAGGACTGGACGCAGGACCACTTCTACGGGATGAAGTCGTTCCTCGCTCGCACCTACGACGCCGGCGGGCAGATCGCCGAACGGCCGAGCGGGCTGGTGAAGTTCAAGCCGACCAAAGGGGCGGAGCGACAGGCCAAACTGATGTTCCTGACCGGGGCGACGATCAACACCGACACCGTGCGGGAGCTGAGCAAGGACGAGCAGAAGAAGCAGAAGGAGATGGAGGACCAGGCGAAGAAGGACAAGAAGGCCCCCCCGCCGCCGGAGTTCAGCGCCCGCGCCGAACTGGTGAAGTTGGCACTCCAACCCAAGGAGGCGGAGTTCTTCAGCAAGAACGTCGTCAACCGCCTGTGGCACCGCTTCCTCGCCGTCGGGCTGGTGTCGCCGCTCGACCAGATGCACTCGGCCAACCGCCCCAGCCACCCGGAGTTGCTGAACGAGTTGGCCGCCGACATGGCCGCCAACAAGTATGACGTGAAGCGGCTCGTCCGCGGCATCGTGATGAGCGACACGTACAGCCGCAGCAGCAAGTACAGCAGCGAGTCGCACCCGGACAGCAGCACGTTCGCGGTCGCCCAACTGAAGCCGCTCACCCCCCTGCAACTGGCCACCTCACTCAAGATCGCCGTCACCGACCCGAAGACGTTCGACGGCAAAGCCGACGAGGTGGAGAAGAAGCTGGAGCAACTGGAGGCGACCGCCCGCGGGTTCGCCTCGGCCATCGCACAACCGACGGACAACTTCCAAATCGGCGTGAGCGAAGCCCTCCTGTTCAGCAACTCGGACAAGGTGCTGAAAGAGTTCCTGACCGACGGGAACGGCACCCTCCTCGGCCGCGTCAAAGCCGAGAAGGTGGAAGCCGACGCGCACAAACTGCTGGTGCGCACCGCCCTCGCCCGACCCGCGACGGAGGCGGAGTTGAAAGCCCTCGGCGAGTACGCCGCCCGCCGCACCGACCGCCCCGCCGACGCCAGCAAACAAATGCTCTGGGCACTGATGACCAGCCCGGAGTTCCGATTCAACCACTGAGTGAAGGATCAACAGGAACGACACGGATTCAGAGGATGAATGCAGGGATGAAGAGGATCAAGCACAAAGTCATTCTGTTCTGATCCTCTTCATCCCTGCTCGTTCCGTGTCATGCGTGTCCGGATTGATTTGGTCCCTGAAACCAACCCGCTACTGGTGCCTGCCATGCCGCGTTCGTCCTTCTGCCGGTCGGCCGATCACGCCCTGAACCGCCGAGGGTTCTTCGGAGCCGCGACTGCGGCCGCGGTCGGAGCCGCCGCCGTGGCCGACATGACCGGCCTGAACGTGCTCGCCACCCCCGCCCTCGCCGGCGAACTGAAGAAGAAGCAGAAGCGGGTCATCCTGCTCTGGCTGGCCGGCGGGGCGAGCCAACTCGAAACGTGGGACCCGAAGCCGGGCGTGAGCACCGGCGGGCCGTTCCGCAGCATCAAGACCGACGTGCCCGGTACGCACATCTCCGAACTGATGCCGCAGATGGCCAAGCGGATGAACACCACGGCGGTGGTCCGCGGGCTGAACACGAAGAACGGCGACCACGGCAGCGGCGCGAAGATCATGATGCGGGGCCGCATGGACGTGGGCGGGGTGAAGTACCCGGACCTGGGCGCGGTGCTGGCCCGCGAGATGGGCCGAGCGGACAGTAAAGTGCCCGACTACGTCACCTTCTACACGCAGACGGAAGGGCGGAGCTTCGCCCCCGGCGACAGCGGCTTCCTCGGCTCCCGCTTCGCCCCGATGGAACTGACCACCAACAACATCCCCGAGTTCATCCGCAAGCTCGACGGCGTGAGCGAGTTCGACCACCAGCAGCGGGCCGACCTCCGCGACCTGCTCGGCAAGCAGTTCGGCGCGGGGCGTCAGTCGGACACCCTGGGCAGCCACAACCAGGCGTACGAGCGGGTGCGGGGGATCATGGCCTCCGAGAAGTTGTTCGACGTCACGCAAGAGCCGCAGAAGGTGCGGGACAAGTACGGGCCGACGCAGTTCGGCGAGCAGGCGCTCATCGCCCGCCGGCTGGTGGA
>JANPKP010000065.1:0-1718 GCA_031426095.1 Gemmataceae bacterium
TCCGCATTCCCCGTTCCGCATTCCGCATTCGCGGTGGGGCGGGTGCCCGTCAGTCACGTTGACGGCTGTGCCGGTCGTGCCGGGTTTGCCTCAAGTGCGGGGCCGGTTGTGCCGATGCTAAGGGATAACGGGACGACGGCCGGTCGCCAACCAGGAGCGAGCGACATGCGCAAGGGCATTTTCGGTTCGATGGCGGCCCTCGCGGCTGGGGCCGGGGTGGCGTGGGGGCAGCCCGAACCGGCGGCCGTGGGGAAGGCCACCGTCGGCTCCGGCACCTTCGCCGCGATGGCCGCCGCCCGGCCGGCGGCCGATCCGATGGTGGTGCCGGCCTCCGGCGGCCCCCTCGGGCCGTCCCCGGTCATCATGCCGCCGCTGCCCGGCGTCCCGCCCGGCGGCCCGCCGGGCTCGGGGTACGACAACGGCGGCCCGCCGCCGGCCCCGCAGTACCCGCCGCCCGGCCCGTACGGGGCCCCGCTCGCCCAGAGCTCTCCCGGCCCCGCCCACGGCGGCGGGGCCCTCGGCGGCGGGACCGACCTGAACACCTTCCTCGCCCCCAAGGCGTGGACCTCGTTCGACTACCTCCTGCTCAAGCCGCGGGAGCAGACGGTCCCGTTCCCGCTGGCCACCACCGGCCCGGTCGGCGGGTCCGGCCTGCTCGGGGCCCCCGGCACCCGCGCCCGCCTCGCCGGCCCGTTCGGCTACGACGCGGCCAGCGGGTTCCGGGCCACCACCGGGTTCTTCTACGACGCCAACCGGCGGTTCGGGTTCGAGGCCAGCGGCTTCTCGGTCGAGCCGGTTAACACCTACGACAGCATTACCGTGCCGGCCAACGGCACCCTCGTCCGCCCGTTCACCGACTCCACGACCGGGCTCGCGTCCGGCCTCGTGGTCGGCGGCCTCGGCCGGGGGAACGGCGACGTGGTCGTCGGCACCTCGTCCAACGCCTGGGGGATCGAGGGCAACGGCATCCTGAACCTGTACCGCACGCCGTGCGATTCGACCTTCCAGTTCGGGTTCGACGTGCTCGCCGGCGTCCGCTACTTCCAGCTCACCGAAGACCTGTACGTCAGCAGCAACACGGTCGTCACCGGGGCGAACCTGCCGGCCGGGTTCGGGGCCATCGGCCCGGGGTCGGTCCGCGTTACCGACTCGTTCGTCACCCGCAACCGCTTTACCGGCGGCCAACTCGGGGTCCGGTCCACCCTCCGGTACGGCATGTTCTCGTGGCTCACGACCGGCAAGCTCGCCGCCGGCGGCAACCAGCAGACGGCCGACGTGCTGGGGCTGACGACGGTGACCGGGGGCCCGGGGACGGCGACGCTGCCCGGCGGGCTTTTCGGCAACAACATGGGGCGGACGACGAACAACAAGGGGACCTACGTCTCGGAGCTGAACACCGCCCTCGGGATCAGCTTCACCCCGACGGTCACGTTCACCATCGGGTACAACCTGATCTACGCCGGCGACGTGCTCCGGCCGGGCGGCGTCATCAACCCGCGGGTGGACACGGCCCTGGTGCCGGCCGGCGGGAACTTCGGGGCGCTCGGCACCACCCCCGTCGGCAACCGCCTCGCCCAGGACGACTTCGTCCTGCAAGGGCTGACGCTCGGACTCGACCTGCGGTATTGAGCAACGCGGAACGCCGGGTTAGGGGGGGGGGGGGGGAAGCGGGAACACCGCGCGCGAGGCGGGCCCGCCAAACCACACGCACCCCCGGG
>JANPKP010000066.1:0-7163 GCA_031426095.1 Gemmataceae bacterium
CCCGTCTCTATATATCAGAAGTGGTAAGTCGGGACTTACGGCTGCTCCACATTAGGGGCGTAGTACGCCCTCAGGGTGTGTCTGGGAACCGAGCCGGGCCTCCCGCGCGGGGGAAGTAATGTCGATCCGGCCTACTCGGACCGGGGTCCGAGCTTTACCGCATTCTCCCAGCGCGGGGCGCTCGAAAACGCCGCAACCACTCGGCCGGTCGGGGCTTGGGGAAACCGCCCCGCAAACATGCGGTAAAGTTGACCCACCGATTGGACGCAACGCTCAACCTCGCGGTGACATCGGGCGTAACCGGGTGGGGTCGGGCTTAAGGGGTTACGTCGAGCCGCCCGGCGGCGCTTCGGGCCTCGGAATTTGACGCAAGTCCCGCCGCGGGGTGGGCCGCTCGGGGGTACCCCGGGATCGGTTTCCAGACACACTCTCGACGTGAGGCTCGACACGGCCCCTACGAGACACCCGATGACCGCCGTCCGCGACGGCTACGACAGATGGGCGGCTGTCTACGATCATGACGCGAATCCACTCCAGGCGCTCGAAGGGCCGGCCGTCCATGCCGCGTGCGGAGCGGTGGCCGGACTGCAGGTTCTCGATCTCGGCTGCGGCACCGGCCGACACGCCCTCTGGCTCGCGGCCGAGGGGGCGGTGGTCACGGCCGTCGATTTCTCGGACGGGATGTTGGCCGAAGCCCGCCGCAAGCCGGGCGCCGACACCATTCGCTTCATTGCTCACGACCTGCACACGCCGCTACCGTTCCCCGGCGGGTCGTTCGACCTCGTCGTGAGCGGCTTGGTCCTCGAGCACCTTCGCGAACTCGGTGGGTTCTTCATGGAGGCCCGTCGCGTCCTCCGCCCGGGCGGCTGGGCCGTGGTGTCGGCCATGCACCCTGCCATGTTCCTGAAGGACACGCAAGCTCGCTTCACCGACCCGACGAGTGGCGAAGTCGTTGTTCCGGGCAGCGTGCCGCACACGATCGGTGCGTTCGTGATGGCGGCGGTGCGGGCCGGCTTCCGGCTCGACGGCGTCGACGAATCCGCCCCGGACGCCGCGTTCGTAGAATGCTATCCGCGGGCCGCCAAGTACGTGGGCTGGCCGATGCTCGTCGTCCTGCGGCTGGGGGCATTATGAGTCGGCGTCGGGTGGCCCTCGTCACCGGGAGCGGGAAAAGGCGTGTCGGTGCGGCCGTCGCCGACTCACTCGCCCGACGGGGGTACGCGGTCGCCGTCCACTACCGCACGTCCGCCGCCGAGGCGGCCGAAACGGCTGAATCGTTGCGTGTCCACGGGGTGGAGGCCGAGACGTTCGCGGCCGACCTCGGGGACGAGTACGCGGTCCGCGGCCTCATCGGGGGCGTTCTCGCAAGGTTCGGCCGCATCGACGTGCTGGTAAATTGTGCCGCCATCTGGGAGAGGAAGCGGCTCGAAGATGTGACCGCGGCCGACGTGCGGCGGCACTTCGACGCCAACGCCCTCGGCACCTTCCTCTGCTGCCAGCACGCCGGGCTTGCGATGGTCGGACAAGCGGGCGGCGGCTGCATCGTGAACGTCGGCGACTGGGCCGAGGTCCGCCCGTACCTCGACTACGCGGCGTACTTCCCCAGTAAGGGGGCGGTCACGGTCATCACCCGCAGCATGGCGGTCGAACTCGGAACCCGCAACCCCCGGGTGCGGGTGAACGCCGTACTCCCTGGGCCGGTGATGCTGCCGCCGGACTTGCCGGCCGCGGAGCGAGAGCAGGCGATTGGGGCCACACTCGTGAAGCGGGAAGGCACCCCGAACCACGTCGCCCTCGCGGTGCTTTCGCTCGTCGATAACGACTTCATCACGGGCGTCTGCCTGCCGGTCGACGGCGGGCGGACGCTGTACTCCCCGGAGTGAACGGAGACGCCCTCTGTCGCGGGACCGAGGGCGGTGAAGAGTTCAGCAATCGTCCGGGTGGGACGAGCTTAGCAGGTGCCGCAGCAGCACGGGGTGCCGCCCATCATCATGCAGCAGGTGCAGCCGGCCTTCATGCAGGCCATCAGGCAGTCGCAGCAGCCCTGGATCATGGCCTCGCACATCTTGTCGCCGCTCGTGCAGGTCATCGTGCAGCCGTCCTTCGTCATCTCCATCTTGCACGTGCCCATCATCATGTTGCAGCAGCAGACGGTCATGCCGTTCATGGTGCAGCAGAGGGTGCACATGCCGCCGGCCATCATCGAGCAGAGGTTCTGCATCATGGTGCAGGCGGCCGCGTCGGTGCAGACGCAGGTCATCTTCATGCCGCCGGCGCACTTCTCGAACTTGAAGGTGCAGCGGGGCACCATGACCATGTTCGGGGACATCGGGGTACTCATTCCCGGCATCGGCGAGCCCATGCCCATGCCCGTCATCCCGCCGGCGGTCCGTTCCATCATGATCGTGCTGGTCATGTTCAATACTCCTTGAGAAGCGGTTTTGAGGGGTCGTATCGGTCAGGAAGCGTGTCGTGCGATTAGCTCGGTCACCCCTGACCCCGAGAAAACCGATGAAAACACGCGAGGAGCTTGCTTTTGTTCGCGGCGCGGTTAAGATTCGATCTAGAAACACGATCAAGTTGATATAATTAGTGTTAACCTGATCGTCGCCACCAAGTCGGACACCGCGTCATTCAGAGGGCCAGTCATGTCGGAACATCGGCTGCAGGGTTGGTTCGCTACCTCGGTCCCGGTCGGCTCGGCCGCCGTCGCCACGGCCGCGTTCGTCCCCTGCCCGTGTTCCATCACCGCGTTTTACACCCAGGCCCAGTACACGTTTCTGGCCGAGGTCTACCGCATGGCCCGCGAATTAACCGATGCCCAATTGCGGGAGCCGTTCTGGCTCAAGGCGATGCCCTTCTCGGTCAACTGAGGTTACCCCGCGAGAGTCGGGAGGAGACGGCCGTGCTGTTCGTGAGGGCGGTGCGGCCGTTGTCTGTTGCACACGATAGCCGGACACGTCCCACTTGCCTATGGGGCACTGGGCGACCGAAACCTACTCTGTCAAATCGTTTGTTATGCTTTGGAATGCTGATCGGCTAGATCGGGGAACCGGAGGTTCGTTCGGAAAGCCAGTATCCATAAGCGGCTAAGACGATGGCCGTGTGGTGATGCCAGCCGACCCACGTCCGCCCCTCGAAGTGGTCGAGTCCCAGAAATTGCTTGAGCTTCTCATACCCGCGGCGGGCTTCGGCTATCGCGGAATGCTCCGTCGCATCCACGAGCTCGAACGAATCGGCCTCCAACCTATCGCGGAAGGCGTGGTCCGAAGCGTAGCCGTCCTCGAGGACGATGGGTCCAGGCCGCCAGCCTTCGTCGATCAGTTCGCGGACTAGTTGCCGGCCGAGTTCGGGTTTGCTTCGGTGAGTGCGGTGAACCTCCGGCACCGTTTTTTCGACCGCCTCGTGGTTCTCTCGAAGCCAGAAACCGGGGAGATAGAGACGAGTCGCCAGCGGTATGTACCCCCACGGCCCGACGCGTCCCACCGCGACCGCAACCTGGCAGTTCAATTTGCGGCCGAGGGCGCGGGCGTACTGCCGCTGCGTGCCGACCGAATGCCGGCCTTTCTTAGGCGTGACCGCGTCGTGGACGACCCACAACGCTGGTGTATCGCGAACCCCCGCTGGCAGAGTTTCGCGGTATCGGGCCGTGAGTCGATCGGCGTCCCAGGTGCTATGGCTCACGAAGTGTTGAAGGGCCTGAGCCGGGTTCGCATCGCCGGCGTCTTCCGGGGAGATGCGGGCCGCGATGGCCTCGACGTTTTTCCGCTCGCCACCGTCGAGAAGCCCGCCGAGGTAGGCCCGGAACCATCGGCACTGGTCGGTGCGGGCGAACACGCCGGTGAAGCGGGAGGCGTAGTCGTCGAGCCGTTGGAGGGCGTCGCCTTCGAGAACTGGCAATTCGGAGGACATCGTGGCGGCCGATCCGTTCGGCGTAGCAAACGAGACCTTACGCATGGCGGCACCCCTACCCGGTGGGAGCATTCGACCGACCGTCCGTGGCGATTCGAAAAGCCGTGGGAGAGGCGGTGCCTGTCTCCAAATCGAACTTAAATTATCATGCTGGTAGTATTGCACCTCCTGGTTCCAAGATCAACTAAGAAACAGGGCCGAGACAGGGACACCGGCCGTGCAGGGGGCTTTCTTGACCGACTATGTCAGGTTGTAGTTCGTGAATTAAAGAGGCCGACGACGTGGCCCCCGAATTGCCTCGGCACTAATGGGGTCGTCGGGCCAGGCGTGCTTCGGGTAGCGGCCGCGGAGTTCCTTCCGCACTTGCGGGTAAGTATTCGCCCAGAAGCTGGCGAGGTCGTCCGTCACCTGCTGCGGGCGGTGGTTAGGGGCGAGGAGGTGGAGCAACACCTTCACGCGGCCGCCGGCGACCCGCGGCGTGTCGGTGAGGCCGAACAGTTCTTGAATCCGCGCCGCCAGGACCGGCGCGCGGCCCGTCTTGTACTCGATGCGGATGTGGCTGCCGCTCGGCACCTCGATGCGGTCGGGGGCCTCGCGCTCGACCGCCTGCCACTGTTCGTAGGGCAGGATGCCTCGGAGGGCTTCGAGCCAGGGGCCGGCCCGTACCTCGGCGAGCGACCGCCGGCCGCGGCAGAGCGACTCCCGCACGTCGCGGAAGCCGTCGCCGTCGAACGCTGGGAGGTTCAACTCGGGCATCCACTCGCGAAGGCAGCGGAGCCGCGTGAGGAAGCGGCCGGCGTCGGATTCGGACGGCGGCATGGCCTTATCTGGGCATACGGCCGCAGCCTCGGCCAGCACCCGGGCGGCCTCGTTTTCGTCGGCGATGTGGGCGTCACGTTCGTCCAATCCGAGATCGGCGAAGCGCGTCAGCTTGCGTGCGACGAGGCGTTGGCTACTCTCGTCGAACGTCACCTCGACGGCTGTCGTGACTTCGTCCGCCGGCAGCCACTCGCGGCGGACGCCGGACGCGACCCGCACCGGTGACTCGACCCCGCCGGCGTCCACGTCCACGCACGCGAACAACTCCCACTCGGTCACGCCGCTCTGCCCGCCGAGGCGGACGCCCCGGCCGCCGACCATGACCGCCCGCCGGTCGTTCTTCTCGCGGCGGCGGGCGAGCCGGTCGGGGAAGGCGGCGAAGACGGAACGCAGCACCGACTCGTCGGCGTAGGCTCGAACTTTCGGGGGGGGGCCGGCCTCGTCTCGGAGGAGCCGCCGCAGTTGGTCGCGGGCGGCGAGGACGGCCTTCACGCCACCGCGGTGGAGCCGGCCGAGCGGCGAGTCGAGCCGGCCGTTCGCTTCGAACAGCTCGACGGCTTCGACGCGGTCGAGAACGTCGGACGACGTGGCGGGGGCGGTCCGCGTCGGCGGTCCGGTGGTCCCAAGCTCTCGCTCGAACGGGTCGCGTTCGGAGAGCAACGCGGCGGCGAGGGCGGCCCGGTCCGGGTGGCCGAAGCGCTGCCCTTCCACCAACAGCCGGCCGAGCCGCGGGTGGACGGGGAGCCGGCCCATGACTTCGCCCGCGGGCGTGAGTTTGCCACCACGGACTGCCCCGAGCCGTTGGAGAACCGCGAGCGCCTGGGCGACCGCCTCCGGCCTGGGGGCGTCGAGCCAGGGGAACGCGGCTACGTCGCCTTCGCCGAGGGCGAGGAGCTGCAGGGCCGGCCCGCACAGGTCGACGCGGCGGATTTCCGGCACCGTCTGTTCGGCCCGGCCGCGGTGGCCGGTCTCGTCCCAAAGCCGCACGCACACCCCCGGCGCGGTCCGCCCCGCCCGCCCGGCGCGCTGGTCGGCCGACTCCTTCGAGATGGGGACGAGCCGCAGGCGGTCGAGCCCGGTGGCCGGGTCGAACTCCATCTGGCGGGCGACGCCAGTATCGACCACGGCCGTAACGCCGTCCACCGTGACGGACGTTTCCGCGACGTTCGTGGCAAGGACCACCTTACGCCGGTCGAGCTTCCGCAACGCCCGGTCCTGCGTATCGGGCGGGAGATCGCCGTGGAGCGGAAGCACTTCGAGGTTGTGGTCGCGGGCCGTCGCTTCGAGCAGGTCGGCCGTTTCCCGGATCTCGCGGAGGCCGGGGAGGAAGGCGAGAACGTCGCCCGGCGTCTCGGCCAACACGCGCTCGACGGCGTCGGCCGTCACCCGGGCGAGAGTCACGTCGCGGCGGTCGGGACGATAGCATACTTCGACCGGAAATGCCCGCCCCTCGCTCGCCACCACCGGGCAGCCGCAGAGGTAGGTGGAGACCGGACCGCAGTCCAGCGTGGCCGACATGACGACCACCTGCAACTCGGGCCGCACCGTCTGGCGGACGAGGCGAACCATGCCGAGGGCGAGGTCGGCGTCGAGCCCTCGCTCGTGGAATTCGTCGAACACGACGCACGACACGCCGTCGAGGAACGGGTCGTCGTGCAGCCGCCGAAGGAGGACGCCGGGGGTGACGACGACGACCCTCGTCCGCGGCCCCACCATGCGGTCGAAGCGGACGTGGTATCCGAACGTGTCGCCGAGCGGCGTCCCATGTTCGCCCGCCATCCGCCGGGCCGCGGCGCGGGCGGCCACGCGCCGCGGTTCGAGCATCAGCACGACTCCGTGGCTGACGCCGCTCTCGATCAATGCCGGCGGTACGCGGGTCGTCTTGCCCGCCCCGGTGGGCGCGCGGAGGACGGCGGCCCCGGCCACACGCAGGGCGGCGAGTAACCCGGGCAGGGCGGCGTCGATCGGCAGCGGGTCGCGGGGCATACCAGCACGATAGTGGCTAATGGCGTCTACGTCGGGGCCGAAAATCGGGTCGGATTTCGCCACCGTTGCCGCGTTACCGCTAATGTTGGGAGCGACTTTCTATGTCTTGGAACGGAAAGGGATTGGGAAAGCATCGCTCCTGAAAAGCGGGAGAAACCGGGAGCGGTTGCTGGAGGCTATTTCACAAGCCAAGACGACATCGCCCAGACAGCTTGACCACGATGCCGGCGGACATGGAGGACCGTCATGCCGAGCCGCCGCCGCGAGCAACGACTGCTGGACGCCATGTGGGAGCGGGTGCGGCCCCTGCTCCCCCGCCGCGCCCCGAACCCGAGGGGCGGGCGAACATGGGACGCCGCTCGGCGACACGTTCGGATACCACGTCCGCTTCGACCGCATGGTGGGGCCGCGGACGAGGGTCGTCGTCGTCACCCCCGGCGTCCTCC